>JAFGFO010000382.1 GCA_016931085.1 Thermoflexales bacterium
CTCTGTTTTCCAGGTGTAATTCGCTGTTACACGGCTGAGATTCTTCGGCCTACGGCCTCAGAATGACAAGTCTCGTTGTAATACTAGCTAACTTGCAATTACTTCAAGGATCTGCTAATCAGGCAAAGTCAGATCAAGAGTTTGAGGCCTGGCTGAAGAGTGAATGCCCAACGCCCCAGCAAGTTGCCTCATATCGACAGCAACACTTGATTCCCGATGTCGATTTGTCTTTTGAAAAATACCCCCAGTTCTTAGAGGCTCGGGAGGAGATTATCCGTGAACGGCTTGCTGGATTACTCAATGTACGCCTGAGCAAGATAGAATAACGTGTTCAACAAGGATTATCAATTCACACAGTCACTAACTTTTCTGGCACAAGCTAGGGATTCTTATGAGGGAATCAATAGGTGAACCGTGGCAGCAAGTGCTGTGGCAAACGGTGCAGCATCACAAAAACGCCGATTCTTTGCGTGATGCTGCGCTGCGCGGACACCTCGGCGACTGGACGCGGGCCTTGACCGATGTGGTGGTGACAGCCTGTAGGGCAATGGGCTGGCAGGTCGCGGCTAAAGGACACCCATTGGATCTGTTCCCAGAGTCTCGCCACGAGTACCTATCGATGGACGTTATGGCCTTTGCTCAAGAACAGAGACGTTGGCAGTTCCCGGTAGCCGTGATGGAACTGGAAAACAGCCGCGATGACGACCGCATTGCTTACTCGCTCTGGAAAGTCTTGTGCGTGCGAGCCGACCTGCGCATCGTGTTTTGCTATCGCCGCAGCCCCGATCAATCTTCAGCTTTGATTCGTTTCCTCTGCCAAGAGGTGATCAGCGCGATGAGCCTTGAAGAGCGCGTCAAGTTGGAAGGCGAAACCCTGGTTGTGGTTGGCAGCCGTGATGAGTCGGCCACATTCCCGTACGGTTTCTTCAAATGGTGGCAGCTTGAGACTAACACTGGAACGTTCCAGGTGATATAGGAGATCCAGAATGGCACTCAAACCTTGGTACAAAGTCGTCTTTCCCCGCGAGGACTTGCGCGAAGGCAAGCCGCTGGACGCGTCCGAGTTTGCCGTGCACCTCGACCAGGTGCGCGACGGGCGTGCCCCCGACGATTACCAAAAGCCCGAACGTTTTTTCGAGCGCACGTACCTGACCCAAAATCTCACCGGCCTGGCGGCCGAGGTCATCCGTAGACTCAGCGGAGAAAGGACCGAAACGTCGGCCGTTTTCAACATGGCGACAGCCTTTGGCGGCGGCAAGACACACGCCCTGACGCTGTTGTACCACCTGGCCAAGAATGGCCCCAGCTCCAACCGATGGGTGGGCGTGGACAATCTGCTGGCCAGGGCTGGCGTGGCCAGCGTGCCGCACGCTGCCACAGCCGTGTTTGTCGGCACTGAATTTGACTCGATCACCGGTCGCGGCGGCAGCGACGGCACACCCTTGCGCAAAACCCCGTGGGGCGAAATCGCGTTCCAACTGGGCGGGGCGGCCGGCTTTGTCCATGTGAGCCAACACGAGCAGAACTTGGAGGCCCCGGCGGGTGACGTCATTCGGGCTTTTCTGCCCAAGGACAAGCCGTGCCTGATCCTGATAGACGAGCTGATGAATTACGTCAGCCGGAATCGCAAGAGCGGCCTGTCCACGCAACTGTACAACTTTTTGCAGAACCTGTCCGAGACAGCGCGCGGCCAAGACGGGATTGCGTTGGTCGTCTCGATACCCGCTTCAGAGCTTCAGATGGCGGCCGACGACCACGCTGACTATCACCGCTTCAAGATGCTTTTGGACCGCCTGGGCAAGGCGGTGATCATGGCGGCCGAGGCCGAGACGGCCGAGATCATCCGCCGCCGGCTGTTCGAGTGGGATCCGCAGGCCGTGAACCAGGACGGTCGAATCTTGTTGAACCGGGACGCGCTCGAAACGTGCAGCGAATACGCGCAGTGGATCGTCGCGCACCGCCAGCAGATTCCAGGCTGGTTCCCGATCGACACCGGCCGTGAAGCGTTCGCGGCCACTTATCCTTTCCATCCGGTGGTGCTGTCGGTGTTTGAGCGCAAGTGGCAATCGCTGCCGCGCTTTCAGCAGACGCGCGGCGTCTTGCGGCTGCTGGCTCTGTGGGTATCGAGAGCATACCAGGCTGGATTCAAAGGCGCGCATCGCGATCCCCTGATTGGCTTGGGGACTGCGCCGCTGGATGATCCGCTCTTCCGAGCGGCCGTCTTTGAGCAGTTGGGTGAAGCCAAGCTGGAAGGGGCAGTGACAACCGATATCTGCGGCAAGAAGGAATCGCACGCGATCCGTCTGGACAGCGAGGCTGAAGAGGCGATCAGAAAGACGCGCCTGCACTGCAAAGCGGCGACAACCATCTTTTTCGAGTCTAACGGCGGGATGCTGAAAGCCGAGGCGACCTTGCCGGAGGTGCGCCTGGCCGTGGCCGAGCCTGAGCTGGATATCGGCAATGTCGAAACCGCTTTGGAGTCGCTTGGTTCGGCATGCTACTATCTGTTGGTCGAACGCAATCGCTATCGTTTTAGCCTGTCGCCCAATCTGAACAAGTTGCTGGCCGATCGCCGCGCCAGCGTGCAGGAGACCAAGATTGACGAGCGGGTGCGGGCCGAGATTCAAAAGGTCTTTGCGGCCGGCGCCAGCGGCGTCACGCGGGTCTATTTCCCGGAGCAGAGTAGCCAGGTCACAGATCGAGCGGCCCTCACCCTGGTTGTGCTCGCTCCCGACCATTCGATGCAAGACAAAAAGACGCTCCCGCTTATCGAGGCGATGACGCGAGAGTACGGCACGTCAGGCCGCACGTTCAAGAGTGCGCTCGTCTGGGCAGTTGCCGAAGACGACGCGCCGCTGCGGGAAGAAGCCCGCAAAGTTATCGCCTGGGAGGACATTCGAGACCAGGACAGCGACCAGCTCGACGAAGCTCAGCAGCGTCAACTGGCCGAAAGCCTCAAAAAGGCCGAGCGCGATTTGAAGGAAAGCGTCTGGCGCTCGTACAAGACGCTCGCGCTGCTTGGAAAGGACAATGTCCTGCGCACCATCGACCTTGGCCTGGTTCATTCCAGCGCGGCCGATACATTGGTCGCGCTCATCCTCAACCGGCTGCGCAACGAGGGCGACGTGGAAGACAGTATCAGCCCGAATTTCCTGGTGCGCAACTGGCCGCCGGCCTTTGTCGAATGGAGTACGCGGTCTGTGCGCGATGCGTTCTTTGCTTCGCCCCAGTTTCCTCGCTTGCTCAATGCTGACGCGATCAAAGAGACCTTGGCGCGTGGGGTAGCCGAGGGCCGCATCGCTTACGTGGGCAAGACGGCTGGTGGCGGCTATCAGCCTTTTGTGTACGAAACGGCTATGAACCCGGCCGACGTCGAGATTTCCGAGGACGTATTTATCATCACGGCCGAGGAGGCCAAGAAGCACATTGAGCCGCCCAGGTTGGCGGCGTTGGTTCTCTCTCCGCAGCAAGCGCGGATCGAACCGGGCAAAAAGCAGACGTTTGCGGTGCAGGGCTTGGACCAGCACGGCCGCGAGATAGTCATAGGGGAGGAGATCGCCTGGACCGCCACCGGCGGTGTCGTGGACAGGCAGGGTGTCTTGTTGGCGGGTGAGGACGAGGGCAATTTCGTCGTCACGGCGCGGGTGGGGGGCATCAGCGGCATGGCTAACCTTGCTATTGTACGGGAGGGCAAGCCGGCGCCGCCGCCAATGCCGCAGCCGCCATCGCCGGCGGGCGCGAGCAGGCTGGCCTGGACTGGTGAGATTCCGTCGCAAAAGTGGATGAATTTCTACACCAAGGTACTGGCCAGATTCGCGACGGGCAAGGGGCTGAGATTGACCGTGAGCGTCGAGATCTCGCCCGAGGGGGGCCTGACTGAGCAGAAGATCGAAGAGACCAAGATGGCTCTACGCGAGCTGGGGCTGGGTGACGAGGTGAGGGTAGAGTGACCCATGACACAGGCATGTCTATAGAACTATCCCAACTGCGCCAACTCCTCGTCGACCACTATAGCGAGGGCGAACTGCGCACGCTGTGCTTTGACCTGGGCGTGGATTACGAAAGCTTGCCTCCAGGAGGCAAAGCGGACAAGGCTCGTGAACTGCTTGCTGATCTGGAGCGCCATGGCCGTATCCCAGCGCTGCTGGAAATTGGCCAACGTTTGCGCCCGGATGTGGACTGGGCACAGGTCTACCTGGACGACCGCATGGATGACTTGCGCGTCAGACGCGATCAAGCTGACCAGGTCCGTCGCCAGCTTCGCGCTCGTCAACGGGTGGTCAACCTGCGTCCGTTGGACATGACTCATACCTTCAAAGACCGTGTTCGTGAGACAGGTGAACTCTGCACGCATCTGGGCCAAGAGAACGTGCGGCTGATCAGCATCGTCGGGCGTGGTGGGATGGGTAAGACCGCCCTGGTCAGCCGCGTCCTGGCCGACCTGGAGCGAGGCGTTCTGCCGACTTCCGGCCAAGGTACAGAGCTGGTAGTGGATGGCATTCTCTATCTCAGCGCCCGCAGCACGGGCCTCAGCCTGGAACGCATCTATGCCGACGTGGGCCGCATGCTGGGCGAACCGGTGGCCGGCAAGTTGGCGGCACGCTGGGCGAGCGGCGAGATCCCCTTGGTGGCCAAGGTTGAATATCTGTTGGAAACCATGCAAGATGGACTTTATCTCATTCTGCTGGATAACCTGGAAGACCGTCTGGCTCCGGATGGCACCATTGCGGACGAAGGCTTGCGGTTGTTTGTAGAACGATGCTTGACCCAGCCTGGTGGTGCGCGGCTGATTGCTACCTCGCGTGAGCATGTTCAGGTTGTCCCGGCTGCGCTGCGTAATGCCCGCAGTATCCCTCTGCGTGAAGGGCTGCCTGAAAACGAGGCGATCGCCTTGTTGCGCGAGCTTGACCCTCAGACTGAGCTGGGCCTGCGCGATGCGCTGGAAGATGACCTGCGCCAAGCGGTTCAGCTCACGGGTGGTATTCCCCGTGCGCTTGAGATCATTGCTGGCATTCTGCAGGCTGATCCTACGGCCAGTTTGTCGCATTTGCTAGCAGACCGGGACCTCTTTGGCGGGCAAGTCGTAGAAAGCCTGGTGGCCGCCAGCCATCGACGACTGGGTGAAAATGAGCGACGTGTGATAGAGGCATTGGCCATCTTTAACTGTCCGGCAGAAGAAACTGCCATTGCTTATCTACTGCATCCTTGGTATCCCGGCCTGGATGTGCGCTTCTGCCTGCGGCACTTGGTCAGCGGTTACTTTGTCAGCGCAAACCGTGTCACTGGTGAATACAGTCTGCACCCGCTTGACCGCGAGTATGCGTATCGACATTTGCTGGGAGAGGTAGATACGGAGATAGAGAACCCCCCAAGTTACACCCGGCGCAACATGGAACTGCGTGTGGCCGATTTCTACGCCAGCATCCGTAAACCTGAGAGTGAGTGGAAGACGATAGGGGATTTGGCTCCCCAGCTGGCCGAGTTCGAACACCATGTCCGGGCAGAGGACTATGGAGGAGCTTGCCGGGTATTAGAGCCAATTGGCAATAGCTACTTGTATTTATGGGGGCACTATGCTCGGCTAGTCGAGATGCGAGAGCATCTCACTGGTAAATTGACGGAGCCTGCGCTGCAAGCAGAAAACCTGAGCGATTTGGGCAATGCTTGGCGTGCTCTGGGACAATTTGAGCAGTCGCTCAAGATCTACGAGCAGGCTTTGTCTCTTGTCCGCGAACTGGGCAATCATGTTGCCGAGGGACAATTGCTTGGCAACATGGGCAGTGCTTGCCGCAGTCTAGGGCAGTTCGACTGCGGTCTCACATTTTGCAAAGAATCGCTTGCCATCGCTCGCAAAGTCGGTGATCGTAAGGGAGAAGGTATCCAACTCGGTCGTCTAGGACGCACCTATCGTACCTTGCGACAGTTTGATCAAGCGATTGAGCTCTACGAGAAATCTCTGGCGATAGCTCGCGAAGTAGGTAACCGGCAGTGGGAAGGATACAACCTCGGTTCTCTGGGTAACGCTTATCTTGGCCTGGGACAGATTGAGCGCGCTATTGAGTTCTACGAACAATCACTTGCTATTGCTCGTGCGATCAATGAACGTCGTGAGGAGGGCACCCGACTTGGTAGTTTGAGCAAGACCTATCGGGCGTTGGGACAAATTGAGCAGGCAGTCAGACTCTGCGAAGAAGCTGTGCGGATTGCTCGCGAGACAGGCGACCGTGCAGCGGAAGAGCGGGGTCTAGGGAATCTGGGTAATTATTATCGCGACCTGGGTCACGCGGAACGATCCATTCCTGTTCACCAGGAGGCTCTGTCAATTGCCCGCCAGATAGGTTATCGTGTTGGAGAAGCCTACTGCCTGGTAGAACTGGGTGAGACACAGTTAGCGATGGGAGAGCTTAACCAGGCTCACAAGTATTGTGTCCGAGCTCTCGGTTTGGATATGGCTGAAACAGGTTTCCGGGCAGCCCTGATATTGGGCATGGTACTTTTGCAGCAGCATGATTCATCTGCCGGGAGTACCTTTGAGGACGTAATCAGTCGTTGCCAGGTTCTACTGGGTAAAGCGTCGAATCTATACGAGCTGAGGTACGCTCGAGCAACAGCACTTGTAGGCCAATCTGTCTGCAACCCGCGCTGGGTCGATGCAAGCCATCGCGCCGAGTTGCTTGCCCCGGCATTAGAGGAATATCGCCGGGCGCTGGAAATCACCTCGGCGGCGGGCGTCGTAGGTGATGCACTGCGTGACCTGGAATTGATACGCAAAGCAGGCATCGAGGGGCTAGAACCGATCTTTGACCTGCTGCAAGGTGCCCTGCCGAAGACGTCAGGTTGAGCTGAGATAAAAAGATGCTACGAATCAAGCCTATAATCTTTGCTTTGACCTTGCTGTTGGCCGCGTGTGATGGCGGTCCTGGCCCGTCACCGGTGTTGGAAGCAACCAGCACCAAGTTGGTGGCTACGGCTACATCTACGTTTGTTCCATCCACACTTACCCCCACGCCTACACCGAGTTCTACACCGACAGCCACGCCGACAAGTACGTCCACGTCCATGCCAACGCCGACACCGGTCCATCCGCTGTCAATACAGTGGTTGCGCCAGCAAGATTACTCCGGCAGTGAGATCGTGATAGAGGAAACGCTGGCTCCCGGCTCGAACTATGCGCGTTACATTGCTTCTTATCGCTCGGAGGGATTCAAGATATTCGCGCTGCTGACGGTGCCGTGGGGTGAGAAGCCGCCCAGCGGCTGGCCAGCGATTGTGTTCAATCACGGCTACATTCCGCCCGAGCAGTATCGGACCACCGAGCGCTATGTGGCGTATGTGGATGGCTTTGCACGCAACGGCTATATTGTCTTCCGGCCAGATTATCGAGGTCACGGCAGCTCGGAAGGGGAAACCGGGGGCAGCTATGGCTCGCCTGATTACACGATCGATGTGCTGAACGCCGTAGCAGCCATCAAGCGCTATGCTGATGCTGATCCCGGTCGAATTGGCATGTGGGGACATTCGATGGGTGGATACATTACACTGCGGGCGATGGTGACGCATAGTGAGATCAGGGCGGGTGTGATCTGGGCTGGTGTAGTGGCCTCATATCCTGATATGATGACCAGGTGGCGGCGCGACGGCACTGCCACCCCCCAGGCTTCACTGGTCACGCCGACACCGGGGGGGCATAGACGATGGCGGACCGAATTGGTGGAGCAATACGGGTGTTGATCAAGTGCTTGGCAAAATCAACCCCACGAAGTGACCCCTATATGTGGGTATAGTGTCACATTGACATACCTATATGTAGAGGTAGCGAGAACTATAGTATTGCTACGAATGCCCATCACAACCATGCTTTGCAAAAAGCCCGCCTGGAAGTATAATGGAGACAGATGCAAAAACGTGTAATCTTGCTTCTCACAGACATGCCCTATCCGAGCTTATAGTCGGTCGTTGGGCTGGTCACCATAAATGAAGGAGATACAAGTATGAGCAATGATGAATCAGCCAAAATTGGATACAAATGGAGTCCTATTACGGATTTGCCAGAGGACTGGAATTCTATGTGCAATCCAGAATTGTATTCTTTGGCATCAGTATGGGCAGAACAACATAGCCAACTCAAAGAATCTAGAGCTGTAAAGGAATTTAACGAACGTCTACTGCGTGAGTGGTCCATCGAAACTGGGATTCTGGAACGTTTATACACGATAGACAGGGGGGTTACTCAACTACTAATTGAACAAGGAATTGATGCAGCATTGATCCCCCATGGAACCACAGATCGTCCAGCAGCAGAGTTGGTAAATATTCTGCAAGATCATCGCATCACCCTAGAGGGGCTCTTTGATTTTGTGAGTAGTCGCCAGCCTTTAACAATCAGCTATATTCGCCAGTTGCATCAAACGATTACACAGAGTCAAAGACAAGTTGAGGGAATAGATATGTTTGGGAATCCAGTGCATTTCAACATGTTATATGGAGAATGGAAAAAATTGCCGAACAACCCCAACCGTCCTGATGGTTTGATACACGAATATTGTCCTCCCTTACAAGTTACTGGCGAAATGGAGCGTTTAGTTCATCTCTTTCAGTCTAATCAAGATGTTTCTCCAGAAATACGTGCCGCTTGGATACATCACCGCTTTACACAAATTCACCCCTTTCAAGATGGCAATGGTCGTGTAGCACGTGCGCTTGCTACTTTAGTATTCTTGCAAGCAGGGTGGTTTCCTTTGATTATCAACCGCGACCAACGTAGCGAATATATTGTGGCACTGGAAGCTGCCGACGCAGGAGATTTAAAATCTCTAGTAATGCTCTTTGGACAAAATGCTAAACGGTCATTTGCACGAGCCTTGGAATTATCCGAAGATGTATTACAGACTGAATCAACTCTGTCAAAGGTAGTCGATGATCTAGTCGGCTTGTACAAGATGCGCCGACGTGCAACAGAAAAAGCATACAAAGGGGTTGAAGAACTCGCTGGCCAATTATACCGAGAGGCCCGCCTTTTTTTGGTAGGTGTGGCTAAAGAACTTCAACACAAGGTTGCGGATGTTCAACCCGCCCCTCTGGTTATACATGTATCCTCCAACAAGGCGGCAAATGATTATTGGTATTATAACGAAATTGTACAAACAGCTAATAAGTTAGATTATTGGGCTAATCTTACGAGCTATCGAAGGTGGGTACGATTGCTCCTATGGGATAAATTTGATGGGAAAATGGCACACATAGTTTTTTCGTTTCATTATCTAGGCAAGGTTAATCGCGGCGTTATGGTTTGCTCTGCTTTCATCCGTTTCCCTGAAAGCAGACTAGAAACAGGGGGTAACGAAGAAATTGAACCTCAGCTTGGAGAGGTATACTCAGAAACAGGGGGTAACGAAGAAATTGAACCTCAGCTTGGAGAGGTATACTCAGAAACAGAGGCTGATGAAGAAATCGAGCCTCAGATCAGAGAGACACGCTGCATCTGTCGCGAACCTTTCTACTTTTCCTATCAGGACAGCGGCCGACGTGGTGGCCTAGTTGAAGAATTTCACAAATGGGCGAGCGAAGCAGTGTCCATTGGATTAGCTGAATGGGCTCAACGCTTATAAAAGTTTTGCTGTTACCAATACCTGCGAATGTGGCCTAATATCCGCCACCTAACCCATGCTTCTAGCCGACGCCAAACACGCACCGTGTTTAACAAGCATTTTTACGCACTGCAAGCTATCGCTCGCGTCAACCGGCCCTTTCCAGGCAAAAAATCGGGCCTGATTGTGGATTACCTGGGCATCTTTGAAAACCTGCAACGTGCCCTGGCGTTCGATGCGGCGACTGTCTCGACGGGATTGATTGACCTGGACAAGCTGCGCGCTCGCTTTGCCGACCTGCTCACTTCCATCCAGGCCATGCTGGCGGTGGTCGATCTCTCGACGACCGGTGACCGCCCGGCGCGCATCATCGACCATTTCTTTGACCAGGGCAAGCGCGAGGCGTTTGTCAAGCTGTTCCAAGAACTCCAAACCGCTTACGAGGTTCTTTCGCCCGATCCGTTCTTGCGCGATTACCTGGACGATTATGCTCTTATTGTCCAGGTCTACCAGGTGGTTTACAACTACTTTGACCCCGAAGCTGCCAAGCGCCGTGCTCAGCGTGACCTGCTGAAAAAGACAGACGCGCTCATCCGCCAAAACGTCACCGTCATGGGGCACCTGGGCACGCTGCCGCTGTATCCCATCAGTCGCGACCTTGCCAACGTCATACGGGCCGACAACGTCAGCGACCGCGTCAAGGTCACCAACCTGTACCACAGCCTGGTTTTGCACATTGAGCAGTATCAAGACGAGCAGCCATACCTCATCTCAATTGGCGAGCAAGTGGAGACCATCATCCGGCTCTTGCGCGAGCGGCAGATCAGCGTCGAGGTGGCGCTGGCCCAAGTCCAGGGCAAGGTTGACCAGGCTTTGACAGCCCAAGAGGAGCAGATCGCCAGTGATCTTGCGCCGGGCGAGTTTGCGCTGTTTTGGGTGCTCAAAGGCCAGGGCATACCGCAGCCCAAGCAGACCGCGCAGGCCGTTCATCGAGTTCTGGAGTCTCACCCCAGTTGGCCTTA
>JAFGFO010000383.1 GCA_016931085.1 Thermoflexales bacterium
CGTGCCACAGGCGCGGCGGCTATCCGCAGGACGCCTTTGGCGTAGAAAGCCGCCCTACAAAACGCTCTCTCCGACAGCCTGCTAGTACCCGTGCCACCAATCTTTACGCGAGCGCGGATCCAGAAAAGCGCCCGCGTCGCGGATCGCCACGCCAAACTGGGCGCCGCGCGCGCGGCCCAAGGCCTGGCCAGGGCGCAGGGCGGGCAACTCGTGGCGGCCGGCGTTGTCCAATGCCTGGTAAAGCGCTAACAGGTTAGGGTCTGTGCACACGCCTTCCAGGTGGAGGGTGTAACCCTCTATCACGTTGTCTTCGCCCGTGTACTTGAGCGTCAGGCGCTCGGGCGTGGCGTACAAGACCAACACCTCGTAACCCTGGCCGATGGTGTAGCCGGAATCGGGCACGTGGACAGGCCCGCCAGGTGAGGCAGCCACGTCGATCAGGGTCACGTCCCAGTCGTCAATCGGATCCCCCCGGCAGTTGCAGCCCCATTCCCAATTGTGGACCCGGTAAGCGGCCGTAAACGTAGGCAAACGCGCCGGCTCAAAAAGCCCGGCCAACTGCGGCGCGCGCGGGTCGGTATCGCCCCCAATATCGACCAGGCCCAGGAAGGCCTGGGTGGGGGTGTAAGAGCGCAGGGCCAGGTTGACGTCACCGTGCTCCTCAACCGGCCGTGTAGCACTCACCCAGTCTCTCACCTGCAACGAGTCATACGTGGCGCCCTCGATTGGGGCGCACACATCGGGCGATGTCGAGATAAAAGGCAAGTAGGCGCAAAAGCTATAGACAGCCGTGCCGGTGGGAGGGGCCAGGTGACCCAGGCGGGCGGGTATAGCATCACCCGGGGTGAGCGCGGCACTGCTGACGGTAACCGGGGCCGGCCAGCTCAGTCCCACGGCCAGCAGGCCAGCCGCCCACAGGAGCAGGAAGACACACCAGGTTAGTTTGGGGCGAAGCATTTTAATTGTTAATTATTAATTATTAATTGTTAATTGTTAATTCAGATCACACCAGCCTGGCCAGTTCCTCGACGGTGTAGGGCTTGAGGGCCACGTCTGAGACGCCGGCCTGGAGCAGGTCAGTCGTCTGCTCGACGACCAGGCTCGAGCTGAGCACCACGACGCGCTCCCGCACGCCGGCCTGGCGCAAGGCCTGCAAGACGTCCATCACCTCAACGCATTCCAGGCTTTGCTCGACGAGGATACGGTCAAAGCCAGCCGGGTCCACGCCCTGCAAATCCGTCGTCGCTCGCACGCGGTAGCCGGCCCCTTCCAAAGCCGCCTGCGCAAAGCGCCGCCACTCGTCATCGTCATCTACTAGCAACACGGCTTTATCTCCGGGCGGCAGCGCCGCCTTGCCCTTGTCGGCTGCCGGCAGCAAGATGGTAAAGACCGTCCCGGTGCCAGGCTGGCTCTTGACCGAGATCTGGCCATCCATTTGCTCAACGACCTGGAGGCAGGCGGCCAGGCCCAGGCCCGGGTGCACCTTGCTATCCTTGGTGGTGTAAAAGACGACCCAGATCTTGTCCAGGTCCTCGGGTGGGATACCGCAGCCCGTGTCGGCCAGCATCACCTTGACAAAGCCGCGCTCTTCGGCCGGCAGCACGCTCAGTGTGATGCGCTGCTCTGGGCGGCCCTCCATTGCCTCGAGTGCGTTCTTGAGCAAGTTAGTAAACACGCGGCCCATCTGGGTGGTATCCATGATCGCCATCGGCGCATGGGACGACACCTGGTATCTGACGATGTTGGGCGGGATAACCAGCCTAGTCACTGTGTCCTTGACAACATCCTGGATGATCGCCGGGCGTGGTCTGTGTTCGCGGGTGGGGCCGATCAACCCTTCTTTAACCGCCACGATCAGGCGCGCGCCTTCATCAACCAGGGCCAGGTCCTCGTTGACCGATTCGGGGTTCAGTAAGCGGCGAGCGCGTTTGAGCGGCATCTGTTTCAAGCTGTCCACGGCCTGGCGCGCTTCGGGCGCAAAGCCGGCGAATTTGTCGGCAAAGTCGTTGACCAATTGTGCCATCGCTTGTTCCTGTAAGGCAGGGGGAGCCGAGCGGACCGTGTCGCCGGCCAGGAGCGCGAACTGGGCCACGTCGCTTCGCAGGCGTTCAACCGTGGTGACGATGGGCAAGGCCTTGTTGCCGATCCAGTGGATGGCCTCGCCGGTGGCCGAGGCGATCGCCTCAAAAGTCTTGGTGCGCACCAGCTCATGGTGGGCTTTTTCCAGCTCGACCAGCAAGTGGGCGTTGTGGATGGCGACCGCCAGGTGGTCGGCCATGGCTTGCAATGAGGTGATGTCGTCCGCGCTAAAGGCCGCCATTTGCGCGCTTTGGATGGTCACCGCGCCAATCGCATCGCTGCCCACGATCAGGGGCAAGGCCATCTCGGAGCGTGTTTTGGGGGTGTGGGGGTTGTTGAAGCGCACGGCGTCCTGGCCCACGTCGAGGGCGATGCGGGCCTGCTTGTGGTTGATGCACCAGCCGATCATGGACTTGTCGGCGATTTCCAGCTTGTGGCCCAGGGCCAGCATCACCCGTCCCGGTTCGCCATGGCCGGCGCGCAGCAGCGCCCATGTGCGATCTTGGTCGACCAAAAAGATGCCGGCGTAATAAAAGTCGTAGGCGGCACACACCAGGTCAACTGTCCTGGGCAGCAGCACGTCGAGGTCGAGGATCGAAGTCAGTGTGCTGCCCACCTGGGCCGCCGTTTCCAGCAGGCGGGCGCGCCGCCGCGCCTGGGAATGGGTCTGTGCGTTCTGGATGGCCACCGCCAGGTGGTTGGCCATGGCCTGCAGGGAGGTGATATCCATCTCACTGAAGGCGGCTTCTTCGACCGACTGCACCGTCAGCGCGCCGATCGCTTCAGCGCCCACGATGAGCGGCAGCGCCATCTCGGAGCGGGTATCGGGCAAATGCGGGTTCTCGAAGCGCACGGCGTCCTGGCCCACGTCGAGCGCGATGCGAGCCTGCTGGTGATGGATGCACCAGCCGATCATCGACGTATCGCCCACTTGAAGCTTGTGTCCCAAGTCGACCATCTTACGCCCGGCCTCGCCGCGCCCGGTGCGCAGCACGGCCCAGCCCGGTTGGTGAGGATCGAGCAAAAAGACGCCGGCGTAATAAAAACCATAGGCGTCGCAGATGATATCGACCACTTGACTAAACAGTTCGTCCAGGTCGAGCAGCGAGGTGACGGCCTGGCCCACCTTGGCGGCCGCCTCCAACAACCTGGCTTGGCGTTCGAGGCGTTCCTGAGCAGAGAGTTCAGATGGCATCATTCATCTCCTAAATTCAAAGTTTTGCGCACGAGCTTCACCAATCCTTCCTCGCGTCCCTTGACAAAGTAATCGCGGGCGCCGGCCGTGATAGCGACCTTGGCCTTTGACACGGTATCAAAGGCGGTCAACACAATCACCGGGAGCTCCGGCTGGGTTTCAAGCAGTTTTTGGAGCAAATCGAAACCGGCATCGGGCGATTCCACGCCGTCAAAGTTGGGCATGTTCAAGTCCAGCACCGCGATGTCGAAGGGCTGCTCGCCCTCCAACTCGGCTTTGAACAGCGCCAGACCCTCTGTGACATCGCCGGCAGTATCCACCTCAAAGTCGGCGCGCAGGAAGGTCTTTTCCATGCTGCGCCGCACCGGCCTTTCATCGTCAACTAGCAGTATTCGCGTCGTTTTTTCCATATTCTCTACACCCCTTGATAGGATCGGGCCTAGCCTTCCACCAGCGTTGGCAGCAACACACTAAAGGTCGTGCCCACATTGAGCTCGCTTTCGACCTGGATCTTGCCTTCCATCTGGTTGATGATCTGCAAGCACGACGACAAGCCCAGGCCGGTGCCGCCGCGGTCGCCCTTGGTCGTGTAAAACGACATCCATATCCGGTCCATGTCCGGCTTGGGAATGCCGCAGCCGGTATCCGTAATGCTTACCGCCACATAGCCAGGCATTTCGGCCGGGGCAGCCGTGATGGTCAAGCGCGGCTCAGGCCGTCCATCCATCGCCTCGATCGCGTTCTTGAGCAGGTTATTGAAAACACTTTCCAACTGGCGTGGGTCGGCCACCACGTAGGCCAAATCGGGCGCATAGTTCTGCTTGAGGTGGATGTGGTCAGGGATGGCCATCGAAGTCACCGTCTTTTCGAGCAGCTCGTCAATGCGCAGCCGGCGCCGGTGCGTCTCGCGCGCCGGGCCGATCATGTTCTCCTTGATAGCCAAGATCGTCTCGGCGCTGAGCTTGATGATGTCCAGGTCCTCCAGGATCGATTCCATATTCAGCAAGCGGCGCGCCTTTTTCAAGGGCAGGTCTTGCAGCTCGTCGAGCAACTGGCGGCCGGCGGGCGACTGCTCGTCGAGTGTGGCGGCCGCCTCGGCGATGAGCTGGGCGAACAGGTGTTGGCGCAGCGCCTCGGGCGCTTCTTGGCGCAGCGCATCGGCTATGTAGACAAAGCGTGCCACGTCTTCGCGGGTACGCGAGACGCAGCCCGGGATTGGAGCGGCCTTGTTGCCCACCCAATGAATGGTCTCCCCGGTCGCCTGGGCAATCGCCTCAAAGGTCTTGGTGCGCAGCAGCTCGCGGTTGGCCTCGCGCAAATCGCTCAACAAGCGCGCGTTGTTGATGCTCGTCGCCAGTTGGTCGGCCAGGATTTGCAGGGTATTGATATCATTCTCGTCAAAGGCTGACTCCTGGGTGCTCTGGACGCTCAGCGCGCCGATGACCTCGTCGCCCACGATCAACGGCAAGGCCATTTCAGAACGCGTCAGGGGCAAATAAGGATTGTCGAAACGCACCGCATCCAGGCCCACGTCGAGCGCGATGCGGGCCTGCTTGTGCTTGATGCACCAACCCACCATCGAATGATCGTCAATTTCGAGCAGATAACCTGATTCGAACATCTTTTTGCCGGCCTCGCCGTAGCCGGCCCGCAGCACGGCCCAGCGCTGCATCTTGGTATCGACCAGGAAAACCGCCGCGTAGTAAAAGTCATACACCATGCAGATGGTATCGACGATACGGCTCAGCAGCGGATCGAGATCCATGATCGAGACCACGTCCACGCTCGAGGCCACATCGCGCCCGACCAGGATCGTCGCCTCCAGCAGCTTGGCGCGTCGCTCGGCGTTGGCCAGCACTCGCGCGTCGTTGATGTGCGTTTGCGCGTTGTAAATGGCGGCTGCCAGGCAACTGGCCAAAAGCTCGTAGGCGGCCAACTCGTCCTGGCTAAAGCCGGATCGCTCGGAATAGAGCGCCATGACGCCGACGGTTTTCTCGGACATCAGAGGCAGTGCCACTTCGACCCAAGCGGGCTGATCGTCGCCGGCCGGAGGGATGGGGGTACACACGGTCTCTCGCCGGCTCAGAGCCTGCCCGAGTGCAGACTGCTCGTCCAGCGCCAGCCACTCGCCGCGCCCGGCCTGTCCACGGCCGGCGTGTGCCACGAGGCGCTGCGCGCCACTTTTTAACGGCACACTATTTCTTAATGGTGCGTCCTCCAGCAAATAGATCACGGCCTGTTTAAAATCAAGCATGTCGCAGATCAACTCGACGCTCTCGGCCAACAACTGCCGCAGGGTGCGAATACTTGCCAGGCGCAGACCGATCTGTGCGACGGCCTTGAACACCCTGGCCTGGCACGCCAGAGCTTCATCTTGAGTATCGGCTGTAGCCATCGAGACTCCTGTACGCCACGTGTACTATGCTCGCACTCATGCCCATATTTTACCACACTTGTGAGGTTTCAGGTTTCAGGTTTAAGGTTTAAGGTTTCAGGCGGGGGGATCGAGCGGCTGACAAACTTTTTGAGTCGCTTTTCGAACTCGCGGCGCGGCAGCAGGACACGCCGTCCACACGTCGTGCACACCAGGCCGATGTCGGCGCCCAGGCGCACCACCGTCCACTCGTAACCGCCGCAGGGATGCGCCTTGCGCAGCATCACCACGTCACCCAGATGAACTTCGACAGGCATGGAAGCCTCCCCAAGACGTCCCTCGACAAGCTCCCCCTAGCCACAAGCGGCCCTGCATGCCTCTTCGGTCGGGGACTGCGCGGGATGATATAAAACGTGAAACGTAAAACGTAATGAGCGCTCGAGTAGATTTTACGCCTTACCTGAGCTCGACGGCCGCCAGTTTGAGCGCGTCGCCCGACCCGCCCCGCGTGATGGGCAGCCGCCGGCCATCCAGACCATACAGACCCACGAGCAGCGTGTAGCGTCCAGCCGCCGCCTGCGCCGGCAGCAACACGCCGTAACGGTCCACGACGAGCTGGCCCGGCTGCCAAACCGTCGTTGGCAGCAAATCCGCGCCAGGCTCGCGGTCCACCTGGGCCACCAGTTGCCCGCCGCTGTCCAGCAGGTGAACAAAGACCTTGTAGCGCTCCGCCAGCGGCGCGCTTGCCTGCCAGAACAAGGCCACTTGAATCACGTCACCCGCTCCTGCTTGCGGCGTGAGCAGGGCATATCCCTCCAGGGCGATCGCCTCGCCATAGCGCACGTCCGTGCGCTCGGCTGGGGCGCTCGCATCGTGTCCCGGCACGCCATACATCGCCAGCCGGACCCTTCCCCACCACTGCTCGCCGGCCTTGTAGCAGTGCGCTCCCAGCCAGGCCTCGTACACCCGGTGCGGGTCGGCCTCGCCGTCACCCCAGTACAGCACGAACAGGCGGGCGTGCCGGGCGGCGATCTCGTCCAGCTCGGCCGCGGCCGCCACTGGGTCAGGCGGGCGTTGGCGTGCCAGCGGGTACACGCGCTCGGCATCCGGGTAATAGTACGTGAACACCTCCCACTGGTTCGGCGCGATGAGCAGCACCGCGTCATTTCTTAATGACGCGTCGCCAGGATCTTGCAGGCTGCGCACGAACTGCGCCATGCCGCGATAATCGTCGCGCGCGTAGGCCGGGTCGAAATACAAGTTCGACAGCGCACGGGGCAAGGGCCAGGCGGCCGGCACGGCCATCAACACCACGAGGAGAGCCGACAGAATGCGCAAGAACCGAAGAGATTCACGATCTACCAGGTCTGGGACATTTCGCCAGTGGCAGAGCGCGCCCCAGGCTAGCAGCAGGCAAAACGGCGGGCTGGATATGAGCAAGAACTTGAGATAGGCCGTCCGGTACAGGCCCAGGCCGAACATCAAGGCGGCCGGCGCCAGCGCCCACAGGGCCAGGGCGGCCGCCTGTCCAAGCTTCTCTTTTCTCACCTGCCAAAACGGGCCGATGAGCAGCAATACCATCATCACTACGCCCAGCCTGGCCTGCGCCGCCGGCAGGGTATGGCCGTAAGCAAACCAACGCGCCACGTCCATCAGCGCTGTGCTCAACTGGTATGGTTCCGGCTCAACCCCCCACCCGCCCGTGCGCGACAGTGCCACCGGCAGCCAGGGCAAATACAAGAGCACGACGGCCACTTGCGTCCCCGCCCACGCCATCCCGCGGCGCAGCCGATCCTGCCGCTGGGTCAGCAAGCTGGCGGCCACGATCACGTTGTGAACGAGCAGCACGAATACAAAGGTGTACTGTGTGTACAAGCCGGCGGCGGCGGCCAGGACGTAAGGCATACAACGTAAAGCGTAAAGCGTAAAGCGTGAAGCGTGAGGCAGCGGGAAGCCCGAAGCGTGAAACGTGAAACGTAAAACGTAAAACGTAGACAAGGCCGCCAAGAGTGCCAGCATGGCGTACATGCGCGCTTCTTGCGAATAGTAGATCTGAAACGGGTTGACGGCAGCGATCAGGGCGGCGGCGAGCGCGGCCGGCTCGTCGAACAACTGGACGCCGAGGAGGTAAACCAGCACGACCAGGATCACGCCACAGGCGACCGAGAGCGCCCGCAGCGCGAACTCGCTGTGGCCAAAAAGCGCGCGCCAAAAGTGCAGGACGTAGTAATACAGTGGGGGGTGGATATCGCTGGCCGTGCCCACGGTGATGGACTGCAGCGTGCGCTCGGACAGGCGGGCCGAGTTGCCTTCGTCGTTCCACAAGCTCTGCGCGTCGAGCCGGTAAAAGCGCAGCCCGGCGGCCACTATGAGAATGAGGAGCAAAAGCCAACGTGCCCGATTCACGTGATTTGGATACCGTTTTCAACCATGCAAGCAGGTGAGCTCGTTTTCTACCTTTTAGAGCCACGCTTGGTCTTGAAGGTATGGGCATCGCCTTTCAGGTATTGCCGCACTTGCTCACGCTCTTCTTCGAAACGCTCACGCAGCACCTCGTCAGAACCCTTGAAGCCGGTGACGGTCCGCTTGGCGCACGTGGTACAGCCCAACGAGGCGCGATAGCTGTCCAGATCGCACGTCAGGCAACTGCTCAACTTGATCATCAGCATAGAGAACGCCAGACTGCACTCGTGATCCTCCGGCAGCTCGACGACACGGTCTATCAACTCGTCCCAAATCGGTCCGCGCAGGCCAGACAACTGGTGGATGCACCGGCTCGGAAACAGGATCTCGCTATCTGGATACATACAACTTGCTCCTATCTGAAAATGCCCTCCAGACCCTAAAGGTTTTCCTAAACCTTTAGGGTCTATACTCCAATCATAACATATTCCGGGGCGTTTATCAAGGGTCATTTTCAAAAACGCCGAGCGAAGCTAGTCCCCAGCCCCATCCCTGGCATAGCGCTTGAACGCCTCGTAGGCCGGCAGAGGCGTGAAATCCGCCTCGAGGAGGCGAAAGTAATAAAACGACTGGCCCTTCTCCGCGTTGGACGGGCGTTTGAAGAACCAGGTAAAACCCACCCCCACCCACGGCCACTCTTGCTCGATGCGGCGGTAAGCGCGCACCAGGTATTCGGCCTGCTGCTGGGGCGTCACCTGTCCAAAACGATACCACGCGGCATCTTCCGCCAGGGGGCCGGGCACGGCGTTCCAGTTCATCTCGCTGATCCAAATCGGCTTGTGCGTGTCGCCGTTGTTGACCATCACATCGCGCAGATAGACCGGGCGCGCAAAGCTCACGTGGTTAAAGCGCATGCGGCGATCGCTTGGGCCAGAACCCAGGCCATAATCGTTGGCGCTCAGCACGTCAAAACACTCGCCGGCGCCGGCCTGGTACATGCGTTGCAAGAAAACGATGTCGTTGATGCCCCCGTCCGGTGGGAAACGGTTGAGGGTGATGGTCTGCGCCAACGCGCCCGAAACGATCACCACGTCCGGATCGACCGACTTGGCGCGTTGGTAAGCCGCGCACAGCAAGCGCGTGTAGGCCTCGGGGTCCACGCCGCAGGCCGGGCAATCGCCCCACTCTGGCGTGACATTTGGCTCGTTCCAGATTTGCACCGCTCCCAAGCGAGTCCCATAACGGCGCACCACCGCCTCGACAAAGTCGGCATAGTCCTCAAAATCGTCCGGCGGGGCAAACGCGCCGCGCGCGTGCCCGTCGGCGCGCGACCAAGCCGGCGGGCTGGTCAGGCGCGCCATGATTTTGACATCGTACTTTTCGGCCAATGCGACGATGTGGTCGTACTTGTCCCAGGCGTTGTGCTCCCACTTGTGATCCCAGAAATCTCCCTTGGCCGAAATCTCGATATCGGCCCAGGGGAATTCCTGGCGAATCCAGCCAAACCCCGCCTCGGCGATCAGTTGCATCGAGCGCTCGCGCTTTTCCGGCTCGACCTCTTGTTCGAGGAAAGTGTTGACGCCATAGCGATTGGTGGGGATGTGTCTTACCGGCACGTCAGGGCGGGTGGATGGCTGTTGGCGCGTGACATTGGACATCACCTGCAGCACGCCGCGCGCCTGGGCCAACGTGTTTTCTTCGCCGCTCAGCTCGAACGCCCACGAACGCCAAGGCAGCCGCCACACCAGGGCGGCGGCCACTAGGCCCAGCAGCACCCAACACGGGCCATTAGGAAACGGCCCATTAAGAACTAGGTCCCTCATTCTTTTCATCACGTCCATCGCTCCAATCATAACATAGCCTGGCGCGTTTATCAAGGGGGTTCAACTTTCCCTAGCTTGACTTGTACAGCGTTTTAATCTATACTAGTGGCATTAGCCCTGAACACCATGGGAGAGAACGGCGAGGAACGTACAACATCCAAGCCGAACGCCCTCGTCTCGTACTGAATGACCAATTGCAAGATTTTTCGAGACGAGTAAAACGACCTTCAGTGACTAGCCCTAGGGCTACGGAGCCGTGGAGGTCACCAGTCTTTCTCGGAGGTAAACTATGAAGCTCAGTGCGCCTAAGCAAATCACGTTCTGGGTTGCCGTCGTGTTGGCCGTGCTTGGCCTGCTCGCCAGCCTCATCTCGATCCCCGTCCTGTCCGGGTTTGCGCTTTGGCTGATTGTGATCGGCTTTGTCGTCTTGGCCGCCGGCAACATGCTCGAAGGATTCTAGCCAGTAAGTAGGAGGGACAAGCCAGCGGGTTGGTTGGCTCCGCGACACAGCCGGCTTGTCCCCCCTCAACCAATCCGATTGTGAGTAGCACTTGCTGAAATGGCATACGGGCTGAATAGTCCCCATGCTGGGAGTGCGCGGCACTCCCGATCCGTTGGTTGAATTTGTCCCAACAGCCGAGCGGCTGGTAAAGCTTGATCTTCTGTGAAACTCTGTGTTCGCTCCGTGTATCTCTGAGCTGAGTCATTACGGCCACCAGTGAGAGCTTAGCGATGGCGCACCGCATCGGCCTCAACGCCCACCTGTTGTCTGGCGCTGCCTCTTACCGCAGCGCCGGCATTCACCATTACATCGAGCGTCTGCTGCACCACCTGCCGGCGGCCGGCGAGGGCATGGAATTTGTCGCTTTTGCCAACAAGGGCACCAGCTTGGCTGTCAAAGGCCTGCGCGCCTGCACCACGCGCTGGCCTACCCAGCAGCCTGGCGTGCGTATCCTGTGGGAGCAAGTCGCCCAGCCGGCCTGGGCGCTGCGCGCAGGGGTGGATTTGCTGCACGGCCTGGCGTTCGTGTCGCCGTTGCTCAGGCCCTGCCGCACCGCCGTCACGGTCTACGATCTCAGTTTCGTGCGCTTTCCCGAATTGTTTCACGGCGCCAACGCCGCGTATCTACGCCTGTTCACCCGCCTGTCGTGCCGGGCCGCCGAACGGGTCATCGCCATCTCGCACAGCACGCGCGACGACGTTGCACGCCTCTACGGCCTGCCGCCCGGCCGCATCGACGTCGCTTATCCCGGCGTCGACCCAGCCTTCCAACCTTTGCCGGGGCAACTGGTCGAAGCCTTCCGTTGCAAACAGGGCTTGCCGGAGAAATTCATCCTGCACGTCGGCACGCTGGAGCCGCGAAAAAATCACATCAAGTTGTTGGAAGCGCTGAAGCAACTATCCACTAGTAAATTTCAAGTAGCAAATCAAGATCCGCAATCCGCACTTCGAAATCCGCAATCGAAATTTCAGTTGGTCTGCGTGGGGGCCAAGGGCTGGTTCTATGACGAGATTTACGCCGCCGTCGAGCGATTGGGGCTGCACGAGTGGGTGCACTTCACCAGTTATGTGCGTGCAGAAGAACTGCCTTTGTGGTACAATGCTGCAACGCTGTTGGTGTATCCCAGCTTGTACGAGGGTTTTGGCATGCCGGTATTAGAGGCCATGGGCTGTGGCACGCCTGTCATCACGTCCAATGTGTCATCACTGCCGGAAGCCGCCGGGGAGGCCGGGCTGCTTGTCGCGCCGGATGACGTGGGGGGCCTGGCCGAAGCGATGCAAAGAGTGTTGGCCGATCTGGAGCTGCAGCGGGCCTTGAGCGAGGCCGGGCGTGCGCACGCGGCCGGCTTTACGTGGGAACGCACTGCGCGAGAGACGGTCGCAGCGTATCGCAGAACCCTGAGCGCCGCGTGAGCGCAAGGAACAGCAGGCCGGCAAGTGACGAATGACCAAGTGACGCATGACGAACAACGACTCGGATCAGAGTGTTCCACCTAAAGCCGAGAGCTCATTGAGAGATCGAGATTTGCTCCTGGCCATTAAGCGTTGGTTATCCCTGCCGCTCGGTTGGCGTAAAGCGGCCTTGATCGCTTGCGATGCCGTCCTGGTCAACTTGGCCTTCACACTGGCGTATATCATTCGCTACGATCTGCAGTTATTCCGCCCCCTGGTCGACCCGGCCTACGACACACCTCTGAACAACTATTTGCCGTTTATGGCCGTGCTCACTCTGCTGCTGCTTATCTCGTTCCGGCTTGGCGGCGTGTACGAGCTGCGGCGCGGGCGCTCGTGGCTGGACACGGTGTATGCCATAGCTAACGGCACCACGACAGCGATCATCGTGATGGTGACGGTTACCTACATCTTTTTGCCGGTTTTTTACTCACGCTTGATCTATCTTTACGACGGCATCCTGATCATTATCTTGATCGGCTTGTTTCGCCTGGTGTTGGACCTCATCACGGCGCGCTTGCAGACGCATGGCATCGGGGTAGACCGCGTGTTGGTCGTCGGCGCCGGCGAACTGGGGCGCATGGTGATGCGCACGATCGCCGCGCGCCCCGAGTTGGGCTACCGTGTGGTCGGCTTTCTCGACGACGACGAGCAAAAAGGCAACACCGACATCGGCCGGCTCAAAGCGCTAGGGGGGCTGGCCCGATTGCCGTCAGTCTTGAAATCGGAAAACGTTTCAGACGTCATCATCACCCTGCCATGGACCTATCATCGCAAGATCGTCAAGCTGATCGACCAGGCCGAGCGGGAAGGCGTGCGAGCGTGCCTGGTGCCTGATCTGTTTCAACTCACGTTTAGCAGCGTTGACGTCAATAATAGCCTGGGCATTCCGCTCATCAGCACCAAGCCCATTAGGATCCACGGAGGGAACTTGCTCATCAAGCGCGCCTTTGACTTGAGCGTGAGCGCTTTGATGTTCCTGCTGCTCTGGCCAGCGATGGGTCTGGCCGCGTTGGCCATCAAGCTGGACAGCCCCGGCCCGATCATCTTCAAGCAGACACGGGTAGGCCGCGGCGGGCGCCTGTTCACCTGCTACAAGTTCCGCTCCATGCGGCAAGGCGCCGAGGAGGAACAAAAGACCCTCCAAGATTTGAACGAAGCCGACGGGCCGCTGTTCAAGATCCGCGACGACCCGCGCTGCACGCGCGTGGGGCGCTTTTTGCGCCGTACCAGCATAGACGAGCTGCCGCAGCTCATCAACGTGCTGCGCGGCGAGATGAGCATGGTTGGGCCACGCCCGCCGGTGCCAGCCGAGGTTGCCAGCTACCAAGACTGGCATCGCCAGCGCCTGGCAGCTACTCCGGGCCTCAGCGGCATGTGGCAAATTTCGGGCCGCAGTGAGGTGTCGTTTGACGAGATGGCGCTGCTGGACATCTGGTATCTCGAAAATCAAAGCCTGGGCCTGGATATCAAGATCCTCCTCAAGACCATCCCGGTCGTGCTGAGAGGACGGGGAGCTTATTAACCCGCTTTAAGCAAACGGCTTTCTGCGCTTTCAAATTCGCGCCATTCGTGATAAAATAAAAGCCTTTGGCAAAGCTGTGTGGTAACAGCCGTACAAACTAAAATTTTATATAAGGAGCAAGTGTTGTGTCTACCAATTTCATGACAGCCCCCAAGTTTTATTTTACATCGGAATCGGTGACGGAAGGTCATCCAGACAAAGTCTGCGACCAGATTTCGGACGCGGTTTTGGACGCCATCATCAAGGACGACCCCGACGCGCGCGTGGCGTGCGAATGTGCGGCGACGACCGGCATGATCGTCGTCATGGGCGAAATCACCACCTCGACGTATGTAGAGATCGCCGACGTCGCCCGCGAGGTCATCAAAAAGATCGGCTATACGCGCGCCAAGTACGGCTTTGACGGCGACACGTGTGGGGTCATGGTGTCCATTCACAACCAGTCGCCAGACATCGCCATAGGCGTGAACAAAGCCCTGGAAGCCAAGCGGGGCGAAATGTCCGACGCGGATATCGAGGCCACCGGCGCGGGCGACCAGGGCATGATGATCGGCTTTGCCTGCAACGAGACGCCCGAGTACATGCCGCTGTCCATCTCGCTGGCGAACAAGCTGGCTATGCACCTGGCGCAAGTGCGCAAAGACAAAAAGCTGGGCTACCTGCGCCCGGATGGCAAGTCCCAGGTGACCGTCGAGTACAGTCACGGCAAGCCGGTGCGAGTCGATACGGTGCTCATCTCGACCCAACATCACCCCGACGTGTCACACGAGCAGATCACGGACGACATCATCAAGCACGTCATCAAGCCGGTCATCCCGGCCGAGCTGCTGGACGAGGCAACCCAGTATTACGTCAATCCCACCGGCCGTTTCGTCATCGGCGGGCCGATGGGTGATTCTGGCCTGACCGGTCGCAAGATCATCGTCGACACCTACGGCGGCGTGGCTCGGCACGGTGGGGGCGCCTTTTCCGGCAAGGATCCGACCAAGGTGGATCGCTCGGGAGCCTACATGGCGCGTTATATCTGCAAGAACATGGTCGCCGCCGGCCTGGCCGAGCGGCTGGAAATGCAGGTCTCGTACGCCATTGGCGTAGCTCGCCCGCTGTCTATCGCCGTAGAGACCTTTGGCACCAGTCCCTTTTCTAACGAGCAATTGGTCAGTTGGATCAACGAGTTCTTTGACCTGCGCCCGGCCGCCATCATCCGCGATCTAGATCTGCGCCGGCCGATCTATCTCAAGACCGCCTCTTACGGGCATTTTGGCCGTAACGACCCGGATTTCACCTGGGAACGGCTGGACAAGGTAAACGCGCTGAAAAAAGCAGCCGGCCTGGCGTAAGACAAAACACAGCTGCAACGCACCCGCTACGCGAGGTGCGTTGCAGCTATGCGGCAGACGCGTTGGTACACGACGCGCCTGACCGCCACGCCGAAGCCGACCGACTCGTACAAATGCACCGCGCCGGTGAGACTGGCGGCATCGACGTTCAAGAGCACGACGTCGTGTCCCATCTGGCGCGCATGAGCGAGAGAGGCAAGCAGCAACGCGCGGCCCAGGCCATGCCTGCGCCACGGTCGGCGCACGAACAGTGTGCCGACCCAGCCTGGCCTGGCCAGCGGTGGGGCTACGGGGTCTGGCAGACTGAACTTGTTGAGCGAGCCGCCGGCTACCTCATCCCCATCCCAGGCGATAAAACTGCTTGCGGGCCGGATTTGTCCTGAATGGATGCGGTGCTCAAAAGCCTCCCAGCTCTGCGGCTGGTAGCCCCAGTGGTCAGCAAACGCTTCTTCGGCCGCAGCCCACACCACGCGGTCGCCGCGGCGATCGTCCCACCGGCGCAGATCCAGGCCTGGCGGCGGCTCGAGCGAGGGAAGAGGGGCCGCCAGGTCACGGCGCATCGTGAAAAAATAGCGCGTGCGTCGCATTGAGAAAGCCTTGAGCAGTGCTTGCGCGTCTTGCTGGGTGTCCAATACGCGCGCGCCCATCAGAACCCGACCTCCCAGTTGAGCAGCCAGCTCTTCGACCCTTTCCCATTGCCGTTCGAGCAGCGCCCGCCCGATCCCTCGCCGCCGAAAGTCAGGCTGGACAAAACACTGTGTCCGGTAGAACCATTTACCCCTCCCGCCGCGCAGGAGCCCCTCGGCGTATGCCACCACACCTGCGCCCGGGATTTCGACCACGGACAGGTCTTGCTGTGGGTCAATCAGCGAGCTATCGTGAGGGATCTCCAGCCTGGCTCGCAATTCGGCCTCGGAAAGCACGTCTGGCTCGCCGTCGGCCCGTGCGGCAGCGTTGATGACTGCAAAAACGCTGCCCAGGTCCTCGTCGTGATAGTTGCGAATCGAAAAAGACATCTAGCCTCAGGCAATTGCGTAGGGGCGGTTCGCGAACCGCCCGTACATCACACCATCAAGCGCACGGGCTGTTCGAGCGCCTGCTTGAGGACCTGCAAGAACTGAGCCGCCTCGACCCCATCGGTCACGCGGTGATCGGCCGAGATCGTGACCTTCATGCGCGTTCCCACGCTCAATTGGCCCTGCTCGTCGACCACCGGCACGCGCTTGACGGCGCCGACGGCCAGCACGGCGGCCTGGGGAGGACTGATGATGGCGATAAAATCGTCCACGCCGAACATCCCCAAATTGCTGACGCTGAACGTGCCGCCGATCATTTCGTCGGCTCGCATGCGTCCTTCGCGAGCGCGGGCGATCAGCTCGCGCGACTCGCGCGCGATTTGCGCCAGCGACTTGCTATCACAATCCTTCAGCACGGTCGTCACCAGCCCGGCCTCACGCGCCACAGCGACGCCGATGTTGACCTGGTTGTGAATGTGGATCTCGTCGCCGGCAAAGGACGCGTTGATGTGAGGGAATTGCGCCAACGCGATCGCTGCCGCCTTGAGGATCAGGTCGTTGAGCGAGATCGACTCGCCCTCGGGCAATACGCCATTCAACTCCTGGCGCAGGCGCAAAGCTGCTTCCATATCGACTTCTGTGGTGATGTAGAAATGCGGCGTCTGCTGCTTGCTCTCAAGCATCCGCCGGGCAATGGTTTGCCGCATGGGCGTCAGTGGCTCGGCGCGATAGTCGCCCAGGCCAGGCGTCTGTGAGGGGAGTGTGACGGGTGAAGGCGCCGCAGGCTTGGGTTGCTCGGCGCGCTGCTCCAAATAGTTTTCAATATCGCGTTTGACAATGCGCCCGTTGGGGCCGCTGCCTTGCACCTGGCCCAGCTCGACGCCCAGTTCGCTGGCCATACGAAGCGCGATGGGCGAGGCGACGACCCGGCCTGCCCCAGCCGTCTCCGGCGCGGCTGGAGCTTGCTGCTCAGTGGGATGAGCGGCAGCGCCCGCCTTTTTTGCAGCGGGAGCAAGCGCGGCCACACCCAAGGCCCCCAGGTCGAGCGGCTCGTCAGCCGTGCCGATTATGGCAATGGATTGACCGATCGGCACAAGCGCGCCCTCCTCGACCAGCAATTGACGCAAAACGCCAGCCTTGAACGAGCTCACTTCCACATTAGCCTTGTCTGTCTCAATGATGGCGACCACATCACCCTCAGCCAGCACATCACCCACCTTCTTGACCCATTGGACCAGGGTCCCTTCCGCCATATCAAAGCCCAGCTTGGGCATAGTGATTAATTCAGCCATTTCTCAACCTCAACCTAAATAAAGCACGTCCTTCGCGGCCTTGACCACATCCTGGACCTGCGGCAGCGCCAACTGCTCCAGGCGGCGGTTATACGGCAGGGGGACCTCGGCCTGAGCCACACGCCGGATGGGCGCATCGAGATAGTCAAAAGCCAGCTCAGCCACCTGGCTGGCGACTTCGGCCCCGACGCCGTAACTGCGCCAACCCTCTTCGACCACCACCAGCCGGTTGGTCTTTTTGACCGACTCGATGACCGGCTGCAAATCCAGGGGGCGCAGCGTGCGCAGATCGATGACCTCGGCCTGGATACCCTGTTCGGCCAGTTGCTCGGCGGCTTGCAGTGAGACCTGGAGCATCTTGGAATACGCCACCAGCGTGACATCCTGGCCCTCTCGCTTGACGTCCGACACGCCAATGGGCACCAGGTAATCTTCGTCGTCGGGCACTTGTCCGCGCACCTGGTAAAGCGTGGCGTGCTCGATGAAAAAGATCGGGTCCTCGTCGCGGACGGCCGATTTGAGCAAGCCCTTGGCATCAGCCGGGGTGGCTGGCGCCACGACCTTGAGGCCTGGGAAATGCGCAAAGACCACGTCGGGCGTTTGCGAATGGGTGGCGCCCAATTGTCTCCCGCCCCCACCCACCGTGCGAAAGACGACCGGGCAGGTGATCTGGCCGTTGAACATGTAATGCAGCTTGGCAGCGTGGTTGACGATCTGGTCCATGGCCAGGAAAGCGAAATTGATGGTCATGATCTCGGCGATGGGGCGCAGGCCGGCGATCGCCGCGCCAACGGCGGCCCCGGCGATCACCCCTTCAGCGATGGGTGTGTCGCGCACACGTTTTTCGCCAAACTCGTCCAGGAAACCGCGTGTGACGGCGTAGGTGCCGCCCCACGTGCCGACCTCTTCGCCCATGATAAAGACGCGCTCGTCGCGGTACATCTCTTCGCGCATCGCTTGACTGATTGCCTCTCTCAGTGTCTTGTGTGCCACCGTATCCTCCTAACATCCGCCCGGCAAGTTGACATAGATATGATCGCACAACGTCGAATCGGCCGGGTCGGGGCTCTCTTCAGCAAAGCGCACCATCTCTGCTAACTCAAGCTCCACCGCCGCCGCGATCTCGGCCAGGGCGGCCTCATCCGCAACACCCTTGGCAGCAAGTTCCTGGCTGAAGAGCGCGATAGGATCGCGTGCACGCTGTGCTTCGATCTCGGCCTTGGTGCGGTAGCGCTCCGGGTCGCCCATCGAGTGGCCAGAGTAACGATAAGTCAGCGCCTCCAGCAAGTAAGGGCCGTTCTGGCGAGCGGACTCCAAGGCTTCAAGAACAGCCTGGTAGACTTCCAGGACGTTTTGCCCATTGACCTGGTGGTTAGCGATGCCGTAGGCGCAGCCTTTTTGAAAAATATTCGACACGGCCGACGCACGTCCCACCTCGGTGCCCATGCCATACTGGTTGTTTTCGACCAGGTAGACCACCGGCAGTTTCCACACCGCCGCCAGGTTGACGGACTCGTGAAAGTAGCCGATGTTGGTCGAGCCTTCACCAAAGACGCACAGCACAGCCTGGTCATTTTCGTTGTAGCGATTGGCCAGGCCCACACCAGTCGCCAGGGGCAAGTGGCCACCGACGATGGCGTGCCCGCCCCAGTACTGGCGCTCAGCGCTGGCCATGTGCATCGACCCCCCTCGCCCACCGACCACGCCGCTCGCCTTGCCCAGCAGCTCGGCCACGATAGCCTTGGGGTCCAGCCCCCTGGCAATAGCCCAGCCGTGGTCGCGATAAGCCGTCAACAAGTGATCGTTCGCCCGCAGCGCCTTGCAGGCGCCGACGGCTATCGCCTCTTCGCCGATGTACAGATGCAGAAATCCCCCGATTTTGCCTTCGCTGTACAATTCGGTCGATTTTTCCTCCAACCGCCGGATCAACACCATCTGGCGGTACAACTCGATCAAGTCTTGTTTGGATAGTTCGCTCACAGCAACCTCCTCGCAAATAGCCACAGAGGCATCAGTTCGGCTTTGCCGAACTGCGAGGCCACACGGAGAATCCAAAGCTCTGTGCCCTCTCAGTGTCTGTATGGCCAAAAACCGCTTCTGGTAACGGAGAGACGTTCAAGCACACAATTCAGGACTATCGCAAACTTGGCCTAAATGCGCGCCGACAAAGGCCGGGTGGCCACACACGAAGTCAGCCGCGTCCATCGCGCATTTACATTCCGCTTGCACCCGCAGCAGTTCTAACACGCCTTTGCCCGTTACAACGCCTACCCCACTATCCCACTGCACCACCTGGCCGGGCTGACTTGTTTGCGATTTGCCGCCCTGCGTTGCGATTTGGAATTTGGAACTTGGAATTTGCGCCTTGATTATCTTGAGCCGCTTGCCCTCCCAGGTGGTGAATGTCCCAGGCCAGGGATCGAAGGCGCGCACGCGCCGCTCGAGCTCTTCAGCCGGTCGCGACCAGTCGAGGCAGCCATCCCTTTTGCCCAGGCGGGAAGCCAGGCTAGCTTGAGACTCGTCCTGTGCTCGCGGCCGGATTTGGCCGGCCAGCCAGGCCGGCAGCGTGTGCGCCAGCAAATCCGCCCCCAACTCGGCCAGGCGCGCGCTCAGCGTGTCACTCGTGTCGTCGGGGTAGATGGGCAACTCGGCTTGCGCCAACAGTGGGCCGGTGTCCACACCGGCGTCCATGCGCATGAGCGTGACGCCGGTGATGCGCTCGCCGTCGAGAAGGACGGCTTGAATGGGCGCCGCACCGCGGTACTTGGGCAGCAGCGAGGCGTGCACGTTGATGCAGCCGTGCGGCGGCAAATCCAGCACCGCCTGGCGCAGGATCAGGCCATAAGCCGCCACCACGATCACATCGGGCCGCAGAGCAGACAGCTCGGCCTGGGTCTCTGGCAGCAGGCGATCTGGCTGGAACACCGGCAAAGCACGCGCGGCGGCATACGCCTTGACCGGCGAAGCGTTCAGCTTGCGCCCGCGCCCGGCCGGCCGGTCCGGCTGGGTGTAAACAGCGAGGATCTCGTACGCTCCAGCCGAGACAAGCTTGTCCAACACCGGCACGGCAAACTCGGGTGTGCCCATAAAGATTAGACGTGTCATGTTCTAGCCCCTCACCCCTCATCCCAACCCTCTCCCCAAGGGAAGAGGGAGAAAACAGCTACTTTTTCTCCACGCACCACTGCTGCTGGGCGATCCAATCCATGCCCGGCGGACAGCCACACTCGCTGCCACTCCAGATCTGGTTACCTGGGCAGCGCACCGGCGTTGGTGAGGCCGTAGCTGTAGTCGTGCCGGTGGGCGTCCAGGTGGGCCATTGGGGAGTATCCGTCGGCGACGGTGTCACAGTCGGCGTCGAGCTAGGCTCTGGCGTGGGGCTGGGTAGCGAGGTTGGGGCCGCGGTCGCCGTGGGTGGCGCTGGCGTGGCGGTCGGCGCTGGCGTCGTTGGGACAGCGATCACTGTTTGCGTTGCCGTGGGTGTGACAGTGTTGGTCGGCCGGCTCAGGCCGCTCGTGCCCAATTGATTGCCAAGCAACAGCACCAGCAGCAAGACAAGCGTGCCCCCCCCGCCCAGCACCAACCAACGCGCGGTGGACAACACCCCCCCGCCGCCCAGGCGGGCGTAGCTTTCAGTGGCGATTTCAAGCACGAGATCTCGATCGTCGTCAGTCAAGCCTGTAACTCCTTTCACGCCCTACAAACACGAGCGGCAGCGGCGCAATCAAAAGAAGCGCGGCCAGCATCACCCACACACCCACCTTGTCAAACACAGCCTGCCAAGCCACGCGCGGCCCCAAGCTGGCCTGCCAGTCCATTTCGAGCCTGGCGAGCGGCAGGCCCAAGGCGCGTTCCACACCACTACCACAAGCGGCGCCGTCCCGATAAGCAGCCAACAGCGTGCGGATGCCCTGGGGACCGTACTGCTCACGGATGAAACGCACCAGGCTCTGGCTTTGAGCATAAGACAGTCGCGCCGTGTCCCAATCTGCCGGGAACGGCGCGCACAAAGCCTCGATCGAGATCAAGGCATTATCCCGATAGGCCGCTTCCAACGCGGCTTGATAGGCCGGATCAGGTGATGCCTCGCTCGACACGGCCAGCCCCTCGTCCAGCCAACACGGCACATGGGTGTAAGCATCGCCGGTGGCCTGGTAAACCAACAAGTGTGTCAACTCGTGCGCCAAGTCGCTGGCCAATGGGCGCGCGTCCGAAGTCGGATCAAGCGCAATCAGCACCACACCCAGCTCGGGCCGGGCCTGCCCGCCTTGCCAAGGGCGGCCGGCCGTCGCCAGCGCGGACTGCAGCGCTTCGACACGGCTGTATAAATAGATCTCAGTCTGGGCCGGGAATGGCACAGCCAGGTCTTGGCTCAGGCGCGGCATGATCTCCGTCGCCGCATCGAGGGTGGCCTGTCCCAAGGATTGATCCTCATGATACCACGCCACGCGCACACCCTTCCCCGCTATCGAACGCCAGGCAAAGCGATTATCCACGTAATCCAGCGTCTGCGAGACCGTCGTCAAGCGAGCTCCGCCGGCGTCGCCAATCTCCCACCCATACGTGACCTGGCTGAATGGTGGCAGAGGGCGAGCGAGCAGGTCGTGCGTGTAGCTGGCCTGCGTGATAGCACCAGACCTGGACAGGAGCGCCGTGCCCTTCAGCAGCGGCCCATGGCCGGCGTCGAAAAACACATGGGCTGACGTAATGTCCACCTCGCTGCGCACTGCCAGGCGAAAAGTCATCTGCTGGCCAAAGCTATACTCCACACCCATCGTTTCGACCGTCATGCCATCCGCCTGCCAACAAGGCTCACGCAGCTCGGCGCACGCCAGGGAGCCATTTCCGAATGGCCCGATGGCCAGAATCAGACCCATTGCCACCCAAGCGACAGGCATTCTGCTCCCCACCCTTTAGGATTCCCACTCATCCCAATCCAGCTCGGCTTCGCCATCCATCTCGAGATCGGGATCCAGGTCCTCCTCATCATCGTAGGGATCGAATACAAACAAGGGCAGATCCACACCACGCATCAAGCTCATCTCTTCGATCGCATCACCGGCGGCCTCGCTGAGCCACTCGTCCTCACCATCGCAGCATTTTTGCAGCAATTTAAGAGCGCGTTGGCCGCCGATCTGGCCCAAGGCCCAGACGGTCACCTCCTGCACCTGCCGGTCCGGGTCATCCAACAAAGCAGCCAGGTGAGGCACGGCCTGGCGTATTTCCAGCTCGCCGGCTGCGCGGGCTGCCTCGTAACGCAGCTCTGGACTGGAGGCGTCCAGGGTCTGAACGATCGTGGCGGTCCAGCGCTCGTCGGCGCTGCGCCCCATGCCACACACCGCGCTGACACGCATCCGCTCGTCGGGCGAATGATAGGCGGCGCGGATAATGTCCGGCACATCGTCGGCGCCGCAATATGAAATAGCTTCCACGGCCCGCCGCTTCACGTCGACGTCCTCGTTTGGATGGACAATGACCACCCGCAAAGCGTTCAACATGCCCTGAAGCACGGCATCACAGCTAGCCGGCATCTCCTCGAGCTCACCCAAGAGCACAAAACGCGCCAGTGAGCTGGCCGCCGCCGCTCGCACGTTGGGGGCCGGGTCTTTTAACATCAAATTGATCAGCGGTGCGATCAGCTTGGCATCCTCACTGATCCACAGGCCATCGATAGCAGCCTCACGCACCTGGGCATCACCGTCCGTCAGGCCAATCCAAAACAGCGCTTCAAACTCGACTTCAAAGTTTGACTCGGTGAGATCAGCCAGGTGGCGGGTGATCTCGTAGCGCCGGCGGTCCGGCAGAGACGACCAGGCGATTTCCAGCAAGGCCAGGTCATCCTCGGCCAGGCTCGACAGGCGATAAAGTGAAGCGACCGACAGCGGCTGGCTTTCGTCAGCCAACTGGCGCAAGTAATCTTCGAACGATGAGCTTCGTTTCGCTCTCGGCTTGGTTTTCATCCCGCATGCCTCATCACCGCAGCAGCGCCTCGCCGCTCATCCAGCGCACAATATCGCTATACGAGATCAAGGCCGCCAGCAGCAACAGCAAACCCAATCCGACCACGTGCACGAGCATTTCTTTGCGCGGGTCGACGCGCCGGCCGCGAATCCACTCGACGAGGATAAACAACAAGCGGCCACCATCCAAGGCTGGGAGCGGCAGCAAGTTTGACAGACCGACGGCCACGCTCACCTGGCCGATCAGGAGCAGGAGAGGCGCCCAGGTGCCGACTTGCCGGCTCAGTTGGATGGCTTCTCCTCCCGCCTGGCTGATGCCAATCGGGCCGATGAAAGACGACAGGCCGATCCCTCTCAAAAGCATGATGGGCAAGGCCAGGATGCTGGCAATCATCAAGAGCACGAACAACACCGCGTTCAGCAGCGCTTCGAGAAAACCGGCCCGGTAGGTCTCCCATGTCACAGGCTGCGGATCGAGGCTAACGCCCAGGGGACCTTCCAAGTTCGGGTCATACTCTCCCTCCGCGCGCAAGGTGACCAGCGCCTCCATGAGCTGGCCATCACGCTCGATTCCCAACGTAACGCTTTGGCCCGTGTGGCTTCTGACGTATTGGCCCAGCTCGTAGCAGCCATCCATCGCTTCGCCGTCGATGCTCACGATATAGTCTGCAGGTTGCAAGTTGGCCTGCGCGGCCGGGGTATTGTCACTCACCTTGTCTATCGCAAAGCGGCAGGTCAGGGCAGTCTGGGTGCCGATCATCCACACCGAGGTCAACACGATCACTGCCAGGAGGAGATTGGCCAGCGGCCCGGCCAGCAGCACAGCCGTGCGCCAACGCTTGGGCGCGGCGGCAAAGCTGTCCGACGCAGACGGGTCTTCTTCACCCAGCATGCGCGTAAAACCACCCACCGGCAGCAGCCAGTTGACCGAGTAGATCGTGCCAGGCACGTATTCGGTCAATTGGCCACGCAGACGGACGCCCTCGGCCGTCACGTCGTGCTGGGGCGTCACATCGTCCTGGCTTGGATCCAAGGTGCTCAAGGCACTCAAGCTCAGGTGGCCGGGCCGGCGTTCTTGGGCCATCACCTGGACGTAATCGCCTCGATCCAACACCTTGGGCTTTTCTTGCTTCTTGGTCTCCGCCTCCTCTTGATCGGCCTCCTGGATGCATTCAGCCGCGCTGAGCGGCAGGCCAGGAAAGTTGGCCGGGATGGTCACGCGGGTGGCGCCGAGCGACAAATGCCCCCTACCCCGCCAGAACTGGAACATGCGCGGCGGGAAGCCGAAACCAAACTCGAGCACGCGAATGCCGGCCCGCTTGGCCATCAAGAAATGCCCCAGCTCGTGAAAAAACACCAGCGGGCCTAACACGACCAAAAAACCAACGATCAACTCTAAAACACCCATCATCACTCCATTCAAGTACAAGATTCAACGCGAGGCTAAGTATACCACAATTTGACCAGGCGCGGGAGATGGGGGCCAAGACTTGCGTTTTTTACCTTTATGGATATACTTGGGCGAGAGGGCAACTTGAGTAAACACAAGCGTTGGCTAATCTTTCTTCTGATAGGCCTGGGAGCCATCTTCCTGCTGGCTGGCCTCCTGGTCGCTTGGCTGGTGCCTGCCCTCAGCAGCGGCCAGGCCAAGCGGATCGCAGCGATGACGCCCTCTACGATGGCCGTCCTGCAGGACACGCTGGCCGGCAGCGAGGTGCTGGTCGAGGGCCGCCTCAGCGACGACAATCCCGTTCTCCTCGATTCGTACGTGGTCTACGTGGTCTACGAGTGCTATCGCGACAGCGAGGGGGATCGAGAATGCGCCAGGATTCGCGAGGTGACGCCGCCGCTGCTGCTGGCTTTGCCCGACGGCACGCTCGACATCACGAACGACTCGTACGAGTGGATTGGCACCAAACACCTGGTGGGTGAGGGCGACACGGAATATGGCGGCATCCAGGTCGGCGACCCGGTATTGGCCGTGGGCATCTTGAGCTCGGTCGAGCCGTACCCGCAGATCGAAGCCAAGTATATCGCCCTCGGCACGCAAGCGGAGCTGGTGGCCAGCCTGCGTGGACAGTCGGTATTCTGGCGCGTCTTTGGCGTGGCCTTCGTCATCATCGGCCTCAGCCTGGCCCTGGCCGGGGCCATCGTCGCGGCCAGGCGGCAGGCAAGTAGTTTCTAACAGAGCTTTGTTATAATCCAGTCGTTTGATACATCTATCGAGGGAGGTTATTGTATGTCAAAGACTCAAGGCAGGCAATCGTTTAAATTCAAGGCCGAGATCCAGCAACTGCTGCACATTCTCGTCCACTCGTTGTACAGGGAACGCGACATCTTTTTGCGCGAGCTGATCTCGAACGCCTCGGACGCGCTGCACCGCATCCAGTTCGAGATGCTGACCAATCGGGACGTGCTCGACCCGGACGCCGAGCTGGCGATTCGCGTCAGCTTTGACGAGACAGCCAAGACGCTGACGGTCAGCGACACAGGCATCGGCATGACGCGCGAGGAGCTGGTCGAGAACCTGGGCACGATCGCCCACTCGGGCGCGATGGCTTTCCTCAAGCAAGTGCAAGCCACCGAGCAGCCCATCAGCACCGATCTCATCGGCCAGTTTGGCGTGGGCTTTTACAGCGCCTTTATGGTGGCCGAAGAGATCACCGTCAGCTCCCGCTCGTACCGGCCCGACGCGGAAGCGTGGAGCTGGACCTCGCGCGGCGAGAATTCGTACACGCTCGCCCCGGCCGACAAGCCGGCGCGCGGCACGAGCGTCGAGATCAAGCTGAAAGAGGATGCGGCCGAGTTCGCCTCGGCCTGGCGCCTGGAACAAATCATCAAGAAACACTCGGATTTTGTGGCCTTTCCGATTTACGTGGGCGACAAGGCGCAGGCCGCCAATCGCCAGACAGCCTTGTGGCGGCAGTCGCCGCGCGAGGTAGAGGCCGATCAATACGACGAATTCTACAAGCAGTTGACGCTGGATTTCGAAAAGCCGCTGGCGCACGTCCACATGGTGACCGACGCGCCGGTGCAGATGTACGCCGTGCTGTACGTGCCGGCCAAGCGCGAGCGGGGGGTCCTGGCCCTGCGCACCGACCACGGCCTCAAGCTGTACTCGCGCAAGGTCCTCATCCAAGACTATTGCAAGGACCTGCTGCCCAACCATTTTCGTTTCGTCGAAGGCGTGGTCGACAGCGAGGACCTGCCGCTCAACATCTCACGCGAGACGATCCAGGCCACCCGCCTGATGGAAAAGATGAAGAGCAACCTGAGCCGCAAGCTCATCGACGAGCTCGAGCGCCTGGCAGACCAAGACGCCGAGAGCTACGAGAGCTTCTGGGAACAATTTGGCGGCTTTATCAAAGAAGGCGTGGCCACCGACATCGCCGGGCGCGAGGCGCTGCTGCCGCTGCTGCGCTTCCGCAGCTCCAAGTCCGACGGTGGGCTGGTCTCGCTGGCCGAGTACGCCGGGCGGATGAAAGAGGAGCAAAAAGCGATTTACTATATCCTGGGCGAAGATCCCCAGTCGGTGGCGCGCAGCCCGCACCTGGATTACTTTAGAAAGCACGATCTCGAGGTGCTGTACTTGACCGAGACGATCGACAGCTTTATGGTCTTGGGGCTGCGCGAGTTTGCGGGCAAGCCGGTCAAGAACGTGGACGACGCCGGGCTGGAGCTGCCGGAGATCGAAGCGCCGGCCGAGGGCCAGGAGCAGTTGCCGGCCGGGCAGTTCGAGGCCCTCCTCGAGCGCTTTCGCCAGACGCTGGGCGAGCGGGTCACGGACGTGCGCGAGTCCAGGCTGCTGAGCGACAGCCCCTGCCGGCTGGTCTCACCCGAGGGCGACGTCGAGCGCGACATGGCACGCGTGCGGCGCTTGCTCGACCAGAGCTTCGAAGTGCCCAAAAAGTTGATCGAGATCAACCGGGGTCATGGCCTGATCCGGCAACTGGCGCGGCTGGCGAGCAGCACGCCTGACGAGGCGCTGATCGACATGTCGATCGAGCAGTTGTACGA
>JAFGFO010000384.1 GCA_016931085.1 Thermoflexales bacterium
CACACGGGACGGGCAGGTCCGACGCCTCCCCCCTGGTGGGGGAGGTTGGGTGGGGGGGATGCCCTCGAGTAACTTTTGCGGTACTGCCTCAATACCTTTCCGTACTTGGCGGCGTGCTGGCCCCGGACGTGCGGCTTGTGGAAACCCGGCACGTGGAAGCTTGGAAAGATTGACCTGGGCTGAGAATTTCAGCCTCTCTTGACCGCGCTCCCTGTGAGCAGCGTGTCGTGCAGCGCGATGCCTCGCCGCGCCAAAAGCGCGCGCACGCGCTCAACGTGGCTGGCCTCGACCAACGCGAGCGCTCGTTCCCCGGCCTCGAAGGGGCGCAAGTACGGGGCAAGCTCCGCGTCGGCGCACAGTTCGGCCAACACGCCTTTGTCACGCACCTGCAAGAGCGTCACCTGCGCCAAGGCGCCCTGGCCGTAATAGCCGCCCCACGCCTTGATCTGTAGGACCAACTCGCGCGGCAAGTCGCCGGCGTGGACGGCGCGCAGGTCCGCCAGGATGGCCTCCACGCTCCGGCCGGCCTTGATGGCCGCCTTGACTGAGTGGGGCGTGATGCGCTCGCCTTCGACGAGCGAGGCGAGCCGGGCGCGCGCGCCGAGCGAGGGCGTCGGCTGCAAGAAACTCACCTGGCCGCTCTCGTCCAGGCGAACGCTGGCGGCGCCGTCGTCCTGGCCGCGCGGCGTGACCAACGCTGGCCAGCCGCTTTGGCGCAGCGCCTGCTCAAGCTCGTTGGCTTTCCCTGCCGGCAGCGCAATCTCGGGCGCGACGCGGCGGCCCACCAACCCGGCGAGGCGCGGGTCAGACAGCAGCTCGTCGAGCACGGCGGCATCGGCGGACAACAACAGCGCGGCATCGCGGTGAATGACGATCCGATTGTGCAGCGCGTGCCACTCGTCCAGCGAGCGGCGCACGTTGGACGGCAGCGGCGCCGCGGACAGCGCTTCCAGCCGGGCGACGATGCGCGGCACGTCCCAACCGGCCCGCTGGCCGCGGTACACCGATGCCCGCGTCAAGCGATACAGCAGCGCCCGGTCGCCGCCTTCCGCTTCGGCAAATTCGTCCAGGTCGCCCAACACGCGATCCGACACCGGCTCGAGCGCCATCACCTGAAAGTTGGGCTGGACGACGACGCGCCCACCCTCTTCGGCAATCTCGACCGGCGCGCCGATGCCCAGCACCCACGTGCCCAGCTCCGTCAGCCGGTAGGCCTGGGGCGGGCCTTTGCTGGCGGGCGCCGACGTGTCTTTGCCGCCCAGGTCCACCAGCCCCATCCAAAAAAGCGGCCCGGCCAGGATCGCTCCGATAAAGCCGGTCTCTACCTTGAGCCAGCCTTCCATCTCGTCAGAAATTTTGTCGAACGTGAGATTGTACGGGTTGTTGGAGCCGTAATACGGCGTGCTGGCCACCGGGGAATAATAGTAATAATAGGGGCGATCCAGCGTATAGTCGCGCGAGAACAAGAACTCGTAATCATCCAGCGCGATCCGGCTTGCCAGCTCGTTCAGGCCGATCCAAGCCTGGCCCAAGGCGGCCATGTGTTTCAGGACCACCTGGCGCGCGCCGGGCAACTGGGGCGGGGCGGGCTTGCGATGGTCGTATCCGCTGTGCCCAACGGGGATGCGCAGCAGCTCGTTCCAACTGTCGCCGTCGCGCCACGCCTCAAAGCTGGCCTTGATGCGCTCGGCGGCCGGGCGCGTCCAAAAGCCGGCTTGAGCCGACGGCGTCAGGCCCGAGGCAGCGCGCTCCAGCAAGCGCAGCTCAGTCAGGTGCGCGCGTATAAAGTACAGGCGGGCATTGTCTTGCTCGCCCTTGTTGCTCGCTTGTCCCATGGCCGCCTGGATGGCCTTGGCGTCCGCCTTGTACAGGTAGCCTTGGGTCGTCAAGCGCAGCTCGCCGGCGCGGCGAACAAAGCGCCAGTAGCGGCCCAGGTCGCGCTGGAACTGGCGCGCCGAGCCGGCGGCGACCAGCTCGGCTTGCGCCCACGCCGGTGCTAGAGGCGGTGGGGGGGGAAGCAGCTTGAGCACGGTTTGGGGGATGAAAACGGTATGCGCCGGTGAAAAGCTGATGGGCGCACTTCTGTACCTGGCCTCGCGTTCCGACAAGACCAGCCCCAGCACGGCCAGGCGGGCCAAGATATCTTCGAAGCACGGCTTGCCGGAATAGCTGGCCTTGGCTTCATACGCCTGGTTCTGGGCGCCCCGAGCGGCGCGCGGCGTCGGGACGGCCACGCCGGCCTGCAGCAGGCTGACCTTCAGGCTCTTGGCCAAAGCGTGCCCGCCCTGGCGCTGCAGGCGCGCCAGCGCTTCTCGTTCCGGCTCGCGCAGGCGATCCAAGGCGCGGCTCACGACCTCGGGCGTGCCAAGATAAAAGCTCAACTCGTGCGCCGCGTCCTTGGGGCGCGGCTGGCGCGTTTTGAGCGTGATCTTCAACTCTTGCGCCATGGCCAGGAGGACAGGCAGGTGATAGTGAGCGAGCGTCGTGTGTAGATCAGCCATAGGCGATTAGCTTTTGGGGTCGGAGGGTTAAAAATCGCTTCATTGCACTCGCGGCGTGTAGCCTTTGTCGATCAATTCTCCAATCGCCGGGTCGACGCTTTCCGCCCGGATGACGGCCAGGCGCGGTGAAAGCTGGCAGACGAGCTGTTCCTTCAGCCGTGTGCCGGCCAATATTTCTTTCAGCGCCAGCTCGTCCGCGCACTCGATCAGCGCCAGTCCCTCGTACAGCCGCAGGCGGCCAATGCGCCCGGCGGCCTGCTCGATGCGCGCCATGGCCGCCGGCGGGATGGGGATGCCGGCGGCCTCAAAGTGCGCGGCCATGACTTGGGGCGTCGCTCCCGACAGCAGCGCGCGTTCGATGCCCGCGTCGCTCAGGCGAAAAGTGAACGGGCGGTCCGCCGGCTCGCCCAGCACGCGGCAGGTCGACAGCATCTCGGCCGAACCCGCGCCGGCCGGCATGCGCCAGGTGTGAGCGTCGATCCAGGCCGGCGGCTCGCCCGCGCGCGGGGCGCCCAGGGCCTCCGGCGGCTGGCCGCGCCCGGTCAGCAGCCAATGTCCCAAGGGGGTCACCCGCAGGGCGGCCAATGTGCTGCGCTCGTAGCCTAGTTCCACCGCCCCCAGCCACTGCAGCGGCCCCTCGATCGTGGCGGCCAGGACGTGGCGGACCGATTTATCCCAATCGCCTCGTTGGCCTGGGTTATACCGTTTATGAGCGCCGGCCGCCGTGGCCAGCCACCAGTTTTGCCTGGTGAAATAGGTATTGAGCAGGTTGGGGTGGAGGTCGAAGATCGTTTGGGCCACAGTGTTCCAGGCCAGCCAGGCGTTGGCCTGCTCATCTTGCGCGGACGGGGAGGGGCTGGCCGCCAGCAGCCCGGCCAGGACGCGCGCCAGGCTGCGGCGCGCCAGGGCCAGCTCGTTCATCAAGTCGAACGGCGTGAATTTTGGCAGACTGGCGGCGATGGCGCGCATGATGGCCAGGTTGCCGTGACGCCTGGCTGCCCAGGCCAGCTCGAAAAACACGTCAGAGCCTCCCGTAAGCCACGCCTGCCACAAGCGCTTGATTCGCTGGGCCGGGTCGGGGGAACTCGCTTCCCACTCGGCCCACGCCTGGCCATCCAGGCGGAAGGGAGCGCCCGGCTCGCGCGTGGCCGGCGGCAGGAACAGCCTGGAGAACAGCCCCACGTCGAGTAGCCAGGTGATGCGCTCTGGCGGCGCGCCCGTCCAGGCCTGGGCCAGGCGGAGCGCTTCGTCGCTCAAGACATCCAAAGACATGCGCACGGCCAGCCCCACGTCTGGCCTCGGGAAATCGGCCTGCCGGCTTTCGATCAGACGTTGAACGTCGGCGGCGTCGTACTTCCAATCGCGCAGCCAGGCATAGCGCGCTTCGCGTGGGTGCGGCGGCGGGGCCGCTCGCCTGCTCACGCGCTGGGTCTCGAGCGCTTGAGCCAGGCCGGCCAACTCGTCCAGGATGGGGGGATGGGGCTGAAGGTTTAGCCGCCCCCGCGCGCGCGCGTCCAGCGGTTTGAGCGTGATCGCCAACACCGGCACGCTCGTCTCGGAAAAGTGCGGCAAGATGTGGTAATGGGCCTGGCCACCCTCGCCGCAGGGGAACAACAGCCCGGCCGCAAACAGAGCGTCGATCACCTCGTTGAGCTTGCGCGGGGCACGCTTGCCGGGCGCTTTGCGCCAGATATCCTCCAGGAAGTCGTGCGTTGGGGCGGCATCTTCTCCCAGGATGGTGCCGAGATAGCGGACCAGCCAGGCTTCGTCGCCAGACAAGCCCGCCGTGGCGCTGCCCGAGTCCGCCAATTCTTTCAGGTAACCGTCTAGTTGCTTGACGATGCCATCTTTGGCGGTGCCGGAGAGCTTCCAGTTGTGCCGCTTGGCGATGGCGCGCAAATCCTCAAGCCGGCAACTGCTGAGAAGAGCTGGCCAAGATTCTTGGGGTGTTTCTGCTTGGGGCGGCGGCGCCGGCAAGGCCGGCGCGCCGGCCGGCTGTTTTCCCCCCCACAGCAGGCCTTGGGCCTGGCGGGTGAGCTCGCCCACGTCTTGTCCCGCCATGAGCTGCCGGATGATGTCCTGGAGTGCCGGGTCGCCCATCATCCCAGGTGTCAGGTCGATCTCATCCTCGTCGTCCTCGTCGTATTCGTCATAATCGTATTCGTCATCCTCGTCGTCCCCGTACACGCCTTCTTCAAAGGTGTGCGGCTCTTTGACCCAGGCCCACAGCATCGCGGCCACGTGAGCGCAGGGCGTGCCGCGCGCCGCGTCGGGACAGTCGCAATAGGCTCCTCCCAGCTCTTCGAACTCGACCTCGTAGATGTGCCGGCCGGCTTGCACCACGGCGACGAGATCGCCTTCGATGAACAGGCGCTCGCTTACAGCGCCGGTTTGCCAGAGCAGTCGCCCGGCCTCGCTGGTGGCGGCGCCGCAGCGATCGAGGATGCCCGCTTCGGTGGACGGCGGCGACGACTTACGGGAGCGGGGCACAGGCGCTCCTTTCAACCGGCACGAGATCGACCACTGCCTGTGAGGCCGCCTCGCCCGCGCTTGCCTGGAAGCCAGCCCCGTTGGCCGTGTGGCGCGGCAGCCAGTGATGATGCGCCTGCGCCGCCTCGGTGGCCAGGGTGGCCGGCTGCCAATCGGGCACTTCGTGCTCGTACAGGATGTCGTAGCGATAGCCTTGCTCGGTCAAGAACAGTTGGCGGCGCGCCGAATAGTCCTGGTCGAGGCTATCGTGTGTGACCAGCGCGTAAAAGTGAGCCAGCAGCCCGTTGCGCTTGGGGCGCAGGATGCGGCCCAGGCGCTGCGCCTCTTCCTGCCGGCTGCCGAAGGTACCCGAAACCTGGATCATCACGTTGGCGTCGGGCAGGTCGATCGAAAAGTTGCCGACTTTGGAAATCACCAGCGTCTTGAGCGCGCCGTGACGCATTTGCTCGAACAGCTTTTCACGCTGGCGGACGGGCGTCTCGCCGGTGATGAGCGGCGCGTTCAACATGTGCGCGATGCGTTCCAATTGGTCCAGGTACATGCCAATCACGAGAATGGTATCGTCGCCGTGCTTGGCCACCAGTTGGCGGACGACCGGCAGCTTGGCCTCGTTGGTGGCGGCAAAGTGATACTTGAGCTTGTCGCCGGTGAGCGCGTATTCCATGCGGCGGTCCTGGTCGAAAGGGATGCGAATCTCGTGGCACTCGGCGGTGGCGATCCAGCCCTGCTGCTCCAGGTCTTTCCACGGCACGTCGTATTTCTTGGGGCCGACGAGCGAAAAGACCTCGCCCTCCTGGCCGTCCTCGCGCACGAGTGTGGCCGTCAAGCCGAGCCGTCGCCGCGCCTGGATTTCAGCCGTGATCCGAAACACCGGGGCGGGCAGCAGGTGAACTTCGTCGTAAATCACCAGCCCCCAGTCCAATTGGTTAAAGAGATTAAAGTGCGGGAACTCTTCCAGGAGGGGGCGACCCTTGCGGCCGCGCGGCCGGTACGTGACGACCTGATAAGTCGAGACAGTCACCGGGCGCACTTCTTTCTTGAGACCTGAGTATTCGCCGACCAGCTTGGGGTCTAGGTCGGTCTTGTCCAAGAGCTCGGCGATCCACTGGCGGACGGCGACGGTGCTGGGCGTGAGGATGAGCGTGGCCGTCTGAAGCCGCGCCATCACGGCCATGCCCACCATCGTCTTGCCCGCGCCGCAGGGCAGCACGATGACGCCGCTGCCGCCGGCGACGCTGCCGCCGGCGTAGAACACGTCGGCGGCGCCGGTCTGGTAGTGGCGCAGGACGAACGGCTCTCCCGACAACTGGCAGCGCTCTCGCAGCCGGAACTCGAGCGGCGCGCCCTCGACGTAGCCGGCCAGGTCTTCGGCCGGGTAGCCGACCTGGAGCAGCACTCGCTTGATGTGGCCGCGCTGCACGGCTGTCACGAGAAAGTGGGTGGGTGAGAGTTTCTTATCAATGAGCGGTGCGACGAGCTTGTGGCCGGCCAGCTCTGTCATCAAGGCCACGTCGTCGCTGATCAAGGCCAGATAGCCGTCTTTTTCTGAGCGGGTCAGCTTGACGCGGCCGTAGCGCGAGATGGCGTCGGCAATATCCACCCGGATATTATCCGGCAGCGGGTACTTGGAATAGCGTTCGAGCTCGGCGATGATGGCGGGCGCCGTCAGGCCGGCCGCCGCGGCGTTCCACAGCGAAAGCGGCGTGATGCGATAGGTGTGGATGTATTCGGGGCTTTTCTCCAGCTCGGCGAAACGAGCCAGCGCATCGCGCGCTGACTCGTACTGCTCGTTGTCCACCTCGAGCAAGACCGTTTTGTCGCTTTGAACGACGAGCGGATTGTGTAGACTATACGCCATGCGACTCTGCAACCTCCACAAGATGCCCGGTAGCGTATAAGGTGCCTGCCCCGGGCAAACATCCGGGTCTGCCTCTATAGGAAGCACAGTGTACCGCAAAACAGGCGAAATGGCAAGAATGTGTTGTTTGCAGCGACGAGGAGGGCCATATCCCCAGGTGTCGCATTGTACGTTTACAAAGCTTTAGAAATACACCCGCTCCATGCCCTGCACGTATTTCGAGTTGCGCGTGACCCTGAAGGGGAAAAAGCTGACCACCCGGCTGGCACGCGCTTCGTGCTCGAGCTCGTACTTGAGCTCCACGATCACGTCGCGGGCGTTGACCTGCCGGTGAACGAAAGAATTCCCCAACGCGCCGTTGGCTTTGTAAAAGGACTGCTGGCTGTCCAGTGTGAGCCGGAACGCGCCGCCGCGCGAGACATAGTAGTGGCGGTAGTAGCGGTTGAGCAGCACCATCCTGAGGTTGCGCAGCTCGCGCCAGACGTTCTCGGCCAGGTCCGAGTTTTGCGCCGCCTGCCACAACTGGCGGTCGCCAAAGCCGTCGTCCAGGCAAAACTTGGCCAGGGGATAGGTGTGCTTGGTGCCCACCAGGCCGTCCTTGACCTTGAACTCGAGCAGCGGGCGATCCATCTCCCCAAGGAGATCGCCGTACCACCGCACACGCACTTTGCGCCGCCGGGACGAGCCGCCCACGTTGTCGTAGTAATTCTCCATGTCGGCTGTGTCCAGGTACAGGTTGTTGACGTAGCGCGGCGGATACGGCTGGTAAAAGAGCTGGGGATGCAGCTTGACGAGCGCTTGCACCTGGTGGAGGCTGAGCGTCTCCACCAGGAACTTGCGCTCGTAGCGATAGCTCCGCAAGTGGGTGTATCCCTGCGGCGAGGCCATCACCATACGCCCTTGTTGTCCAGGAAGGACAGCTCGATGGCCGGCGACAAGCCCTGCAAAGCGGCCCGTGCCTGGGTCAGGTCGGACACGTGCTGAAACTCGACCACGAAGGAGAGTTCCAGGGTTTGGGGATTCTCGTCGCAGCGCAGCAAGCGCAGCTTGGCGCAGTGCTTCTTGAGCACGTCCATGACCTGCTCGACGCCCACCTTGTCAGGTCCCCGGCTGGTGATGGACAGGTGCAAGTTGACGTCGGCCTGGGACTGGCGGAACAGGTGGGCCAGCCCGACCAACGCGATGACCACCAGCAGCGCGATCAGCGTGACCAGGCGCTGGTTGTCGCCCAGGCCGATGCCCAGGCTGATGGCAAAGAACAGGTAGGCCAGCTCTTCGGGTTCCTTGATGGCAGCCCGGAAACGAATGATGGACAACGCACCCACCAGGCCAAGCGACAGGGCCACCGAGGAGCGCACGACCAGGATGATGAAGGTGGTCGTGACGGTGACCAACATAAAGTTGGCGGCGAACTTGCGCCGGTTCGAAAGCGACCCGCCCCAGTAGATGTACACCCGGCTCAGGATGAAGGACGTGATCACGGCCAGGACGAGGTTGATGACAAAGGCGTCCCATTCCAGCGTGCTTCCCTGGCTGCTGAGCAGCGGCGCGATAAAGGCCGGCCACGTGGTGGCCTGGGATGTGGGAGTTGCGGCGGCGGTAGGGGCAGCCTCGACGGGGCCGGGCGGGGCGGCCGGCTCTCCCGCGATCGCTTGTAGTGCGACGTCGTCCAGCTCGGTCGTCCGCCCACCGCCCGAAGCGAAGAGGATCGTGCCGGGCGGGAGTGGATCGGGATCGCTGGCTGCCAGCAAGCTTTTGCCATTGACAGAGATCGTGTGCTGGTCTCCCGACAGCGAGATCCGCACGTCGATCCAATCGCTGGCATCCAGGGGAACTCCGGCCCGGGCCAGCTCGGTCGCTTCGGCCTGCCGGGTGGTCCTGAGCAGGCTAACACCATCGGGTCTCAAGGCCAACAGGTAACTGCCGTTATCACTCGCCCGGTAGTTGATGTGCGTCTCGCCCTCGCCGGAATAGCGCAGCTTGAAGCTCAAGTTAAAATTCTGCCAGCCACCTAGACGGGCCGCAAAGTTGGCCGGCGCGATGCGCAGCACCCCGCCGGAGACGATCACCTCGGGCGAGTGTTCCCAGCCGGGCAATTGCGGGTCGTCGAAGCTTTCGGTAAAAGCCTGACCTTGGGCGGCGGCGATGGCCGCCGGCAGGCCCACGCTCAACACGCTGATCAACACGAGTAGGGAAAAGAGTTTTCGATACATATATCCTCGATTCAATGAATACGCTATGGCACGTCCGCCCCGATTTGTTCCTGCTGCAAGGCGCTTTGCAGATAGGCATTGCGCTCGGCGCTAAAAGCCACCAGGCTTTGCCACGAGTCGGCGAATGCCTGGTAGGGAAACATCGCCTCCGGGCCGAAAAATGCCTTGTCGCCGGTGGACTGGATCACGTAGGGGGCGATCATACGGTGATACTGCTGGGCCAGGCTGGAAACGTGCTCGGGCGTGAACCAGTAACGCAGCAGCAAGTCCACGTAGGCTGCGTAGCGGCGCCGGTAGCGCTCCACCTTGAAAACATTGTCGTGCAGGGGCGCGCGCCCCACCAGCTCGCCGCCAGCGTGGCCAAGCAGGGGCGCTTGCGCGTTGCCGCCCCACGTCAGGTCCCAAGGAATCCACTCGAACTTGCCGCTGAGGGGATTGTTGAACAGGTAATAGTTGTTGCCGGTGTTGGGATACGAGTCCCAGTTGTCCAGGCTGTTGACGACGGCCATGTAACGCAGAAAGGCGTCCACGTTCAAGACGCTTTCCAACGCCTGGACGAAGGCTTCCTCGCTGTCGTACTGGGTGCCGTCAACCACGCGGCACAGGGCGATGATGTCGCTGTAATCGGCCTCGGCCTCGTTGTTCATCTTGCCATAAGCGTACTGGCCGTTTTGGGTTGGATAGTCTTCGATCCGCTCGCCATAGTACACCAGGTTCATCGGCCCGCGTTGAGCGTGGCTGGCCTTGTACAGGTTGCCGCCCAGGCTGTCGCGCCCAAAGCGATTGGCCAGGTACTTGTTGTCCACGCGCTCGACCATGGCATACACGCCCCAGTAAAGCGGCGGCACGCCATTTCCTAATGGCGCAGCGTCGTCGTCGACGTCGATCCACAGCTCGACGTAGGCCACGTGGCTGGCCGGCAGCCCGGCGAAGGCCATCATCTCGTAGGCCAGCTTTTCTTGCAGCAGGCTGGGGTCGCCGATGCTGTTGAGCAGCATCAACTGGCGCAGGTTCTTGTACTCCTGGCCGTCGACGTAGGCGTCGGTGTCAATCTTCCAGGGCTTCTTGGCGCCCGACTCGCGCAGGGAGAATTGGCCGCGCATGCGAAAGCCGACGTCTTCCAGGCGCTCGCCCATGACCGTCGCGCCGGCCCGCACCTGGTGCTTGGCGATCGGATCGGCCCACAGCGCGTCCCAATCGGCTTGGGCCAGCGCGATGTCGATCCGCCCCACGCGGCTGTCGTCGAACACGCTCCAATAATCCACACTGCTGGAGGCCGGGTGGCGCACGCTGATGGTAAGCTCGCCGGTGGCGAAACGACCCTGGGCGTCGGTCACGCGCAGGGTGATGGTGTAATCGCCGGGCTTGGAATAGAGATAGGTGGCGTAACCGCCCTGGCCGCTGGCGTCGTAATCGAGCTGCCCATTGCCGTCCAGGTCCCACTCGTAGCGGACGATGGACGAGCCGGGCGAGCGGCTGCCGTAAGCGCTAAAGTAGACCAGCAGGGGCGCCCAGCCTTGGTTGGGCATGGCGCTGGCCTGGACGGTCAGTTCCGGACTTGGCGAGCCGGGCGCGGGGGCTGTCCCGGGCCGCGCCGCATGAGCGACCAGGATGGCGCTGCTGGCCACGCAGAACAAGAAAATGGAGGCCGCTTCCAGGCGGCGCTGCCCATCCGCTCGACGTGTGTCCCTCCGCTCCGCCATTTTCTGCCTCTATGCAACTCACGGGGTAACTACCAGCCTGGCTTATGAGTTACACAGAGCCTCACAGAGGACGCACAGAGATGCACAGAGGGACTAGACAGGCTAAATCTTCTCTGTGAAACTTTGTGTTTGCTCCGTGTATCTCTGTGACCTGAGTAGGTACCTCACGGGTAGATTTCGCCGGCGAACCACGTCCTGGCCGTGATCCACCCGTTGCTGCTGCTGTTGCCCCAGCCCTGGTTGACCCAAAACATGCGATTGTATTCCACGTCGTTCCAACACCAGATGAAACACTTTTTCACCGTCTTGGACCACCATTGATAGCCATACGCCAGCGGGTAATGCTTGAGCCAGCCGGTGCCGATGATGGCCGGCGTCTTGCGGTACAGGATCGAATCGCGCGCGTATTCCCGCAGCCGCCCTTCGGTCCATCCGAAAACGTTATAGTGCGTGTCCAGGCTGACGTTGGTGCGGCCCTTGAGATAGTCGGCCGCCTCGTCCATATCCGAGGGGAAGGTCGCGCCTCCGTCCGATATGCACATGCCCCACAAGCAGGCGCACCACGTGTCGATGTGGCCGCGAATCTCCCAGATCATGTTCTGGACGCCGCTGTCCATCGAGACCGGCGCGACGGCGTCGTTGCCGTAGCCACCGTTCTCACGGTAAATGCCCCAGCGGCCCGACCAGTAATTCCAGGCGGGGTTGGTGGCCTCGTAATCGGCCCAGCCGAACAGCATGGCCCAGGCCGTCGCGCCGCACCCGCTCCAGCAATCGGAAGTGTTGGGACCGGTGTTGGCCGCCATCTGCGAGTACATGCGTTGGTGCTCGGTGCCTGCCCAGGCCCAATACCAGTCCCAGTTTTGCTGCACGGCCTCCACCCCTTGCGCTCGAAGGGAAGGCTGGCTGCTCACGTTTCGTCCCACCATGGGCAGGTAGACCTTGGCGGCAGGCTCCCCGATCGCAAATTTGAAGGTCTCCGGCGCGCGGTCCGGACAGTCCATCGCGATGTCCAGGGACAGCTCCTGGCCCGGCACCGCGCTCGTCACCGCGATCCGATAAACGGACGGCAGGCCGGGTCGCGTCACCAAGGCGGCCTGGACGTGAGCCACGCCCGCGCCGCTCAGGCTGATCGCCGGGCTGTCGCACAACAGCGCCAGGGTATAGACCTGGCCCTGCCGCAGCCCCTCGCCGTACTGCTCGATCAGGCTCTCGATCTCCCACTCGGGGGCCGCGTCCCGGCGCAGCGCTTCGAGCAGTATCGTGTACGACAAGGCATAGCCGGCCTTCATCTCCCCCCAAGAGCCCCATTCGCGCAACTGCCAGGAGGGGGTGACCGGCCCGCTGACGGTCAAGGTGCCATCCGGGGAGGGCTGATCGTCGCCTAGCTCGGGATGGCTCGGCGTCCAACGCGCCCCGCTCAGCTCGACCGTCTGGCTCAACCAGGCCGGATCCACGCCGATCACTTGCTGCGGCAAGCCTCCCAGCGTGGACGCCAACTGGCCCGCCGCGTCCTCGGCGGCATAGCTCAGCGCGTCGAGCTTGTAGAACCTGGCTGCCGGGCGCCCGGCATCCTGCGCTTTGCGTTCCAATTCTTGGGTGAGCGACTCGCCCACAAAGTTCCAATGGGGGATCGGAAAGTCGTGGCCGCCTGTGGAGACGACGATAAAGCCGGCTGGCTCCTCGCCCCGCACCACGCGGAACTCGTAGTAGGCCACGCCGCTCACGTCGGGGCGGTACAGGGGATAGGCCGTTAGCCCCAACTGCACTTGCTCCCAGCCCGGCGCAGTCCCACTGCCGCGCGCGTGCTCGATCACCTGCGCGGCCTGGCGATAGGGGCCGGTGGGAACCTCCGCCAACGGGATGCCGGCCGGCGCGGGGGGAGCGTCCCAGAACTTGTTGCCGCTCAGTGTCTTGTCGTTCAGCGGCGCCGCGTACTCGATCCAGTCGGCCGTCCTGACCGTCCCGCTGACGCTCGTCGCGCCGGCCGAGGTGTAGCCGGCAGGGGTGGTTTCCTGGATGGAATAGTATTCGAAATCTTCGGGAACCTCCAGGCTGTACCAGCCCGCGCCGTCCGTCGTAGCCGTGACGATCAGCGTGCCGGTGACGGGGTAAGGGTCGTTCGCGCCGTAGGCCGACACGACGACGCCCGCCAGGGGCGTGCTTTCGTCGCCGGCGTTCCCGCTGTACACCCGTCCCTGGAGCGCCGCCGCCGACGGGGCAGCATCCAACTGTGCAGAGATACCCCACGTTGCCAGCATCACGACGCTGGCGAGCAAGATAACGAGAAACAGTCTTTGAGTAGCCATTCTTCTCTCCATTCGGTGCAAGGTTATTATTCTCGTATACACGAGTCTGTGTGCTAACATTCTTCGTAGGCAGATTATAACATCGTCGCGTTTTCCGTGCCAGCCTGTGGACAAATCTGCCGCGGCCTTTGCCGGCGCCAACTGCGCCTCATTCGCCAGGTTAGCACACTCAGCAGGCCCGCTCCCAGCAGCACCCCCACGAGGGCATAGGGATAGAATGATCTGTGTGCCCACACGCTGTGTAGACTCACTGCCGTCGGCTGATGGTTGTCCACCGGCGTGCCGATCGCCCACGTGCTAAACTCGCCGATGGTGGCGGTGACGACGTTCGTCGTCGTGTACACCGTCGAGGTGTACGAGATCCACTCACCGCTGCCGATGTGGCGATAGATCCGCAGGCTTGGCTCGCTTGCCGCCGGAATGTTGGCCGCTGCCAGGTCGGCGTCAGCGTAACACAGGCTGAGGGTGGCGGTGAAGCCGAGTCCGTCGCCCTGGAGATCGTAGCGGCGCGGCAGCGGGCGCGGGGCGCCTTGGGCCGTCGGGTAGGCGTAGAGGAAAGTCGCCGTGATGGTGGCCAGCGTGCCCGTTTGGCCGGGAGCAAAGCTCAAGCTCGAGCAGCGGTCGCTCAAGAGATAGATCCCAGGCCCGGTCACGTCGAGCGTCACAGTCCCGTTGTACTCGTCCGCCCCCAGGTCATGGCTGCCGTGCAGTGGGCGCGCGTCGCCGTCAATGTCGACGTCAACGCCAGAGGCCACACCCCGGTTCACCGCTTGCGAAGCCGCTGTGATGTGATACCCGTCCAAATCAAAGGCAGGGTTACCCTCCGTCGCGTTTTGCACCGTCACCGGGCCGGCCGTGTTGCCGCTGGCGTTGTTGAACCACAGCACGCCGTTCAGCGTGGCCGCGCTGCCCGTGTTGACCTGGATACCCACGCTCTGGCTGACCAGGATGGTATTGGTCATGGCCACGCTGCTGTAGGTCCCGCTATAATCGGTGGCATAGATGCCCACGCCGTTGGTATACACGTTACCCGCGACAGTCGTGTGCCATAGCTTGGGCGAGGAAGCCAAGGCATACACCGCGCCCGCCATGCTGTTTGCGCGGTTGCCGGCGATGACGGTGTTGGTGAAGCACGGATTCGCCGCCTCGTCCAGGTAGATGCCACCGCCCTGGTCAGAGCTGTTGGCGGTGATCAGGTTGGCGTTGAACGCCGCGTTGCTGCGGAACAGGTAGACGCCGCCGCCGGTCGAGGTGGCCGTGTTGGCGTAGAGATGGTTATGGTTGAACGTCGCCGCGCTCTGGTAGGCGTACACCCCGCCGCCGCGCAGCGAGGCGGTGTTGGAGTAAAAGTGGCTGGCCTGGATCAGCGCGCCGGACGACTCCAGGAACAGCCCGGCGCCGCGGGTCGCGGCGTTGTTCAGGAAATGGGTGTTGCTGAAGGTCGGTGCAGCCGTCCTGACGCAGGCGCCGCCGCCCGAGCCAGTCCAACTCGCGCCGCCCAGGCTGCCGGCATTGCCGCCCGTGAAGCGCAGCCCCTCCAACGTCGGGCTGATGGCGCCCGTCACGTACAGCGCACGCCCGCCGTTCTGCGCGTCCAGCGTCGTCGGGTTCGCCTCCGGATCGTAGCTCATCCAATCGTTGGCGTAGCCGCCGCGAATCGTCACCTGCTTGTCCAGGTAAAGCACCTGGCGCAGCCCGCCCCGCGTGTTGAGGCCGACGCACGTCCCGCCGGCCACCTTGACCAGGTCGCCGGCCTCGGCGGCATCCACCGCGTCTTGCAAAAGCTGGTACTCGGCCGCGCCATCGTTGAGGCGCGCGCGGCAGTTGGTGGCATAGACCGTCGTTTGGGTGCTGTTGGCCGTCTCGTCGGCCGTCACGTCGACCGAGTTGGCCATGGCCTGTCCCGGGGTGATAGAGGGTGAAATCTGTGCTGTCAGCGTGACGTAGGCCGCCGCACCGCTGGCCAGGTCGCCGATGGTGCAGACCGCCCCGCCGCCCCAACCTGCGATGAGGCTGCACGCTCCCTGCGAGGCCGCCGCGGCGCTGAGTTGCTGCCACCCATCGAGCGTGTCGGTCACGACCACGCCCGTGGCGCCCGATTGCCCTGCGCTGGTGACGGCGATGGTGTAAGTGAGCGGCCGGCCGTAGAGCACGTAAAGCGACGGCGCACGCTTGCTCACCGCCAGCCCAGTGCCTGCGTACTCGTCCGCGCCCAGGTCGTAACCGCCGTCCATCGGGCGCGGCTGGCCGTCGATGTCCTCCGTCACGCTGGCGTCCAATCCCCGGTCGATCGCGGCCGAGCTGCCCAACAGGTGATACGGATGCGCAGCTTCCGCGCCGTCAGCCGCGAAGGCGGGATTGCCCGTGATCTCATCCGTCACCGCCACCGAGCCGGCGGTGTTGGCTGTGTTGCTGTACCACAGCACGGTCGCGCACTTGGGGCGTCCGAAGCAATACAGTTTGAACTGTAAAGACTGTATTGGACTTGGCGCGTGTGATCCAAGCCACCCCTTTATCAATCAAATCGTCAAAGAACGTGAAATCAAAGAAACCGCGATCAAAAATCCACAGCGTGCCAGCCTTGGCGAAGGCCAGGATCTGGTCGAGGAAATTCGTGTCGTGAGCCTGTGCCTCTTCCGTAAACCAGATCTGCTCCGGCAAGCGCGTCGCCAAGTCAATCACCGTGCAAATCTTGCCGGCCAAACTGCCTGGTGGGGCGTCCTGCAAGGCTTTGAGCTTGCGAAACAGTGCTTCCAAGGTCGAACCATCTACAGCGAAAATGCGCGGGAAGGCCTGCCGGGCGTGCGAGACAGATTCCGGCAACGGACGCCGGTGAGCCGCCCAACGCTCACGCAGGCTGGGCAATACATCCGTCAGCACGCGCTGAAACAATTCGGCCGGGAAAACCAAGAAGCGTTTGTCCAAAGCTTGTTGCGAAACCTTGACCTTGCGTCCAGAACAGATCCTCGCACCCCAGCATACGCGCCAGCTCACCTACGGAGGGGACTTGCCGCCACAGCAACATCAACACCGCTGCCACCATCACTGGCAAGTTGAGAATCCGGTCGCGCAACTTGAGGTGACGATAATAGATCAACTGCCTAAAGACAGCCGGCGTCAACAGCGATTTGATTCGCTCTTGGATGACTTCGTTGTCAGCCGTGGGCCGGTTGGTCCGGCGAACGTGATCAGGATTACGAGGTTTGTTTTGTTTGCTCATGCCAGCATGATAATACCAATTGGCATATTGATCCAACGGGTGATGACCTCCATGTCCAAAATAGACCATGGAAACCTTGCAGGTGTTGCCGCGGAGAACTCGGCGTAGGTTGGGTTGAGCGCAGCGAAACCCAACATCCTCTATCGAGGACATAAGGTTGGGTTTCGAAGACTCAACCCAACCTACTCGCTGCACCCTCTGCAAGCTCTGCGGTAAGATGTGGGTAATCACCAATGATCCA
>JAFGFO010000385.1 GCA_016931085.1 Thermoflexales bacterium
GCGCATCTTGATCCTGGACGACAGCACCAGCGCGATCGACAGCGCCACCGAGGACCAGATCCAGCGCGCCATGCGGCGCATCAGCCGGGCGCGCACCACTTTTCTCATCACGCACCGGCTCAGCCAAATCCGCTGGGCCGACCGTATCCTGGTCCTGCGCCAGGGCGAGCTGGTCGACCAGGGCACGCACGAGGAGCTGCTGGAGCGCTGCCCGGACTATGGACGGATCTTTGGGGCAAGAGAGTAGGGAGTAGGAAGTAGGAAGTAGGGAGTAGGAATTGGGTTTCATTCTAGACGGCCTCGACACTGAGGCCTACGACCGCAATTACAGCGACCGGGAGCTGCTGGCACGCATCCTGGGCTATTTTGGCCCGTACCGCTGGCAAATGATCCTGGTGGCGATCACGGTTGCTTTGAACTCGGTCGCCGGCATGGGGGGACCGGTGCTGATTTCCAAAGGGATCGACATCGTGCGCCTGGAGGGGCGGCCATCGGCCGGCACATTGTTGCTGTTGAGCGGGGGGGTGCTTTTGTTGGGCGTGTTCGCCTGGCTGTTCAACTTTATCCAGCAGTGGTTTTCCGCGCGCGTGGTGGGCAATGTGGTGCTCCAGTTGCGCAAAGACGTCTTTGACGCCACCATCCGGCACGACCTCTCCTTTTTCGACGAACACCCCTCCGGCAAGATCGTCAGCCGGGTGACGTCCGACACGCAGGATTTTTCTGATGTGATCTCGCTGACGACCAACCTGCTCAGCCAGGTCTTGTTGGTCTGCCTCTTGGCTGTCTGGCTGTTCAGCATCAATGTTGGCCTGACGCTGCTGCTGCTGGGGATGACGCCGATAGCCGTGACGATCGCCCTCAGCTTCCGGCGCGTGGCGCGCACCGTCACTCAGCGCGCCCGCCGCGTGACGGCCAAGATCAACGCCCAGATTCAAGAGTCGATCAGCGGCATCATGGTGGCCAAGAGCTTCCGGCAGGAGCGCGCCATTTACGAGACCTTTGACGCCAACAACAGGCAGGGTTACCAGGTGGGGCTGCGGCGCGGCCTGACGCTCATCTCTATTTTCCCCATCATGGGCATCTCTTCTGGCCTGGGGGTGGCCACCTTGATCTACGCGGCGGGTGTGACGACGCGCGCGGGGGCGGTCAGCCCCGGCGAGTGGTACCTCTTTATGCAGGCGGTTGGATTTTTCTGGTGGCCCATGCTCAACATCGCGTCGTTTTGGAGCCAGTTCCAGGATGGACTCGCGGCAGCCGAACGGGTGTTCGCGCTGATCGATACAGAGTCCAAGGTGGCGCAGACAGCGGCCGAGCCTGTAGAAACGCCAGAACTGTCCCTCCAGGGCCGGATCGAGTTCAGGAACGTGCGTTTTAGCTACACGGACGGCGAGACGGTGTTGCCTGATTTTTCCCTCGATATCAAGCCCAGGGAGACTCTGGCCCTGGTCGGCCACACCGGCGCGGGCAAGAGCAGCATCGCCCGCCTGACCACGCGCTTTTACGAGTTCCAGGCCGGGCAGATTTTGATCGACAGCCGAGATATCCGCAGCCTGGACCTGGCTCACTATCGCCGCCGGATTGGCCTGGTGCCGCAGGAGCCGTTCCTGTTTTCCGGCACGGTGCGCGATAACATCCGCTATGGCCGGCCGGAGGCGAGCGGCGAGGAGGTCTACCAGGCCGCTTTGCACATCAGCCGCGGCGAGTGGCTGGCCACCTTGTCGAATGGATTGGATACCGACGTGGGCGAGCGCGGCGCCAACCTGTCGATGGGCCAGCGCCAGTTGGTGGCCCTGGCGCGCGTGCTGCTCAAGAACCCGGCCATCTTTGTCCTGGACGAGGCGACCGCCAGCGTGGACCCCTTCACCGAGGCGCAGATCCAGGCCGGGCTGGAGACCATCATGCGCGACCGGACGGCGATCGTGATCGCGCACCGGCTGTCCACGATCAAGAACGCCGACCGCATCATCGTGATGAAGACGGGCCAGATCATCGACGAGGGCACGCACGACGAGCTGATGGCGCGCGGCGGCCATTATGCCGAGCTGTACAACACCTACTTCCGCCACCAGTCGCTGGATTACCGCCCTTGGGATGCGTAGAGACGTTCCATGGAATGTCTCTACGACCCCGTCCCCGAATATACGTTGACGCCCTTGCTCCACACCCAGTAGGCCAGGGCGAAAAAGCCAATGCCCACCAGCGGCGAGAGATAGGTCAGCAGCGGCACCTGCTCGGGCCTCAAAAAGAGCTGCGCGGGGTAAAAAGCCACAAAGCCGATCGGCACCAGGTAGGTGAATACCAGGCGAAAGATGCCGTCAAAGATGGTCGTGGGGTAGGGGGCAAAGTCGCGAATCTTGAGCGCCAGGGCCAGCACGGGATAAGAGCCGATGATCCAAAACGCCGCCGAGGCCGCGATCACCAGGATCGAAATGGCTACCAGCGAGGAGCTGAACAACGCCGCCAGCAGCAGCAGCAATCTGAGGGGGGGCCAGGCCAACCCCAGCCTGGAGGAGGCGTAAATCATCAGCGCGATCCCCAACGCCACCTGGGTAAAGCCCTTGATGTCGACTATCTCGGACATGTAGTAGAACATCATGTTCAACGGCCGGAAGTAGTACTTGATAAAAGTCCCCTCCGCAAGATGGAAACGCAACTGCCAGATATGGTCGAAAAAGAGCTGCAGCGGGCAGACGGCCAGCAAGTAAAAGGCGTACAGAAAGACGATCTCGTCAAAACTCCACCCAAGTAGATCAGGGATCGAGTCGAACAGCACTCGAAATACGAAAACGGTGGCGATGCTGGTGAAAACCATGCCGATCGTGCTGATGATAAAGTCGACGCGATAGTGCATCCTCGCCTTGATATATTGCGACTCGATCAAAAAGTACAGCCGGGCGTAGTATTTGAGCGTTGCCACCCTAGCCTCCGTTCACCGTCAGCACCTTGACGGCCTTGTTGTAGACGAGCCGGCTGAGCGCAAACAAGGCAACAACCCAAAAGGCTTGGACCGCCAGCAAGCGCAGGCAGGCTTGAAGGTCTACTGGCGATGTGACCATCGTCAAGGGAACGTGGTAGATGGCCTGGAATGGGAGCAGCCGCAGGATGCTCTGCGCCGCTTCGGGAAAGAACTGCAAGGGCACCAGCGCGCCCGACAGCAGCGAGGTGATGATCTCCTTCGTCATGCTGATGCCCCACAGTGACTCGGTGTAGAACCCACTCAGTCCCACGATATAGTCCAGGTTGAAGCTGATCAGGAAGGCCAGCAGCAGGCCCATCGGGAAAAAGACCAGGCCAATACTCGGGCTAATCCCCACCCCGAAGGCCAGGAAAAGCACGAGAACCGATGGGGCCGTGATCAACACTAGGTTGGTCAGGGCAAAGCCGGCTGCGCGGGACAACATTTGGAGTTGATAGTCCAACGGCTTGATCAGGTCCACGACGATAGCGCCGTTGACGATGCTCCTGGACATACCCCATTCCGTCCATGTCTTGAACAGGACAAAGATCGAGCCGGCCAACGCCACGTACACAAAAGCCTGGTTGAATGTCATGCCGCGCAGCGTCTCCGACTGGCGGTAAATGCTCGCCCACAGGAAATACAGCAGCGCGATGTACAACAGGTTGCCGGTGAGCGTAAAGAGAAAGGTAAAGCGATAAGCGCCCCTGGCCATGTACGTGCCTTTCAGCAAGGATAGGTAGCCCTTCATCGCAGCGCTCCGTCGTATATCTTTTGGACCACGTTCACCATCGAGATCTCCACGATCCTGACGTCCTTGACCAGGAACTCGCTCATCACGAAACTGAGCACCTCCAGCAGCGGGGCCCGGTCCTGGTTGACCGTGATGTCGGTCCAACCCGGCTCGGTCTTTTCGATGGCGATCGCGTGGCCGTCTCCAAAGCGTTCTTTCAGCCTGGCTGCCAATTGCTCGAGCGTGTCGTCCGTAAAGTGAAAGATCTGCACCTTGAGCGTCCGATAGGCGCCAAACAGCGATGTGACGTGCGCCGTGTCGCCGTCGTAGATGATCTTGCCCTTGTCGATGATGATGATGCGCCGGCACAGCGCTTCGACGTCGCCCAGGTCGTGCGTGGTCAGGATGATGGTTGTGCTCTGAGTCTCGTTGAGCTGGCGGATGAGTGTCCTGATCTTGCCCTTGATCGACACGTCCAAGCCGATGGTCGGCTCGTCCAAAAAGACGATCTTGGGATTGTGCAGGAAGGAGGCGGCGATGTCACACAGCATGCGCTGCCCCAGCGACAGGTTCCTCACCGGCGAGGTGTACAGCGCCGACAGCTTGACAAGCTCGTCGAACGAGTTCAGTTGGCGCTTGTAGGTGGCGTCATCGACGCGGTAGATTTCCTTGAGTATCTTGAACGACTCGATGACGGGCAAGTCCCACCACAACTGCGTCCGCTGCCCAAAGACGACGCCGATGCTCTGGGCGTTCTTTTCCCTGTTCTTGTGAGGTGCCCGCCCGTCGACCAGCAGCGCGCCGCCCGTCGGTTCCAGGACACCGGTCATCATCTTGATCGTCGTCGACTTGCCGGCGCCGTTAGGGCCGATGTAGCCGACGATCTCGCCCCTGTGGATGTCGAAGGAGATGCCGTCGACCGCCTTGACCAGCCTATAATTGGTCGAAAACAAGTCCCGCACGGCTCCTGCGATGCCTTCGCGGCGGTTCAGGACCCGAAAGTGCTTGCTCAAGTTTCTGACGTGTATCACTGTGCCGTTGTGCATGGGTACTTTTCCGAAAATAACCGATGGGCATTATACCACGCTTTCCCCTGTCACGCATGTTCAGCCGTCCGCTGTTTTGTGTGCTATAATGTTAACAATCAACAAGTGACAATTAACCATTATGAAGCTTGTTTTAATCAAACCCAACATTGGCCGCCTCGAGCACAGTCTCTTTGTCGACGAGGCGCGCATGGAGCCGCTGCAGCTCGGCGTGCTGGCCGGCATGACACCGCCCGACGTCGAGCTCGCCTTGTACGACGACCGGATGGAGGCCATCCCATACCACGCGCCGGCCGATCTGGTGGCCATCACGGTGGAGACCTACACCGCCCGGCGCGCTTACGAGATCGCGGCCGAGTACCGTAAGCGTCGCGTGCCGGTGATCATGGGCGGCATGCACGCCACGCTGCTGCCTGACGAGGTCGCCGCTCACACCGATGCGCTCTACACTGGCGACGCCGAGTTCCTCTGGCAGCAGGTGATCGCCGACGCCCGCCGCGGCCAACTGCGGCCGGTCTACAAGGCGCCGGCCGGCACGCCGCAGCCAGGGACGCTCACCCGCCGCGACATCTTCAAGGGCAAGGGCTATTTGCCCATCACGCTGCTCCAGTTCGGCCGGGGCTGCCGCTGGAATTGCGAGTTTTGCGCGGTGAGCGCCTATTTCGACAAGACCCAGTACCGGCGAGTGGTGGACGAGGTCGTGCGCGAAATCGAGGCGCAGGAGCGCCGCCACCTGTTTTTCGTCGACGACAACATCCTGGCCGACCACCAGGCCGCCAAGGAGTTGTTCCGTGCCCTCATCCCCCTCCGCGTCAACTGGGTTTCCCAGGCCAGCATCGACATGACGCGCGACCGCGAGTTGATGGACCTGATGGCCCAAAGCGGCTGCCTGGGCAACGTGGTCGGTTTCGAATCGATCGAGGAGCAGAATTTGCGGGCCATGCACAAGGCTCCCAATCTGCTGGGCGGCTTTGAGGACTATAAACCCCAGATCGAGATTTTGCGCGACCATGGCCTGCAGACCTGGGCCGCCTTTACACTGGGCTACGACTACGACACGCCTCAGTCAATTGAACGCACGTTGGAGTTTGCGCTGGAACATCGTTTTGCCTTTGCAGCCTTTAACGTGCTGATGCCCTATCCAGGCACGCCCTTGTATGCTCGATTAGAGCGCGAGGGCCGCCTGCTTTACGACGGCAAGTGGTGGCTGCACCCGGACTATCGCTTTAACTATGCTGCCTTTCGGCCCAAGCTAATGACGGCTGATGAGTTGACCGAGGCCGGGTTTCACTGCCGCTCGGTCTTTAACAGTTGGCAGGGGATCGCTCACCGGGCGCTCGATCTCAAGACCAACTTGCGCTCGCTGTATCGCCTGGCTATCTATGCAGTGTACAGCCGGCTGTTCCGGCAAGAGACCTTCAGAAAGCACGGCATGCGCTTTGGGTTAGGATGAAGAAGCGGAGATCACGAATGACACAAATCATCCGCTTCGGAGCCCCGAAGGGGGCTTTCGTTTATTCGCGAAATTCGTGATCAACATGGATTTCTCTTTCGAGCTTGCCACCCAACAGGACGACCTGGCCATCCGGCGCTTGCTGGCGGCCAGTCCCATGCCGGGCAGCCTGACCGTCACCTTCGAGCGCGAGCCGGATTATTTCCTGGGCTGCGGGACGATGGGGGGCCTGTGCCAGGTCGTGCTGATGCGGCACTTGCCCGACGGCGAGATCGCCGGCATGGCGTGCCGCGGCAGCCAGGCGCGCTTCGTCAACGACCAGGTCGAGGACGTGGGCTACATCGGCCAGATCCGCATCGCCGACAAGTACCAGGGCCTCTGGCTGCTGGCGCGCGGCATGCCCTTCTTTCGCCAGCTTCACGCCGCCGCCCCCGTGAGCGCCTACCTGGGAGCGATCTCGGACGAGAACCGGGTCGCGCGAGGCGTGATGGTCGATCACCCACGCCGCCAGTTCCCGGACGCTGCCGAGCTGGCCCGCATGTGCACCCTGGGCATCATCCTGCAAAGGCCCAAAGCCCCGTTAGTCTCAGATTGCCAACTCGACCGGGGCTCGCCCCAGGAGTTGGAGGAAATCGTGGCGTATCTGCGCCGGCACGGCGCGGCCAGGCAGTTTTTCCCGGCTTATACGCTGGACGATTTCGACGGTGGCCCTCTCACGCGCGGCTTTGACGTGCGCGATTTTATCGTGGCACGCCGGCGGGGCGGGATCGTGGGCGTGATCGGCTTGTGGGATCAATCCGCCTACAAGCAGACTGTGGTGCAGTCTTACAGCGGTGTCCTGCGTTGGCTGCGGCCCGCGTACAACATCGGCGCGCGCATTCTAGGCGTCCAGGGGCTGCCGGCGCCCGGCGAGCACATCCATTCAGCCTACGCCAGTTTTATATGCGTGGCAGACGACGACCCGGCCGTCTTTCGTGCCCTGCTGCGTGGCGTGTACAACCTGGCGGCCGAGCGTCGCTACGCCCACCTGATGCTGGGCCTGGCCGAGCGCGACCCGCTCCTGCCGGTGGCGCGCCAGTACCCTCACATCGCTTACTACAGCCGCCTGTACCTGGCCTATTGGAAGGACGAGGTGGGCGACTTTTGCGGCCGCCTCGATGGCCGCGTCCCCTACATCGAAATCGCGGCATTGTAGTGCGATGGCAACCATGAAGATAAATCACGAATGTCACAAATAAACGAATTTCACGAATGTTTTTATAGGCAAATGTCTCTATCTGGTCCTAACCCATTCTTCATCAAATCTTTACACTCTTTGTGATAGACTAGGAGTGTAAAAGAGGTCGTATATCCAATGGATGAATGACATGCATTGTCTTGAACATTTGTGAAATTCGTCAATTCGTGTCATTCGTGATAAAAAGTTAAAAGAACAAAATGGAGGTAATCAGATGAAAAAGACAATTGCTATTCTAGGGGGTGTTGTAGGCGTGCTGGTGGTTCTCAGCTTGCTGGGAGCGCTCTGGGTTGGCTCTGTTTTCGCGCAGGAGCCAACGCCGCCGGTGACCGATTCCTCGACGTGCCCGTGCGGCGGTGCCGGCGGTGGGTTGAGAGGCGGCTTTATGCAAGAACAGGTGGCCAAGGCCTTGGGCATGACGACCGAGGAGCTTGTCGAAGCACGGGCTGATGGCCAGACGCTGGCCGAGATCGCCAAAGAGAAGGGCGTGGACGAGCAAAGCGTGATCGACGCCATGCTGGCGGCTCCCAAGGACGCCCTCGCCCTGGCGCTCAAGTACGAGCGCGTCAGCCAGGAGCAGGCCGCGTGGGTGGAGAAGGCGATGGAGACGATGGCGCCCTTGATGCTGACCAATCCCTTTGGCCCGGGCCAGGCAGGCGGCCAGTGGGGTGGCTTTATGCACGGCGGGATGGGCGGCAAGATACGTGGCCGTATGATGGGCGGCGGACGCTGGGGCGGCGGACAGGACTGGCAACAGCCTTCGGCGCCAACAGAGTGAGAGTGCGCTTGAGCTTGATTTGACGAGAGCGGGGCTTGCCCCGCTCTTGTTATTCCTGGCAGATTTGTGATACAATACATGTGGCATCTGCCATAATTAACAATTAATGTAACTGCTCAGGCATAGCATGAATTAGGCTTTTTTATCCGCGAATTTACGCCAATAAACACGAATTAGGGCCGAAAAGTGCAGAA
>JAFGFO010000386.1 GCA_016931085.1 Thermoflexales bacterium
ATCCTGAAGGTTGACGGCCACTATTACAGCGTGCCGGTCAACATCCACCGCTCCAACGTGCTGTGGTATAACAAAAAGCTCTTTGCCGACAACGGCTTGCAGGCGCCCAAGAGCTTTGACGATTTCTTCAAGGTGGCCGAGGCGCTCGATGCCAGGGGCATCATTCCGTTTACGATGGGCGACAACGGCCCGTGGGCGGCGGCTCACCTGTTCGAGGACGTGTTGGTAGGCACGCTTGGCTCAGATGCTTACAATGGTCTGTGGACCGGCAAGACCGCTTGGGGCGATCCCAAGGTGACGGAGGCTTTGGAGAACTTTAAAAGGATGCTGGCTTACGTCAATGCCGATCACAGTGCGCTGTCTTGGGACCAGGCCGCTCAGTACGTGATCGACGGCAAGGCCGGCATGACGGTCATGGGCGACTGGGCCGATGGCTACTTTGTGTCCAAGGGCTTTACGGACTATGGCTGGGCTGCCAGCCCTGGCACCGACGGCACATTCGTGATGCTGTCCGACTCGTTCGGCTTGCCCAAGGGCGCGCCGCACCGCGACAACGCCCTGGCCTGGCTCAAGGTGTGTGGCTCGTTCGCGGGCCAGGAAGCCTTCAACCCGCTCAAGGGTTCCATTCCGGCCCGGGTGGATGGCGGCAAGGCCACCTATGACGCTTACTTGCGCTCGGCCATGCAGGATTGGGCTACCAATAAGCTTTCCCCCAGCGTGGCGCACGGCGCGGCCGCTCCCGAGGGCTGGGTGACAGCTTTTGTCGACGCGGTCAGTGTGTTCGTGACCCAGCAAGACGTGGCAGCCACGCAGAAAGCGCTGGTGATGGCCTGCCAGGACGCAGGTGTGTGTAAGTAATCGCTGCTTGTGTGAGTGGGGTGGCCGGGCAGCTCTGGCCACCCCACGTTTTTCTAGTGAGACACGGATTTTTACAGTTTTTACAGATCATGATAAGATATATGTGTGTCGTCCAACCATGCAAGTCTAGGAGGGTTCTATGCGCCGCTTGACCACCGACCGCATCACAGCTTTTTTGCTGCTCGTTCCGTCGATCGTGGCCATTGCCGTCTTTGTCTATGGCTTTATCGGCTGGACGGGCTATACCTCGCTCAGCAAGTGGAACAGCCTGAAGCCTGATTTTACCTTTGTCGGCCTGTACAATTACCAACGCTTGTTCGCCAACGACCGCTTCCAGATCGACATCCGCAACACGGTCTTTTTCACACTCTTTTTCCTGAGCGCTTGCCTCGTACTGGGTTTTGGGCTGGCTGTTTTGCTCGACCAACGCATCAAGGGCGAAGGCTTCTTTCGCAGCATCTTTTTGTTCCCCATGTCCATCTCCTTCATCGTCACCGGTGTGGTGTGGCGCTGGCTGCTCAATCCCAGCACGGGCATCAACTTGCTGGTGCAAGGCTTGGGTTTCAAAGATTTCAAGCCGGGTTGGTACACCGATCCGACTATTCTCTTCATCAGCCCGGATAGTGAACTGGGGGTCACCTTGGGCAATCTGGGCCTGGGTGCGCTGACCACGGACAAGGTGGGCATCTCGATCGGCATCATTTCGCTGGTGATCGCGGCCACATGGCAAATGTCGGGCTATACCATGGCCATGTACCTGGCCGGTCTGCGTGGCATTCCGGAAGAACTGCGCGAGGCTGCCCGTGTGGATGGCGCCAGCGAATGGCAGGTCTACCAACGCATCATCTTGCCTCTGCTGCAGCCCATCACCCTCAGCGCCGTCATCATCCTGGGCCACATCTCACTCAAGATCTTTGACCTGGTCAGCGCCATGACTGGCCCTGGACCGGCTTTCTCGACCGACGTGCCGGCCTACTTTATGTTTGACACCACTTTCCGCGGCAACCATTTTTCCCAGGGCGCTGCCATCGCCATCGTGCTGCTCGTGGGGGTGGCCGTGCTGGTGATCCCTTACCTGGTCTATACCCGGCGCATGGAGGTAGAACAATGACGAGCAAACGCCTTCGGCCGTTATTTTATGTCCTCTTGACCGCTGCGGCGGCCCTTTACCTCGTCCCGGTCTATGTGCTGCTGGTGACTGGCCTCAAGAGCTTTGCCGAGGTCAATCTCGACACCATGTGGGCCTTGCCGTCCGCCTTTTCGCTGCAGAGTTTCGTCAAAGCCTGGAGCGGCGACCCAGCCAAGGGCGTGATGGGGCTTTCGCTCAACTTTGCCAACACTGTTTTGCTCGTCATCCCGGCTACGGCCTTTTCGGCTTTGCTGGGTTCGATGAACGGTTACGTGTTGAGCCACTGGCGTTTTCGCGGCTCGGATACGCTCTTTACGCTGTTCCTGTTTGGCATGTTCATCCCCTATCAAAGTATCCTCATCCCCCTGGTGCAAACGCTGCAAAAAATGGGCCTGTATGGTTCGATCCCTGGCCTGATCTTGGTGCACGTCGTGTATGGCATTCCCATCACCACCCTGATCTTTCGCAACTATTACGCGGCGGTGCCGACGGAGATGGTCGAAGCCGGGCGCATCGACGGCGCCAACCTGCTGGGCATTTACCGCCACATCATGTTCCCCATCTCGCTGCCGGGCTTCGTGGTGGTGATGATCTGGCAGTTCACCTCGATCTGGAACGAGTTCTTGTTCGCGGTAGTGATCACCAGCAAGCCATCGGTGCAGCCGATCACGGTGGCGCTCAACAACCTGGCTGGCTCGTTCGTGGTCGAGTGGAACGTGCAGATGGCCGGGGCGTTGATGGCGGCTCTGCCGACACTGCTGGTTTACATCGTCTTGGGACGCTACTTTATGCGCGGCCTGTTGGCCGGCTCGGTCAAAGGCTAAGCAGCAGTTAAGAATGTTTTGGCCATTGACTACCTTGAAGCCTGAAACCTTAAACCTGAAACTTGAAACCCTTCCGGGCGTATCTATAATCCAACTTGTGCGTTAAACAACATGGTTTTACCAGGGAAAATGCAAGAACCTTGGTTTGGAGAAGGCCCTCTCTCGTGTTTGTAATATCAAAAAAGGAGTAAAAAATGAAAAGACTAATCGCTACAATATCCGTTATCATCAGCGTCGTGGCGTTGGCTTTGCTGGTGCTGCAGGCGGCTGCCGCGCCCGTCGCCCCGACCACCATCGACGAGATCGTCTACGACGATGCGACGACGTGGGACAACTGGTCGTGGGGCACTGAGGCCGACTTTGCCAACACAGCGCCGGTTTTCACGGGCACCAACTCGATCTCCGTCACCTACACCGGCCAATGGGCGGCCCTCTCGTTGTACCGTCCCGTGGCTGCCCTGGATGGCGACGACGTCCGGTCTATCTCGCTCCAGATCTATGGCGGCGAGGGCGGCACGCGCGTGGGCATCTATACCCAAGATAATGCGAATACCGACAGCCCCGGCAAGCCTATCATAGACGCGCCGGCCGGCGAATGGACGGCCGTCACTGTCTCCATGGCTGACCTGGGCAATCCGGCCCAAATCCGCCGCGTCAACGTCCAAGATCAGAGCGGCCTGGCGGCCCCGCGGCCCGTCTTTTACGTCGACGAAATCAAGATCGCCAAGGTGCAAGACCTCGTGTTGACCAAGTCCGTCGTGCCGAGCGCGGACGTCGAGCCGGGCGACACTGTCACCTATACGCTGACCGTGCAGAACCCCAACGCCGAGGCTCTGGCGGGGATTGTCATCACTGACGTGCTGCCGGCTGACCTGGGTGACGTCACGTTCGTGGCGGGCACGGCTGCCCTGCCCGCCGGCAATACCCTGGTCTGGCCGTCGTTCGACCTGGGCGCCAGCGGCACGGTCGACCTGGTCTTTACGGCCCAGGTGGGCCAAGACCCGGCCGAGACCATCAGCAACACGGCTTCCTGCACCTACCAGTTCGCCGCTACAACCAAGACCTACAGCGCCACGTCGAACACGGCTGTCTTTACCACCAAGGCTGTGTACAAGATCTTTTTGCCGGTCGTCGCGAAAAACGTGTAATCCAATGGAAAGATTGCTAGCGCTCCCTTTTCATGAGGGGGAGTGCTAGTAGGGAGAGGGCTGGTCACGTTTTGACCACGTGGTCAGGCTACACGACTGACCACCAAGACGCCCGCAGGGCAGAGCCTTGCGGGCGTCTTGTTTGTTGCGAGGGACTATGCCAGGATACAAGCACACGTCTCGCCTAACGGTTGGCGTGCTGGCCGGTTGGCAGGTGTACGTCAGGACTGTCCCGGTCAGCTATCTCGCCCCGCTCCTGCGCGGCGTCCGCGCCGCGGCGTCCGAGCGGGGCTGCAATCTCCTCATCGCGGGCGGCATCGAGCCAGCCCCCGGCCAGGCCGGGCCGCGCGGCCCGGCCTGGCCCATTGACTCGCAAGCCGCCGACTTTGTGCCGGTCGGCCCATGGAACACCGATGGGCTGATCGTGGTGCATCCCCTGATCGCCGACGAGAGGAGGTGTTATGTTCGCCAGTTGAGGGCGGATGCCTTTCCGCTCGTCTTTGTGGGTACCGCCGAGGGTGGGCCGGCCGTCGGCGTCGACAACGCGGGCGGCATCCGCCAGGCCTTGGCCCACCTGGTCGGGCACGGCCACCGGCGCATCGCCTTTATCGCCGGGGCGCCCGAAGACGAGCAGGGGGATGGCGGCGAGAGGCTGCGGGCCTACCTGGGCGGTGTGCGGACTTGCGGCTTGGAAGCGGACCCCCGCCTCGTCGTTCGCGGCCATCACTACATTGAGGGTGGCCAACAGGCAGTCCGGCAGCTCCTCGACGCGGGCGTCCCCTTCACGGCCGTGTTGGCCAGCAACGACGAGTCGGCGATTGGCGCCATGTGGGCGCTCAAAGCGGCCGGCTTGCGAGTCCCCCAGGACGTGGCCGTGGTGGGTTTCGACGATCGCCCCGAGGCCATGGCCCAGATCCCGCCGCTCACGACGGTCCACGTGTCCATCTTCGAGCGAGGCCACCGCGCGGTGGAGATGCTCCTGGCACGCCTGGAGGGGCAGGCTGGCGAGGATGACGTCATCTGTTTGCCGGCTCGCCTGATCGTTCGCGCTTCGTGCGGTTGTGGATCCCCCTCTGCGCCTGCCGGCCAGGCCCAAGCGACTCTTAACGGCGCCGCTCGGACGGCTGCGGCGTCCGCGCTTGCGCCGGCCGTGACCGAGGCCGCCCTGGCCCGGGTGCGGCGTTTGGATCCCGGTGAGGTCAGTCTTCTGTGCCAGCGCCTGGTGGAGGCTTTCGTTTCAAGCTTGCGGCAAATGGATCCCGTTCCCTTTCGCCAGGCTGTGGAAGATCTGCTGGCGCGCGTGGAGAAGGTGGGAGACGACGCCCACGTGTGGCAGGCGGCGATCTCCGCTCTCAGGGCGCAGCTTGGCCGGGCCGAAAAGACGCCTTTGGCCGGCCAGGAGCTGCGGGCGGCGGAGGATATGCTGGACGAAGCCCGGATTGCCATCAGCGAGAGCGTGAGGCGGCAGTACATGCAGCGCGGAGTCGACGAGGCCTGGTTCAGCGGCCAGGTGCGCGTGTTGAACACGCGTCTGCTCACCGGCCTGGACGAAGAGCAGATTTTCGACATCCTGGCCGAGCACCTGCCGCAGGTGGGCATCCAACACGCCGTGCTGGCTTTTTTTCAGGCCGAGGAAGGAGACGAGTTGGCCTGGAGTTTCCTGCGCTCGATCCCTTATCGAGACGACGTCCCCTTTCGCTGCCCCACGCGCCAGTTCCCCCCGGCTGGCCTCTATCCGGCCGGCGAGCCTTTCTGCTTGGCCGTGCTGCCGCTGCACGTTCAGGACACTGTGCGCGGCTTTGTGGCTTTCGACGCCGCGCGCACTTTCGAGCCTTGCGCCGTGATTACCCTGCAGTTGGCCGGGGCACTCAAGACGGCCTGGCTGTACCGCGAGGCCGTCGAGGGCCGCCGCCTGGCCGAGGAGGCCAATCGCCTCAAAAGCCGCTTCCTGTCCACCGTCAGCCACGAGCTGCGCACGCCCTTGAGCTTGATCGTGGGCCTGAGCGAGCTGTTGTCGCGCCCGGAGGGGGTGGAGGGGAGCTTGCCCGAACCCTACCGGCGGGATGCGGAGCGCATCTACGCCAGCGCCCAGCACCTGGATGGCCTGATTCGAGACGTGCTGGACCTGGCGCGCAGCGAGCGGGGGGAGCTGCACCTGGCACGCGAGCCGCTCGACCTGGTCGAAGCGCTCCAAGCGACCGCCGCCGTCGGGGAACAACTGGCGCGCGACAAGGGCCTGGACTGGCGCGTCGAGATGCCCCCCAGGCTCCCCCTGGTCTATGGCGACCAGGCGCGGCTGCGCCAGGTGGCGCTGAACCTGCTCACCAACGCCGTCAAGTTCACCGAGACGGGGGGAGTGGCACTGCGTCTCAAGGCCGGCCGCGAGTCGGTGACGCTCGAGGTCAGCGACACCGGCCTGGGGATAGCGCCCGAAGAGCAGGAGGCGATCTTTGACGAGTTCCGCCAGTCGGCGCGGACGGTGGGACGGGGCTACGGTGGCCTGGGCCTGGGGCTGGCACTTGCCAGGCGGCTGGCCGAGCTGCACGGCGGGCGCTTGGGCGTGCGCTCGTCTGGCCAGGAGGGCGGCGGCTCGACGTTCTACTTGATGCTCCCAACGCTGGAAAGCCAGCCCGCCCGGCTGGAGGCTTTGCCCGTGGCGGACCGCATCGTGCTCTTGGGAGTGGACTATCTCACCAAGCCGCTTGGGACGGCCGAGTTGGCCCACGCCTTGATGCGGCAGAGGCTGCCGCCCGGCAAAAGCGCCCCCGCCAAAACCATCCTGCTCGTGGACGACGAGCCGGCCATATTGGACATGCACGCCCGGATCGTGCAGTCCCAATCGCCCTCTTACCGGGTGCTGAAAGTCCGCAACGGGCGCGAGGCGCTGGAGCTGATGCGCCGCGAGCGCCCGGATCTCGTGCTTTTGGACCTGGTGATGCCGGAGCTGGACGGTTTTGGGGTGCTGGAGGCCATGCAAGGCGAGCTGACGATCCGGGATATCCCCGTGATCGTGCTGACGGCCCAGGTGCTGGGCGAGCAGGACATGGCCCGCCTGAGGCGGGGCGTGGCGGCGGTCTTGGGCAAGGGCTTGTTCAGCCCGCAGGAGACGCTGGCGCGCGTGGAGCAAGCCCTGGCGCGCAGCCACCAGTTGGGGGACGAAACGCAGCGCCTGGTGCGCAAAGCGATGGCCTTCCTGCACGAACACTATGCCGAGCCGCTCTCGGTCGAGGACCTGGCGCGGCACGTCGGCATGAACGAGGACTATTTGACGCGCTGCTTCCGCCGTGAAATCGGCCTGACGCCGGTAGCCTATCTCAACCGCTACCGGGTGAACCGCGCCAAGACCTTGCTGGCCGCCGGCGGCAAGACGGTGACCGAGGTGGCCCGCGAGGTGGGCTTTTCGAACAGCGGCTATTTCAGCCAGGTCTTCCGGCGCGAAGTCGGCGCCTCCCCCCGCCAGTACCAACGCGGCTGCAAGTCGCTAATCTAAAGGTTTTGGTCGCTTTTGTTAGAGATTTCCTCCCTGCAAAGCGTATAATGGTACTGCTACTGTGCATGTGAGGATTTCTTTATCACGAATGACACGAATGTACGAATTTCACGAATGTTAGACAAAAATTCGCGCCATTTGTCTATTCGTGACATTCGTGATTAAAAGATGTCCGGTGGAAAAGTGCGTAAACAAATCCTGTGTTCATTGAAGGGGGTGTTTATCGAACGCACGTCACAAGATGCCAAACGATGCTACCGTAGGCTCTGGACCGGCGTCAGCCGGTCGATCTATTCAGGCGAACCATTTATTCGATACTTTAGGGAGATGAATCAATGAAGCGAACAAAAACACTGCTCATCATCGGTGTGTTGGCCCTGGCGATCTTGCTCACCGCGCAGTTGCCGGCGCTGTTGGCGGCCCCGATCGAAGAGGTTGAAGTAGTCAGCATCGCGGCCGAGCCGCCCCTCATCGACGATTTCGAGGCTGGGGTGCCGTCGAC
>JAFGFO010000387.1 GCA_016931085.1 Thermoflexales bacterium
ACTAAGAATAAGAGTCTTTCCTTTGTGCCCGCCGATCCCCGGCGGGATCGGATGTGTCCTTGGTGGTGAAATAAAGGCGCCGGTTTGAGCAAGTCACCTGGGCTGAGCAGTTACGATAAAAATACATTCTCAAGAGACGCCGAGATCCTCTACCATTCGTTGGGCGGCCAGGCGGGCCGAGATCAGGGCCGTGGGCATGCCCGTGCCGGGATGCGTGCTGGCGCCGACGAAATACAGGTTGTGGTAGCGCGAGTGGCGGTTACGGGGGCGAAAGTAGCCCAACTGCATCAGGTTATGACATAGCCCATGTGTAGCGCCTTTGACCAGGTTGTAACGCTTGCGCCACGAAAGCGGCGTGAAACAGGTCTCGAACTTGATGTGCGCTTCCAAGTCCGTGATTCCCAGCAGCTTCAGCCGGTCGAACACCGCTTGCCGGGCCTGCTTGATGAGCACCTTCCAATCCTGGTCCTCGCGCTCGTTCATGTGGCCCACCGGCACGACCGCGATCAGCGTCTCCTGGCCGGCCGGCGCCATGCTTGGATCGAGCCGGGCCGGGGCGTGGATGTACAAGCTGGGGTTGGCCGGGACCGTCAGGTCGCGGATGATCTCGTCAAAGTTGGCGCGGTAATCGTCGGCCAGGAACAGCGAGTGCGGGCCAAGCGCCTGGTAGGGGCGATCCACTCCCCAGAAGAAGCTGATCACCGAGCACGAGTAGCGCTTGCGGGCCAGTTGCCTGGCCTGCTCGTCGGGGGGCAGCAACTCCTGGTAGACGTAAGGCAGGTCGGCGTTAGCCAACACGGCGTCGGCTTCCAGCCGCTGCCCATCTTCCAGGATCACGCCCTTGGCGCGCTGGCCGTTCAATTCGATTTGCTTCACGCTGGTATCGAAGACGAATTCTGCCCCGGCTTGTCGGGCAATCTCCATCAATGCTTCCACTACGCGATACAGGCCACCCTTGGGGTACCAGACGCCGTGGGCTATCTCGGTGTAGGCCATCATCGAGAAAGTGGCCGGCGCCTCGAACGGGCTAAGCCCCATGTACACGTCCTGGAAGGTGAAGGCGGACTTGAGGCGCGGCTTGTTAAAGTAGGCTCCCATGTGGCTGTAATGCTTGGCGAACGGTTTCAGGCTCCAGATCAAGGGCAGGTTGCGCGGGTGGAAGAATTCGCCGGCGGTGCGAAAGTCGCGGTTGACCAGGCGTTCCATGGCTTGCTTGTAGTGCCGGTGCCCCTCGTCCATGTAACGCAGGAAGCCGCGGAAGCTGTTGGGCTCGATCGCTTCCAATTGGTCGTACATCGCCTTCATATCCGAGCTGAGTGCCAGTTGGCTGCCGTCGTCAAAGATCAGGCGATAGGTGGGATCCACGCGCGCCAGATCGAGCATGTCGCCAAATGAGCTTCCCAGGGCGGCGAACTCGTCTTCGTAGGCGTGCGGCATGATCAAGAGCGTGGGGCCAGTGTCAAAGTGATGCCCGTCGCGGCTGAAGCGGTCGCAGCGCCCGCCGGGGCGAGCGTTTTTTTCGAGCACCGTGACGTGCAGGCCGCGTTGGGCCAGGTGGGCGGCGGCGGCGATGCCACCCAGGCCGGCGCCGATCACGAGGACGGTCGTCTTTGACCGTCCTGAGATAGTCGTCTTCGACTGCGATGTCTGATTCATAGTTTCACCTGAGTGCCAAGACCGGCGATGTGTGGGCCGGCCGGCGACAACTGAGCGCCATCCACAGCGCCCAAGCGAACCTTTCCACTCCCTGGGTGAGGCTTTTGGGGACGGGCGAGCGGGCTTGCAGCAAACAGCCCACGCGCTCCATCCAGTCCAGCTCCACTTCAAAGCGGTGGATGTAGGCGTAGCCGGCGATGCGGCAGCGCAGGTTCTTTACCTGGGCCAGGTAATCCCGGCCGGTCCGGAAGCATGCCCGTGCTTTCCTCACACGCTCTCGCACCCAATCGCGGTAAATCTTGCTCTCCACGTCCCAGGGATCGATGCCGTGGGCCCCCAGCACCTCGCGGGGGACGTTGTAATAACCCATTTCAGCGTCGTCCAATGCGTCGCGCAGCATGTGGGTGATGTGCGCCCCAGTGGCCGCCAGGTAACGTATCTCGCCCTGTGGGGAGGCGCCATCGTGGCCGATGAAGTAGTGCAAGGCTTCCGTCACCGCCACTGCCAACCAGCGAGTGTACGCGTCCAGCTCGCGCCGCGAAACGAGCTGCCCGCGGCGCTCTGCGTCAAAGGCCATGACGGCCATCATGTTATGGACGTAAGCCTGCAGACCTGACAGGTTTTGCCCACGTCGCTTCGCTCCGGGGTGCTTTGCAAAACCTGTCAGGTCTTTCGAGAGCAGGTCCGCCAGCAGGCGTTCTTCTGGCACCAGATCGGCCGGCGGATCGCCGCCAGAGCAGCTCTCCAGCAGGGCTTGCTGGCGCTTGACAAAGGCCAGGCGCTCTGGCCGGGGGCGCATCTCTTCGTCGAGCCAGTCATCCATCCAGCGGAAGTAGGCATAGGCCCGGTAGGCGTCGTCCACCAAGTCGCGATCGACGAGCAAGCGAATCGTGTAATAGCTCTGCTGGCTGGCGCTCTTGGTGATGGCGGCGGCCAGGGCCGGGTCGGATATGTGATTGGGTTCCATGTTGTGTCAACTCCAATAGACTGTGCCACTTGTTAAACGGGTGGCCGGTGTGATTTATTCGGTCTAATGATTGTGTTCTTTGTCAGCTTGAACCATATTTGGTTGTGATCAAGTATACACAATAGCCAGTTGATTTGCTTGACAACTGGCTGACTAGCGGCTGATTAAGGGGGGAGGGGACAACGAACTTGGCCTGGATATATTGGCGGCAGGTATGGAAACCTGGCCTACGGAGGTCTCTCCGACAGTCGGCTAGCAATGCCCTATCTGCCGGGTCTTGTCTGTTTCCTTGGGCAGCTCTAACCCCTCGAACAGCGCCAGCGCCTTGTCCAGGGCTGCCCTGGCGTACTCGTCTTTCCCCTCCGCCAGGTGTACCTGTCCCAGGGCGCGCCAGGCGTAGGCTTCCAGGAATGTATCCTTGTTTCGTTGGGCGATTTGAATGGACTGCTGGATCAAGTCGCTAGCTTCCTCTGTCTCACCTCGAGCCAGGCGGATTTCCCCCAGCACGCGCAGGCCATCGGGCATGGTGGTGGTCTCCTCTTCCCGGATAACCTGTCGAGCGAAACGCTCGGCTGCTTCCAGTTCCCCCAAGGCCAGGTGCGCCTCGGCCAGGTTTTGGGCCGCCACGGCCCGGCCATAAGACTGCCCCAGTTGCTCGAACAAGGCCAGCGCCTCTTTGGCCGCTACAATGGCCAGCCGGTGTTGTCCGGCCAGGTTGTATGTAGACGCCTGGTTGACCTTGAGGCTGGTCAGGTTGGTTCGATCCCCTATCCGCTCATAGTACTGGCCGGCTTGTTGCCAGCCCAGCCTGGCCTCTTCCCACTCCCCCTGGCGGGCTGCCAGTGTCGCCAGGTTCTTGTGCGTTTTGGCTTCGCTCTGGGCGTGATGCAGCGCCTCGGCCAGGGCGAGTGCTTCCAGGTAATGACCCTGGGCCTGGGCATAATGCCCCATGCATCTATGCCGGGAACGCTGCCATCACGGTTAGCCATTGCCGGGTGTTCAATAACCTTGCTTTACAAGGCGGCGGGCTGTACCTAAAGGACAGCAGCGCAACACTCAGCGAAAACATCGTCTCTACCAATGGGGTGGCCTTGGGCGGTGGGTTGTTCTCAACCAGCAGCCTTATCACGCTAACGGCTAATGCCATCTCCACCAATACCGCTGACTTCGGTGGCGGCGGACTGTACCTGCACGGCAGCCGCGCCACGCTCGTCGATAACGCCATTGCCGCCAACGTCTCCAGCGGCGGTGACGGTGGGGGGCTGCACCTGCAGGCCAGCTCTATTACCTTGACGGCTAACACGATCACCTCCAACACGGCTACCCTCGGCGGCGGCGGACTGTTCGAAGAGACAGGTGATGCCACACTGATCAACAACGTCATCGCCGACAACCAGGTCGCTCCCAATGGCCTGGGCAGTGGGCTGTACGTAAGAGCCTCCTTGCTTCGCTTGCTGCATACCACTATCGCTCGCAATCGTGGCGGCAAGAGCGGTGGCCTGCACGTGACTGAATACCCAAGCCGCTACAGCAGCATGGCCCTGACCAATACGATCATGGTCAGCCACAGCCTGGGCATCAGCGTCACCGCAGGCAACACGGTCACCGTCAACGGGATCCTGTGGCACAGCACGCCTATCACCGTCTCATCCTCGCCCACTGCGACGGTGCTCGTGCAGAACGAGCACTGGGGCGACCCGGCCTTTGCTCCCGACGGCTACCACCTGGGCAGCGCTTCGGCGGCCATCGACCGTGGCGTGGACGCCGGGGTGACAGGCGCAGTGTCGCACGACATCGACGGCGAGCCGCGCCCACAAGGCGCCGGCTACGACCTCGGCGCGGACGAGGCACGCGCCGGCGTTCCGGTGTCGCCCACTCTCTACCTGGCCAAAACGGCCTCGGCGTCCACGGCCCAGCCCGGCAGCACGCTCAGCTACCAGCTCGTCCTCACGGTCACCGGCGGTGCAATCAGCGTCGTGCTGACCGATACGCTGCCGCCCGGCCTGGGCTACGTCCCCGGCAGCCTCAGCGGCGGGGCAAGCTACGTCGATGGCCAGATCCGCTACGCCGGCCCGGTCACAGTTGGCGGCGAGTTGCGCATCACCTACCAGGCCATGGTCGCGGCAAGCGTTGCCCCAGGCAGCATCCTGTACAACGAGGCCGTCGTCAGCGGCGCCGGGACGCTGCTGCGGCGGGGGGCGGCGGTGGCCGTAGCCAGCCCGGCCTTCGATCAAAGCCTGGTGCTCATCTACGCCGGCGGCGATAACGACCTGGCGGACGGCATGCTCAGGCTGATCAACCGGGCCGAAAAAGCGGCCGGCAACGCGCACGCGCTCGTCTTGCTCGTGCTGGATGGCCCTGGCGACGGCGACAGCTTCCTGTATCGCCTGCAAGAGGATTACGACGACAGTTGTCCCAACTATGCCAATCCCACCTGCGACGGGCGTTACGTGGAAGGGCAGACGCTGTGGCGCTGGGGCGAGGATAGCGGCAGCCCCTACAGCCTGGCCGAGTTCCTGGAAGGCGCGCTGCGGGCTTATCCTGGCGCTCGCCAGGTGATCCTGGCGCTGGCCGGGCACGGCGGGGGCTGGACGCCCGACCTGCTGGCCGGCCAACCCAGCTTTCACGATACGCAGCCCGGCGGATTGTTGTGGGACGCGCATCCGGGCGACTCGCTCTCCACCTACGAGCTGGGCCAGGCACTGCGCTGGAGTAGGCAGGCGGGGGGGCGCAAGATCGACCTGCTGTACCTGGACGCTTGCTTAATGGCTACCTCGGAGGTGGCCTACGAGCTGCGCGGTGAGGCGGATTATCTGCTGGCGTCGGAGAGCGTCAAGTGGGCCAGTTTCCCCTACGACCTGCACATCGACGCCGTCGACGGCGTCAGGACTGCTCGCCAGCTCGGCCATGCCTGGCTGCAAAACGAGGCCGATCTGCTGCGGCCGGAGGGCTACCCCTTTACCTACGCCTTGATCGACCTGGGCCAGGTAGAGGCGCTGCAAACGGTCCGAGACGCCCTGGCGACGGCGCTCGTGGCGACCTTGCCCATCAGCCGGCCCCAGATCGAGGCGGCCTGGACGGCCAGTGGCTGCTTTGACAGCAGCCAGGATGGGGTGATTGGGCCGGAGGATAACCTGTGCGACCTGGGCGCCTTTGCCGGGCAGATCGAGCGCTCGTTCAGCGATAACGTCACCGTGACCGCCGCCGCGCAGGCCGTGCCGGGCGCGGTGGCCGCCGCCGTCGTCACCCAGACCTACCACAACGGCGTTCCCTGGCAGCATCCCGAGCAGACCTGGGCCTGGGACAGCTTGGGTGGGCTAAGCGGCTACCTGCCGCTCAAAGAAGATGACTGGAAGCGGCTCTATTATCCGTCCGGCACCTGGCGCCAGTTCCTGGTTCAGTACTGGAATAGCATGCCGCCGACCTGCCCGCCCGACTGCGGCCCCACGCCTGCGCCCCCGCAGGTGGCCGGCATAAGCCTGCGCGCGCGGGCCGGGCAGAGCACGATCAACCTCGACTGGATGCTGCAGCAGCCGATCACGAACCTGGTCCGCTATCAGCTCTACCGGCGTGCAGACGAGGGGAGCTTTGGCCTGATCACGGCCACGCTGCTGAGCCAGTACGGCGATGCCGACCCGGCCATGGCGGAGGGGACAGACTACTGCTACCAGGTCAGGGCGGTCGACGGCGGCGGGGCTGTGACCGGCCAGTCGAACGTGGCCTGCACCCGCTTTGGTGCTTTGACGCTGTGGATCAGCGACCAGGCCGCCCCGCCTGGCGCCGCCAACGTGCTCGTGCCGATCAACCTGGATAACGGGGACGGGGTGTGCATCGAGGCGGCCGGCTTCGTCGTCCACTACGACGCGGCCATCGTCCGAGCCACCGGCCGCGTTTCGTCTACGATTTACACCCAGGGCTATGCTTTCCAGGCCAATACCCAGGTCCCTGGCCAGGTGAAAATCTCGGCCGTTCTTGGACAGGAGTGCCGGCCGCTTTACGGCGCGGGTTCCCTGTTCCAGATCGGTTTCGATATCCTGGGCAGCGAGGGCCAGCTCAGCCCGCTGGACTTTATCACCGGCCTGACCGGGACTGTCATCTATGCCAACGACGATCTCGACACGCCCGTCGAGCTGAACCTGAGCAATGGCTTGCTGATAGTTCAAAGCGCCTACGTGCGCGGCGACCTCAACGGCGACGGCGTCGTCAACCCGGCCGACCCGCGCCTGGCTCTACGCATCGTCGCCGGCCAGCTCACGCCCACACCCCAGCAGCGCGGCGCTTGCGACGTGAACGGAGATGGCGCTTGCAGCACGGCCGACGTGAGCTTGCTCTTATGCTACGCCACTTACCAGGATTGGGGCGTGTGCGGCAGTGGGGCAGGTAGCTCTTTACGTGCAACGCACCCGCTTCGCGCAGGTGCGTTGCACGTGCAGGCTGAGCCGGTGAGGCTGTCCATCGACCCGATCAGTGGTGTCCAGGGGCAGGTGGTGAACGTGCCGGTTCGCATAGCCAATGGGAGCGAGTTCGCCGGTGGAGAGTTTGTCTTCACCTACGACCCCAAGGCGCTGACGGCCAGGGGCGCGACGCTCACCAGCCTCACGTCCGGCTTTATCATGACCACAAGTGCCCAGTTGGGTCTCCTGCGTGTCGCGTTGGCCGCCAATGCCCCCATCGCGGGCGACAGCGTCCTCTTCAACGTGCAGCTCGTCGTCGAGGCTGAGGCGGGCGCGGCGCTCAACTGGGGCGCTGTCCGGCTCAACGACGCGTATGGGCGCGACCTGGAAACGTCGGCGCTGCAGCGAGACATCGTGCTGGAGATAGGGGCGTTGCACGACACCTACGCGCTTTACCTGCCGCTCGTCGTCAAGAATCCCGTCGCCCCGTTGACGCCGGCCGAGTCACTGGTGCCATACCTGGTGAAGGACATTAACCAAAATACCGATTCTTCAAGGCCAAGCGATCTGCTTGCTTTGAACGGGTCGCTCTTCTTCACCGCCGATGACAAGGTCCACGGCCGAGAGCTGTGGAAGAGCGACGGCACGGCTGCCGGCACTGAGGTTTTAGACATCGATCCGGGGAGCGCCAGCTCGTCTCCACACAACCTGATTAGGGTGGGCAATGTCCTCTTTTTCCTCACCGGTTATAGCCCCGACACGGTCAGGTTGTGGAGGAGCGCCGGCATGGCCGCCGGCACTGTCATGCTCGCTGTCGTACCCCAATCTACCTACACAGATCCCGGCTGTTCGTCTTACTCGCCTGCTCTCATCGATGTGAATGGCACGCTCTTTTTTGCCAATGACGACGGCAGTCACGGCCTGGAGCTGTGGAAGAGCGACGGCACGGCCGCCGGCACCGTCCAACTTATCGACATCAACCCCGGCAGTGGCGCTTCGTGCCCATCTTACCTGGCCGAGGTGAACGGTGTGCTTTTCTTCACAGCGAATGACGGCGTCCACGGCCCAGAGTTGTGGAAGAGCGATGGCTCCGCGGCCGGCACGGTACAGGTCGCAGATATCACTCCGGGGAGCGCGGGCTCGTTTCCACGCGAGCTGGCCAAGGTGGGCGACGTGCTCTTCTTTACCGCCGATGATGGCGTCCACGGCCGAGAGCTGTGGAGGAGCGACGGCACGGCCGCCGGCACAGTCCAAGTGATAGATGCCATCCCGGGCAGCACTGGCTTGTCTCCATACGACCTGACCGAGGTGGGGGATACTCTCTTTTTCCTCACGGATGATCTTGATGCCAGTCCCTATACTACCCGGTTGTGGCAGAGCGATGGCAAGGCTGCCGGCACCATCACGCTCGCCGTCATGCTCAAGTCTATCGGAGGCCCCGGCTACTCGCCGTGCTTGCCCAATTTGACTGATGTGAATGGCACGCTCTTCTTCAGCGCCGATGATGGCGTCCACGGCATGGAGCTGTGGAAGAGCGACGGAACACTCACAGGCACTGTCGTGATAGATATCTACCCAGGCGGCGATCCATATCCAAGCGGTTCATATCCGAGGCACCTGGCCGACGTGAACGGCACACTCTTGTTCATTGCCGGCAGTGGCGGCCGCTCGGAACTGTGGAAGAGCGATGGCTCCGCCGCCGGCACTGTTATGGTCAAGATACTCCCTTGGTCAAAGGACTATTGGTACAAATATGGGGAGGAGGAGCAAAATCCGTCCAATTTGATTGATGTAGGTGGCACGCTCTTTTTTGTCACTTTTGACGAAGCTCACGGCACCGAGTTGTGGAAAAGCGATGGCACACAAGCCAATACGACCCTGGTCAAAGATATCAACGACACTCAAACGACGAGCTCATCCCCCTCCTATCTGAGCGGTATGGACGGCAGCCTCTTCTTCGGCGCGAACGACGGCATCCACGGCTGGGAGTTGTGGAGGAGCGACGGCACGTCTACGGATACCGTCATGGTCGCCGACATCTGCCCGGACTGTCATTCGTCTCCCTCTGGCCTGACCCCCGTGAATGGCACGCTCTTTTTCGGCGCGGGCGATGGCGTCCACGGCCGAGAGTTGTGGAAGAGCGACGGCACACCCGGCAGCACCGTGCAGGTCGCGGACATCAACCCGGGGAGCGCCAGCTCGAAGCCAGACTATCTGACCGACGTGAATGGCACGCTCTTCTTTTTCGCCGATGACGGCGTACATGGCAACGAGCTGTGGAAGAGTGACGGCGCCACCGGCGGGATCACTCTGGTCGCGGATATCCACCCCGGCAGCGACAGCTCATTCCCACACTACCTGGTCAGCATAGGCGGCACCCTCTTCTTCCAGTTACAAGATGGCGGCGCCGGGTACGAGTTGTGGAGGAGCGACGGCACACCTACCGGCACGGTGATGGTGATTGATAACAGCGGTCCGGCTCCAGGCAATCTGATCGACGTCGATGGCACACTCTTTTTCAGCGTATGGGACGACGCCCACGGCTGGGAGTTGTGGAAAAGCGATGGCACGGCCACCGCCAGTGTCATGGTCAAGGACATCACACCAGGCACGGAGAGTTCAAGCCCAAGCTCCCTGACCAACGTGGATGGCACGCTCTTTTTCTTCGCGGGGACAGGCTTGTGGAGTAGCGACGGCACGGCCGCCAGCACCCAGCAGGTCGCAGACATTCACACATCGGACCTGGCGTACCTGACCAATGTGAGTGGCACGCTCTTTTTCCGCGCCCGTGGCAACGCCGGGCGTTGGGAACTGTGGAAGAGCGACGGCACGGCCGCCGGCACTGTGCGGATTGCAGATAGCTGGCCAACGTCCGTCGATTCGAACCTGACGCATCTGGCCAACGTGAATGGCGTGCTCTTTTTCAGCGCATGGGATGAGATACGGGGGGGCGGGCTGTGGAAGAGTGATGGCACAGCCGCCGGCACTGTTTTGGTTGTTGAGAGTGGCCCGCTTCCAGGTGATCTGATCGACGTGGACGGCACCTTCTTTTTCGGGGGATGGGACGATGTCCATGGGAGTGAGCTATGGGCGCTTGAGGTTCCCGAGGAGTGACGTGGCATTGACCAGTATTGCAAAAAAAGAAATGCTGCCACCCTAGCAGGCTGTCGGAGAGAGCGTTTTGTAGGGCGGCTTTCTACGCCAAAGGCGTCCTGCGGATAGCCGCCGCGCCTGTGGCAGG
>JAFGFO010000388.1 GCA_016931085.1 Thermoflexales bacterium
ATGACCTGGCGCAAGAGCTTGTCGCGGAAATACAGGCGCGCGGCCCGTGTCCCGCTGCCATCGGCAAAGGTATAGATTCCCGCGACCGAGTAGACGGCGTCAGCCGAGGATGCCCCATAGGTCTCGGGCGAGAAGCGCGCGACCACCGATTGCGTCCCGTCGTTGATCGCGAACACGATCGGCTCCCACTCGAACTCGATGGTGAAGCGGCCGCTCTCCGGCCAGACGGGGTAATAGACGCCACTCATCTGCTGGGTATCGCTGCTCTGCACATAGTCCTCGTCGGCGACGTAGAGCGAGTTGGCGGCTTGATCCAGGAAACCGGCAAAGAGCTTGACGTAGCCGACGTTCTGGCCGTCGATATCGACGCTCAACCTCACCGTCTGGCCAGGCGCCACCGCCTGGCCGGAAGCTGTGACACTCGACACCTGGATTTGGCCCGCCGCTGGCGCGACGATGGTCGTCCCACGTGCTGGGACAGCCACCGCCCCCGCCGCCTGTGTGAAGCGTTTGCCGGTGTAAAAGTAGGCCAGGAAATCATCCCACAGCGACTCGCGCGCAAAGCGGTCGGCGATCGCTGTATAGGACTCCGCCCCGGTGACCGAGTTCTTGTAGAGTTGAGAATTCGGGAAATAGATCGCCAGGCCAGTCGAGCCTGGCTTGGCGGGGCCGTGTTTTTCGGCAATGACGGCGGCTTCGATGGACGAGGCCAATTGTTGGGCAGCCTGCGCCACCGCCGGCTCGCTGACCGAGCGATAGAGCAGTTGGAGGAAATTGCCCAGGTCGATGTAGGACGGCGGCACCGACTCGCCAAAAATGCTGGTGTAAGACTGGGCATAGCTCCGCGCTTGGGCGATGGCCCTCTGATCGGCCTTCTGGAGCGTGAAAGCATAATTGTTCAAGCCCTCCAGGAGGGCCGGAACGGCCTGCAGGTCGATCGCCGACAGTGTGACGTCTTGCCCCAACTGCTGGGCTAACTGGGCGGCGCTGGGCACGGCGCTGGCGCCAAATATCCCTCCCATCAGCGAGCCCCGGCCGGTCATCTCGGCCCGCGCCCGCTCGTCCACGATGCGTTGATCGTCGACGATGTAGGTCTGGACGATCGATTGGGCCAGCTCGGCCCCCGTCACGTCAGGGTTGCCGACCAGGGTGTCCAGGAAGCTGGTGTACGCCCAACCCAGGGCCGGCTCCGTCTCTTCGGAGAGGACGGCGTAGCGGCCGTGCGACGCCAAGGCCGTCACGACCTCCACCTGGCTCATCAGGCAGGCGTCCATGCCGATCAACTCGAACTTGTCCAGGCCGGTCCGGGCTCGAATCTGTTCCAGGGCCTTGTCGATGTCGTTCAAGTACATCAAGTTGCCTATCTGGCTGACCATGGGAATGCGGGCGTTGCCCGAGCCAGACGCGGCCGGGTCCGACCAGCCGCCCGGCCAGCCCATGCCGTGATCGGACAAGATGAGGACGTGTTTATCGGCCGGGTAAGTCTGGATGGCCCAGGTGGCAAAGTCGATCAGCGTATTGGGGTCGGCCATGTTGACCCGGCCCACGTCCGCCACCTCCTGCGAGTTCACCGTGTACAGATCGTCGTCGCGCGTGACGTAGAATCTCTTGGTAGTTGGCCAGGCGCTGCTGCTTTGCCCGCGGCCCTGATAGCGCTTGATCTGCGAGACGATCTGCACCTGCTCCGTCGAGCCGATGAGCTCGGCCTCGTTCAGGTCAAGGTAAATATCGTGGTCCAGGGTCTTGTCGGTGGCGTCCTGGTAGAGCATGACGAGCCACTTGTCTCCGCTCGAGGGCGCGCCCGCCGGGCGCGGCGTCCGGGTGGGGAGAGCCGGGCGCGGCGTGGCCGTGGCCGGCTCGATCCAGTCGGCGGGGGCGGAGGTCGACGGCACGCCATACGAATCCAGGTCTGCCGGCATGGTCGGGGACTGGAGAAACATGAACAGCACGACAGTCCCGACGCAGCAGCCTATCGCCAGCACGCCCAGCTTGAGGGGTGTGGGCAGGGACAAAAAGATCTTGAGCAGGGCTGCTATGATCGACAGAGAGGCATCGCCGCCCGACGCGGCCCGGCCGCCGCTGGGTATAGAGCTGCCGCCGCTCGAACGCGGCGTGGGTGGGGCAGCGCTGTCTTCGCGCCGGCGGCTGGGGGCCTCGGCTCGCTCGCGCTTGCCGGAGCTTGAGTCATCCCTGCGCCGGCGAGTGACCTCCACTTTGTCACGGTCGTCCGAGCTGAAGAAATAGAACGGGCTTTGATCGAGCTTACGAGTATTCCCCACCGTCGCCACGGCCGGCGTTGGTGTGAAGGGGACCAGCTTGGAAGTCAGGCTGCGAATGAATGAGGATAGATTCTTCACGTCATTTCTCCTGTGATATTCAATCTGATGATACGAGACCCAATCGTTCGGTCTCAAGCGATAAGCGCATTGTACCATATCTTGAAAAATAGGTGCACACCGTAGGGGTGGTTCGAAAATAACCGTAGGAGCAACTCTGCATCGCCCCTACAAGAGCATTTTAAGGGTTTTTTGGATTAGATGCGATTGCCCTGGCTGAGTACATTGCATTGCGTTTTGGCAAGAGGGGTGATACAATAAGATAGGCTACAAGTAGCCCTCGACCAGGGGGACTACCTGGATTGCATCAGAACGACTACATAGCGAGGTGTATTATGCTAAAGGACCATTGGAATCGCTTTCTCGTCGTCGCACTAGTGAGTATCAGCCTGCTCACGCTGGCGCCGGAACCTGCGCAGACCGCTCCCACGGCCTACGACCCCAACGTGTTGAGCTATGGCCTGTATTGGTTTGGAACGAACGACGCCAACCAAAAATTCGTTCCCGGCGAGGCCAATCTCTATTTCGACTCCGCCAAGCCGACCTTGATTTTTGTGCATGGCTGGCAGCCGGGCATCTCGAAATCGAGCCCACCCAACTTCACCTACACCTATATCGAGCTGGTCGCCAAAAACGTCGACACGGCCAACGCCTGGATCAGCGGCGGGTGGAACGTTGGCATCTTTTATTGGAACCAGTTTGCCGACGAAACCGTCGTCACAGATGCCGAGGCCAAGATCTGGGTCAACGATGGGCCGCAGCGCATGCGTTGGAAAAAGGATGGCAGCAGTTACGAGGAAGCGCCGGCCGGCACGCCCAGCGCGGCGGAGTTGTTCTACGAAACGTACCTGGCAGCGATGACGGAGCAAGACTATACCGGCGGGAACATCCGCATCGCCGGTCACTCGCTGGGCAACCAGATGGCGACGCGCCTGGCCAAGCTGGTGGACGACGGGATCGAGGCTGGCTTGGTGCCGGAGGAATTGCGTCCCACGCGGGTGGCCTTGCTGGACCCCTACTGGTCCATTGGCGCCAAGACTTATTTGAATGACAAGACGACGGGAGAAACCATCCGGCAGTACGTCGCCGAGCTGCTGCCCACAGGCACGCTGTTCGAATGGTACCGCTCGTCCGTCCTGACCGTGGAGCCAGAGGGCGACTCGAACGCCGCGCTCGAGCCGATGATGTTGTACGCGGACATGGCCCCCACCTTCGAGTCGTATGACACGACCCATATGCGAGAACACTGTGCCGCTTACCATCTCTATTTCTGGTCCTACGCTTTCGCCGGCCCGCCGCCCTGCAGCGGGAACGGCTGCTTGGCGATGAATAAGCTTCTGGCCAAGCTGAGCGACGCGCAGTTGGCGGCGGCATCGCGCTCAGATTACACCTGGGCCCAAAGCGGCGGGCAGTCGACGCCCACCGCTGACGATGACACCTACGCCTCTTCACCGCGCGTCAACGTCCCTTACACCATTACCCAACTGCAGGCCGGCTCCGCGGCGCGGAGCGTGGGCGGCGTTGTCACGCTGAGGGCGACGGTCGATGATAGCCTGGGCGATCCCGCACCCGATGGCAGCCTGGTCACGTTCAGCACTGACCTGGGCGCCATCTCGGCACGCTCGGCGGTCAGCAGCGGTGTGGCCATTGCATATCTTAGCTCGGCCCTGACGGGCACCGCGCACATCTCTGCCACGACCCAAGGCGCCGGCAACACGCCCCAGGCCACGGCCAGTGTCGAGCTGCCGGCGAGCGTGAGCCTGGTTGCGTTCCGGACTGAGCCTGGCATGGGATCAGGGGTAGTGATGGCGTTGCTGCTTGGCTGCCTGCTGCTCGGCGCCCTGGGGCTTCGGAACAGGTGACTATGCTCTCCCGAAAATAGGTAGTGCTGTAGACTACCTGGTCATCCACCTCCTTCCCTTTTACGTGTTGGGTATATTTGCTGCGGTGTTGGGAAGAGCGCGGCGAGCGCTCCGAGACTGGCACGCGGCGCTTTAGCCTGGAGGATCCGCGCACAGGCCAACGGCATGGCTTTGCCAGCCTGGAGGCCTTGGCAGCTTTTTTGATTGACCGCTTCGGCCCGCCGGGGGCAGAGTGCGAAGCGAAAGACGCGGCAAGCCGCGAATAGCAATTGAAAGGACTCTCATGAAAACCCAGTCATTTTTTGCCACCGTGATAGCACTGAGCGTTCTGTTGGCCAACTGCGCGGCGCCCATCGCCCAGGTGGCGGCGCCAAGGACAGCCCCCCAGCCGGCGGCGCAAGCGCTCGAGGTCGGCCCACCGGCGGCCCAGGCCCCGGCACAGCCCGATCCATCTCAATCCCAAGCCATATCGTTTCAGCAGGTGCTCACCCAGCCCGCGTCTTCGAGCGCTTCGCAAGCGCGCTCGACGCCTGGCCTCCTGGATTCGGCCTACGTCTCTGACCGGGAGCTGGGCGATGGGCGGCGCCAGGCCCTCATTTCCTCGTCGCCGATCAACTACCAGGCCGAGGATGGCTCCTGGCAGCCGATCGACGCGCGCTTTGAGAGCGTGCCGGGCGGCTTTGTGAACCGGACGAACGCGCTCAAGATCAGCGCGGGCGAGCGGCAGGCCGTGCTGCGCCTGCAGAACGGCAAGAACCTGGTGGGGTGGGAGCCCCAGTCGGTGGTCCTGACCGCGGCCGGAGGGGAAGAGACGGTGCTGGCCGAGGTCTTGGACGCGGGCGCGGCCGTCACCGGCACGCTGTCAAAAGATGGCCGCACGATTCACTACACGCACAACTGGACGCTCCCCGGCCTGAGCGAGGAGCTGAGCTCGGGCCCGGGCCAGGTGGAGCAGAGCCTCGTCTTTGCCTCCCCCCCGCTCCCGCGTGCGGGCGAGGAGGGCCAGGGGGGTGGGGGTACATTCCTCACCCTGCGCGCGACGCTGCACCTGCTGGGCGGCGCCGGACTCTATGCGGACGGGGCACGGCAAAGCGACGCTTTCACCACCACCGGCGCGGTGGAAATCCGCGATGCCCAGGGGCAGACGGTCCTGGCGCTGGCGCCCGCGCGCGCGTTCGAACAGGCGAGGCCCGGAACCGGCACAAGCGGGCGCTACCGGCTGGCGCCACAGCAAGAGGGCGAATGGCAGGTGGCGGTGGACACAGCCTGGGCCTGGTGGGCCGACCCGGGGCGCACCTACCCGGCGGTGCTCGACCCGACCATGCAGGTGCTTCAGCCGCTAGATGCCGTCAAGCTCATCAATGCGGCTTTCTGCGCCTGGGAACTGCACCCAAGCGACGACCCCGCTCCGTGCATCGCCGTCGGGCGCCGCCCCGACTGTCCCAACGCCACCCAGCGCAGCCTGATCCGCTTCAACGCGCTGCCCAATCTGCCCCCCGGCTATGCCATCGAGAAGGCCGAGCTGATCCTCACGCCCATCCGGGGCTATTATCACGTCCTGGGTGGCACGCCGGTTATGGCCACCGCCGACGTCGTGGTGCGCCGTGTGACCAGCCAGTGGGACCCAGGCTCGGTCGCGTGGGGCAATTACCAGGTGGACCCGAGCCCGGTGGATGGAGTGCGTGCCCTGGCAACATTTGCGCCCGCTTATGGCTCGTCGATCTATATGGGCGAGCTCTGGACGCTTCAGGCCGGCGCGGCCGGCATCGTCTCGGACTGGCTCGACGGCCAGAATTACGGCCTGGAGCTTGCGCTGGCCGACGAAGGGAGCTGCAGCGGCAACACTTGCCAGTTCATCGAGATCCCGCACCCTTCTCTCTGGCCTGCGGATGAGATGTTCAAGGACAAGCCCTGGATGTGGCAGCTTTCCAGTGGGGGAGGCATCATGCTCTTCATCACCTATACGCCGCCTACCCTGGAAGATGGCGTGCCCTATCATTACGGGAACGACGATCCTCCGTCCCCCCCCACCAGTGGGGCGGATTTTGCGCGCAGCTATCACAGCTATAACCTGCCTGCCAGCGGCAGCAACTGGACCGCGGTTGGCGTAAAGGGCCTGCAGCGAAAGATCGTCGGCCCTGACGACGTGCGGCTCTTGAAGGCGGGCAACCTGGCAATGGACATCGTGTGCTCGGGGAACTGGATGTGCGGCAGTGATCTGTCCCAGGGCACTTTTGGCGAGCCCAATTACGTGATTTTTCGCGGGGACCCCGCCACCCAGGGCATGCGGGCGCGGGTGCACCCGCCCAATTACGACGACCCGCGCAACGCCGAGCTCAACCGTTACGTGATCGAGGCGCGCAGCTCGGAGCCGTTCCCGGGCGGCCTGCTCTTCACGGCCAACACGGCCTACACGCACACGTTTACTATGCGTTCCACCGAGCTTCTGCGCGCGTTCGATCTGACGCTGGTGGACGACACGCGCGTGTGGATCGACGTTTCCCCCTCGAATTGGATGCGCGCGCGGGCCTTTCAGCCAATTGGCTCAGGGTTCTGGCATCTCAAAGATTCGAGCCAGGCCCGCAGCGGCGCTTTCGAGGTCAAGAGCGGCGAGGGCGGCGTGTGGGGATTGGTCCTGGATTACCGGGGTGATGCCTTGTATATACCGTCCCTGGTCAGCTCCGCTTCGCGGCAGGCATCCCTGGTCGATCCGGTCACGGTGACGGTCCAGGTCAAGGTGATCGCCTGCGCCCTCGACGCTATTCCCGACCCGCAGACCGGCGGCTGCCTGCAAGTGACGCAGCCCACGGTCATCACACCCTACCACGACGTGGGGCCGTACCGCGTCTATGCGGAGGACGGCTTTGATCCCAACCCGGCCGCGCCCGCCTGGAAGACGCGCAAGGTCCAGAACGGCCACGCCCCCTTCGTCGGTTGGGCGGCCAGTGGCAGCACCCAGTCGCTGGTGGCGGTGAATGGGCCGATCTATCTGAACGAGGGGGCAGGCACCTTGAGCCTGTCCGGCGCTAAAGGGCTGGTCTACCTGGCTTACTTTGACCCGCCGTCCACTACGCCTGCCATGCAGCTCATTTGGGAGGGAGATTTCCATGGCTTTCCGAACCCCGCCCAGCCTGACTATGGCCATCTGAGGATAGATTTCTCCTACCCACCTGTTTACGTCCTCCCCCTGGACGCAAACGACGCCACCTCCGCCGATATCAAGATCGACGTGCAGAGCCAACTGGCCGAGGGCACGGCCACTCTCACGCGCCAGGTTGAAACGGCTCCCAACAGCACCGAGACCTTTACCTTCTTGCTGAATTGGTGGGTCTCGGCGAGCGCCTATCCGAGCAACTCTACGCTCGCGTTCCAGGGCGGGCCAAGCCAGGCCAGCGTCGGCAGCCTCACGCTTCACTTTGGCTCGAATTGGAGCGTGGACCTGGACACACAGCACTTTATGCCCCCCGGCCGCTTTACCAACCTTCGCAACGCGGCCGGCCGGATCGTCCAGCCGGACGGGCTGGGCGGGACCTGGCTGGAGGTCCAGTCCCTCATCTTGCCGCTCGAGGCGGGCCTGCCCGCCCCGGGTGGCGGCATCGCCTACTGCCAGGGCAACTGCCTGGACGTGCGTGCCCCCGACGATACACTTACGTTCGTGAACCGCAAGTGGAAAATGCCCGACGTGACGGTGACGGGCAACGCGCAGACGGTGATGTTCAGCCGGCCAGGCCAACTGAAGGTCTTTAGCACCGACCAGCCAAATGCGGTGAGCGATGTGGGCGTGCCGTTCAGCTTCCGCTCCTTCGAGGGTGAGGTGAGTGTTGAAAGGCGAGCCTGTCCCGACTCGGCCGACACCAGCCCGGTGACGGTCATCCACGGCGAGACCAGGCTGGCCCTGCCCGGCCTGGGCTCGGATACGAACCCCAGCCAGATGATCGCGGCCGAGTTCTACCTGTGCGAGTCCAGCCTGCGCCAGGTCAGCCTGAGCTTCAAGAGCAGCCCGGGCATCCCTGTCGGCAACACGGGTGTCTGGGTCGATAGCCTGACGGGGCGGGTCACACTGGACGAGAGCCACACCGAGATTCAACTGAGGGACGTGCACTTTTATGCCGGGCCGGGATTGGTGGACGGCTCGGCGACGGTGACGATTGACACGCGGGGCCTGTTCGACATCCAGGCCTCGGGCCGCGTCATCGCGGCGGTCGGCTTCGAGGGTCACGCCTGGGTAAGCTGGGACCCGCTGGATACCGGCGTGGACGTGGGCGCCCACTACAGCGACTGGCTGACCGGTCAGGTGTACGCGCACCTCTGGAAGGGCCAGGGCTGGCAGCACAAGTACTCCTGGCTGCCTGACGACGACGAGACGCACTTTGCCGGCAGCATCAGCGCCCGGATCACGATCCACGAAGGGCAAGCTTTCGAGTGGTGGTGGATCGACATCCCGCCTTGCGACATCACCTTTGGGATCGCGGTCGCCTTTGGCCAGTTCTGCTCGAACGCCGCTTGCACGGCCTACGAGTGGGGTGTCAAGGGCGCCTTTAGCGTCGCCGGTTACGACATCGGCCTCTACTATGGCTTTAGCAGCGGTTTTGACTTTATCCTGGGCAGCGACGATCACGTGTTGATCGACCAGTACGGCGGCTCGGTCGCGGCCAGCGTGGCCATGGCGGCGGGACGCGGTCCCTCGCGCGCGCCGCTCGTTGGAGGCAAGCCGGCCGCTTTCACCGTCCTGGGCGTGCCCGACCCATCCGCGCCGGTCTATACGCGGCCGCTCACGGTCAGCGCCAACACCGGCTCGTTCCTGGTCGGCATGAGCTGGGACCAGGGCGCGCCGCAGCTCACGCTCGTCAACCCGGATGGCGACGAGATCACGCCGGACAATGCCGCCAGCTTTGGCGTGGCGGTTTCGATGACCTTGGGGGAGGGAAACGCGATCCTGTACGGGACCAGGAACCCTGCCGTGGGCACCTGGTACGCGCGGGTCAGCAGCGCCACGCTGGAGACGAACTACCAGATGGCCTATTTCGCCAACAAGAAGGCGCCGCCGGTCACGCTGGATACGCCGGCGGCGGATGAGGTCTTTGCCACCAACAACATCTCCTACACCATCCAATGGGGCGCGCCGGCCGATAGCCCGCTTGCCATCAGCCTGTACTATTCGGTGACGGAGACGAGTGTGCTGACGCCCGATCAAAAGTGTGGTGGCGTGATCGTGGAGCACCTGCCCATCACCGCGACCCAGTTCGAGTGGGACATGTCGTACCTGGCGAGCGGGCGCTACCACGTCTATGCGCAGGTGAGCGAGCCGCAGCTCGTCGCGCCGGGCTATCTCACGCAGACGCGGCCGTACTCGCTGTCCGGGCAACTGCCGGGCTTTGTGACGCTCCACGCGCCGGGGACGATCAAGATCACGGACGCCACACCGCCGGCCATGCCCATCTCCCCCACGCTGGTGGACCTGGGCGACGCCGTGCAGGCTTGCTGGGAACCGAACCGCGAGCACGACCTGGCCGGCTACGTGCTGCTGTATTGGACCCAGGACTGGCAGGGCTCCTGGCGAGGGCGCAAGCTGCGCGTGCCGGCGGCGGTGCCCTATCCGCCTCCACCCGACCGGCCCAAGGAATGTGTGCGCATCGGCGGGCTGAACGGCGGCAATATGGTCGATGTCAAGACCAGCGCCTACGATGCCAGCGGCAACCTGAGCGTTTACCAGGATCACTATATCTCGCACGTGGTCTCGTTCGACCCGCCCGCTCTGGTGCTGTCGCCCGCGCCGCTGACCGGGACGGTAAAGACCACCGGGACGGTGGAGCTCACCCACTCGCTTGTGCTGACGTGGACCCCCGTCCTACCCCTGTGCGTGTTTCCGCCTTGTGGCCGCTACCTGCTATACTATGCTCGCGAGGCGCCGGCTGGGCCAGGACTGCCCGGGTCGGGCGCAGCGAATGGGCCTTCGCCTCTCACACTGGTACCCAGGCTGGGCTGGCGCTTTATGGAGGTCGAGGGGCTGGCAATGGGCTTCCGCTATCACTTTGTGGTGCAGGCGGTGGACGCCGGCGGGCGGCTTGGGCCGCTGTCCAACGAGCTGGTGCTGCTGCTGACGGACGGCGTGGATGCCAACCACAACGGCGTGCCGGACGACTGGGAGATCGCGCACGACATCACCGATCTGAACGCCGACCCCGATCGTGACGGGCTGACCAACCTGGAAGAGTATCGCCTGAGGACTGACCCGCACCGGCCCGATACGGATTGGGACCGCTGGTCCGACGGCGAAGAATACACCGCCGGGAGCGACCCGCTTCACCGGGGAGAGATCTCGGTGACGGCCGTGCTCTCCGGCGTCATTCCGCTGCCGCGCCTCCAGGTGGACAAGGCTCGCCTGATCTTCCGAGCCTACATAGACGGCCCCGACCCGGCCGCGCAGGCGCTGTGGGCAAGCAACGAGGGAGGAGGCGTGCTCACGCCGGCGTTCACGACCAAGACCTCCTGGTTGAGTCTGTCCGCCTGCCGGGGTTTTGACCCTCGCTGCCGCTCGGTGAGCGTCGACAAGAGCGGCCTCGGCCGCGGGCGCTATACGGGATATATCACGGTCGCCGGCGCCCCCCAAAGCCGCACGCAGGCCAGCCCGCAGACGGTCAGGGTCGATCTGTGGCTGTTTGAAGGCAGTCCGCAGTTGCCCTATTCTGTGTACGTGCCGTTGATCTTGAAGGACTCGTAACGGTCTGACGATCAGAGTTATCCCAATCATTTTCAGACAGCACCGACCGTCGAGAGCTCGTTCACTTCGGGGGGGATGATTTTGAGCTCTTCCGAGGTGACATCCCCCGCCATTTTCTGCGGGATGCGTTTGCACCGTTCGCAGTCCGCGATGGATAAATACTTTTTGTCGTCCATTGGTATTTGCATTATAGGACAAATTGGGCAAAAATGCTAATGGGCTATCGGAATAGCCAGGCAATTTAGGCAGGAAGGGCTTCCGGCCTGGTTGGGGCAAAGCGTTCTTGCGCGCCCAAGCGCAGGTGCAAGGCGTAAAAGCTCAAGGCCGAAATCGCGCACAAGATCCCGCCAACGTACCACAGGAGATTGGGGTTATAATTGTCCAAGATGATCCCGGCCGCGCCAGGGCCAAGGGCAGCCGGGATGCCCCAACTCAATCCAAAGACCGCCATGTAACGGCCGCGCATATCGACCGGCGCAAAGTTGGCTGCCAATGCCTGTGAGGTCGGCACGACGATCATCTCGCCAATGGTAATGATCACGACCGCCAGCGCAAACAAGCCATAGAGCGAAACAAAGCCAAACATCCCAAAACCGAGCATGTAAAAAACCGTTCCGAGCGCCATCATCAAGAAAGGCGGGCGGCGCTTGATGAGGCGCGTGACCCAAAACTGGAACAGGATGACGGTGATGGCGCTGGTCGTCAGCAAGAAACCGTAGCCTTGCGGCTGGATGCCGTGGTGGTCACGCAGGTACACCGACAGTGAATTGTACAATTGCTGGTACACGACGCCCATCAGCATGGCGGCGATCAGAAAGGCCATGTAGGCAAAATTGCGCAGGACCAGGCTGTAGCCGGCGAAGGTTTCCAGGATGCTCTCGTGAGCTTGCTCGACCTGGCCCTGCGGCTTGGTTTCTGGCATGAGCGCGTAGAACAACACGGCGACCAGGCAACTGATCGCGGCGTCCGTGACAAACAGGGCAAAAAAAGACCTGGTGGCCACAAATCCCCCAATGGTTGGGCCGATGATCCACGCCAGGTTGCCGACCACTCGCAGGATGCCAAAGCCTTCCTGGCGCTGCTTCTCCGGGAGAATGTCGGCAATCATCGCCCCGTGAGCGGGGCTGGCAATGTCCCCTAGCAAGCCGATCACGGCTGCAAGTGGGTACAACGCCACAAACTCGCTGACGGTCCCGAGCGTCAGGGTGCTGAGCGCGCTAAAGACCAGCCCGAACAAAATCAGCTTGCGCCGCCCGAAGCGATCGGTGAGCGCGCCGCCAATCATCCCGCCCAACAGGCCAAAGATGGAAAATATTCCCAGGATGATGCCGGCTTGGGTCATGCCCACCTCGAAGTGTGCGGTGATGTACAACGCGAAGAAGGGAAAGAGCATCGTCCCGCCCACACGGTCGATGAAGGACGTCAGCACGACGACCCAGAATTTCCTGGGGAACTCGTTCAAGACATGCAAGATTTTATTCATGGTTATTTCCTATTAGCTTGTGTGCAATTTCGTTTTGGCTTGCGGATGTATTTCTATGTACGCCTTGCCGCTCTATCATGACGCTATGATACCATGTCATCCACAAGAACGCCACAGACCTATAGCCGTGTAAAGCGCGATCGCGGACTCTTGGCCTCGCACTTTTCTGTACCGCAGGGCCAAAGCGGTCTTGTTGGCTGTCCACGGCGACTTTTGACACGACATGACCACTGATGTGCTCATTAATCTGTTATAATAGATGGTGTCCTGGCCGGCGCCCCCGGCCAGGAGCCTCGTATTCGAAAAGTGAGAGGTTTTTATGGACAAGCTTTTTTCTCCGTCGAGCGTCGTCGTCGTCGGCGTGTCGGAGCGCGACGATAACCTGGCTCGCAACATTGTGGCCAACTTGATCGAGTTCAACTATCCCGGCACCCTGTACCTAGTGGGCCGCCAGGCCGGGCAGCTTTTCGGACGCCCCATTGTAGCCTCGCTCGACCAGGTCCCGGACGGCGTCGACGTGGCCGCCATGCTGGTGCCGGCCGCCAGCACGCCGGACCTGATCGAGGCGTGTGGGCAAAAGGGTATCCGCTACGTCGTGATCGCCTCGGGCGGCTTTGGCGAATTTGGCGCGGCCGGCCAGGAACTCCAGGCGCGTGTCAAGCAGGTGGCGCGCCGCTGGGGCGTGCGCGTCGTCGGCCCGAACGGCTTGGGTGTGCTGAACCCCGCCTACGGCACGTGCTTGCCGTTCGTGCGGCTTTTGCGCGCAGCCTTGCGGCCTGGCTCCATCGGCGTGTTGGCTCAAAGCGGGGGGGTGACGCTGAGTTATGTTTTTGCTCTGCAGGCGGCCGGCCTGGGGACGAGCCTGGTCGTCAGCATGGGCAACAAGCTCGACCTGAACGAGGTCGATTACCTGCCCTATTTGCTGGACGACGAGCGAACGCGTCTGGTGTGCTTGTACCTGGAAAGCCTGGCCGACGGGCGGGCCTTGTTCGAGCTGGCGCGCGCGGCGCGCAAGCCGGTCGTGCTCCACAAGGCCAATGTATCTTCGAGCAGCGCGGCCGTTGCCATTTCGCACACCGCCGCGTTGGCCACGGACGAGCGCCTCGTCGAGGCGGCCGCCGCACAAGCGGGCATGGTGGCCTGTTCCAGCTTTCGCCAGGCCGTCGAGTGCGCCAAGTCGTTTACGCTGCCGCCGGTGCGCGGGCGCAACTTGATCGTGTTCGCCCGATCGGGCGGGCACGCCGTTATCGCCGCCGACGCCGCCGAGGCGCATGGCTTTCGCCTCCTTCCCTTTGGCGCCGAGTTCCTGGCCCGTGCCCGGCAAGCCTTCCGGGCAGGCGTGCTGGAGCCGGCCAACCCGCTCGACCTGGGCCTGATTTTCGATTTCGATATAGGCGGCCGGCTGCTTCAAGACGCGCTCGAGTTGAACGCGGCCGCCTTGACCAAGTCCGGTGCCGCGCGTGCGGACGCCGTCTTGTTCATCCACGCGCGCACCTCGCCGGCCGAGCACCCCGGCTCGGTGCGCTTGCTGCAAACCATCGCCCGCTTGTCACGCCAGTTCGATTTGCCTGTCGCCGCTTGCGTGCCGGACGAGATGCGGGTGGTAGTAGAGTTTCAAGATCAACTGGATTTCCCGCTCTTTACCGACATCGACGACGCCGTGCAGGCTCTGGCCGCCTCGCGCGACTTTTACGCCCGGCCTGGCCCGCTCCCCCCAGTGGAGGCGAGCGAGCTGGCCGGCTACGACCGCGCGGCGATCGAGCAGGCGCTGGCCGGCGCGTCCGGCGAGTTGTCCCTCGATCGCGCGCTCCAATTGTGCGGCGCGTGCGGCCTGCCCCTGGCTGAGTGGGGCCTGGCTACCGACGCCCCACAGGCGCTCGGCCTGGCTGCTCGCCTGGGTTATCCCCTGGCAGTCAAGGTCGTGGCGGGAGACATCTCGCACAAGTCCGACGTGGGGGGTGTGGTGGTGAACGTCGCCGATGACCATGCGCTGACCGGCGTGGTGGACGACATGCTCTCGCGGCTGTCACGCTCGGCGCGGGTCGAGGGGGTGCTGCTGCAAAAAATGGCGTCTGGCCAGCAAGTCATCCTGGGCGGCCGGCGCGACCCCTCCTTTGGGCCGGTGGTCATGTTCGGTTTGGGCGGCATTTACGCCGAGGTGTTGGCCGACGTGTCGTTTCGCCTGGCGCCGCTAGCGCGCTGCGAGGCCGAGGCGATGATCGACCAGGTCAAGGCTGGCCGGCTGCTGCGCGGCGTGCGAGGGCAGCCGGCGGCCGACGTGGCGGCCGTGGTGGATGGCTTGCTGCGCCTGTCGCGCTTGATGTGCGACGCGCCGCAAATCGTCGAGGTAGACGTCAATCCCTTGATCGTCTCCGAACACGGCGCACTGGTCGTGGACGCGCGCGTGAGGGTGGGGGCGTAATGGCGGCAGATGCGCGGCAGCCTTTTAGCCTGTTAGCCTGAGCACGATCAAAGTCATATCGTCGTGCTGTTCGGCCTGGCCCATGAACGCGCCTACGTCGGACAAGACCCATTCTTGCAGCTCTTGGGCGCTGCCGCCGGGCGCGTCTTGGATGCGCGCCAGCAGTCGCTCGAACCCGTACAACTCGCTGCTCTCATTCATCGCCTCGACCAGCCCGTCGCTGGAGAGGACCAACACGTCGCCCGGCTGCAGGGTGAGTGTCATAGACCGGTAGGCGGGGCTTTCTGGCATCACGCCCAAGGGCATCCCGCCAATGTCCAGGTAATGGCACCCGTCTCGCTGCTTGAGGATGGGCGCGACCATCCCGGCGTTGCCGATGTGCGCCGTGTAATGAGCGCCGGCCGCTTCCAGCCGGACGTAACACAGGGCCGTGTTCATTCGAGTGGACGCCATGTGCGGATAGAGGGCTGTGTTCATCTCAGCCAACAATTGCGCCACATCGGGCACCGCGCTCGCCTTGGCCTCCAGCATGGTGGTGGCGACGGCCATGTACAGCGCGGCAGGGATGCCTTTGCCGCTGACGTCGCCGACCGTCAGCCCGTAGCCGCCGGGTAGCTTGTGATAAGCATATAGATCGCCGCCCACTTCGCGTGCTGGCAGGCTGCGCGCCGCCAGGTCGATGCCGGGTATGAGGGGAACGGCCTGTGGCAGCAGGCTCGTCTGGATCGTGCTCGCCAGGGCCATCTCGCGCTGTTGGGCCTGTTGGGCGGCCTCTTCAGCGCGCCGCCGCGCGGTGATGTCGTGCAAAACCACCAATCGCCCGCTTTGTAAGCTGTTGGGATCGCTCAAAGGTGAGACGCGCAGATCATAGTAGCGTTGCTCTCCCTCTGGCCCCAGGCTGATTTCTGTCTGCAGGCTCGCGGTCGCCTGTAGCCACGGGAGGGAATCCTGGTGCCATTTGGCCAAGACTGGCTGAGCCGGCTGGCCGATCAAGTGAGCCGGCGCGAAACCGGTGAGCCGGCGCACAGCGGGATTGGCGTCAACGATGCGGCCGTCGTCGTCGATGGCCAACATGGCCGCGTCCATGTTGTCGATCAAGGTGTCGCGCGCGATGGGCCTGAGGTTGAACAGCCGGTAGCGAAGCAGCGCCCAAGCCCAAACCAGGCCGTTCAGCGCCAGCGCAAACGGCGTGATGGCAATGCGATGCCCGGAAAGCAGGGGGACGATGGGGATCAGCATATTCAACAGACCTGGAATCCACGCGCCCACCATTAGCGCGATGGCTTGCCGCCGCCGTACCCAGGCCGCGTCTCGCAGCGCCACCCAACCCAGCACGACGGTGGCGGCCAGGTTGAAGCTCATAAAATAAGCCGACCTCAGCGGATGCCAGGCGCCCATGCTGTTGATGCGCAGAAACAAAAAGGGCCACTCTTGCTGCTGTAGACCGGCGGTAGACCACAGGCGCGTATCGGCTGCGCCGGCCGCGATCGTCAGGGTGGCTGCCAGCGGGGCAAGCGCCAGGAGCGTCACTCCTGTTGGCGTCAGCCAGGCCCGCCGGCCGGCGAATTCGAGCGCGATCATCAACAGGAGACAAGGCATCCATACTTCACATACGTAGCGGATGTGAAACCATACGTAGGCCAGTTCGCGCGAGGTGGTGAACATGGCCAAAAGAATCATCAACGAATACCCCGTACTGGCTGTCACCAAGAGCATCAACATGGTCGCGCCTGGGGATCTCCGGCGCTGCCAGACGTATAACGCCAATCCCCCGCTGATCTCAACCGCGATGAATACCGCTAAGGTGTAGAAGACAAATTCTAGTGACATTGTCTATTCCTCACGCGCTGCATTCAGTGTACTACGCTCTTCGTGAACCTGCCCGGATCGAATAGCCTCAGCCGTGTGCGGCGTGATGGGTCACGGGTGTGTGATCGTGATAGTAGCCTCGCTCGTGCATGCGGTTATGCAGGGAGCGGTGCGCCGAGGTCAACACCAGGCGCATCCGCTTGTAGGCCGCATCCTCGGCGCGCGTGCCGACGGTGTCCAGGTAGGCCAGCGCCCCCTCGATCTGCTCGAGGATGGTCAGCGCATCGGCAGCCGCCAACAGCGGCGCAGAGGCCACGGTGACCATCACAGGCGACGAGTGCGCGGCGATGATCTCGGGCTTGTCGGCGTAATGGCCGCGCACCAGCAGGGCCAGCCAGCAGCTCTTGTCGACCTTGACCGACCACTGCCCGCTGGCCTGGTCGGGCGCTACGGCCAGGCTCTCGCGGATTTCGCCGTTGACGACCAGCTCGACGCGTGACATCGGCACCGTGACGCTGGCGACTTGCCAGCTCACGTCCAGCCTGCCGCCGCTGGCGGACAGCTCGAAGCGGCTGCCCATCGGACGACCGTCTACCATGAACTCCAAGAGCGGCCCATACGTCACAAAGGTCTCGGCTCGCCGCATGGCTTCCATCCACGCATCGTAAGTGAAGGGCAGGTCTGGCGCGAGGCGGGCATAGGTGCGCACGGCCCCCACGGCGGTGTTGGCCGACATCTTGTCGGTGCCGCCCGCCGCTGCCACCAGGTAGCCGCAATTCAGGTAGCGATACCAATCGGACAACGAGTATGGGTTGATGCCGTCGTACAGATTGCCCAACGCCGTCATCTCGACCGCGTCCACGCTGCCGTCGACGATGCTGGCCGCATGCTCGGCGCGCGGTTGGGGAAAGTGCGGCAAGACGACCACGCCGCCTTGCTGCTTGCACTGCCTGGCCCACTCGGTCAGCAGGATTTCGATGGGATCGCCCAAGGCCGATTCGTCCGGCCCGCCCGTCGTCATCGGCGCAATGATCCGGCCGCTGTAACCCAGCAGCGAAATATGCCCCAGGACGTGCTGGCGGTTCTCCGTCCCCACGCGCACCAGGTGCTCGCCGTCCCCCCCGGCCTCACGGGAGCCCCAGGTGGTCGCGCCGTCAAAGTCGCCCACGTTGGTCATCAGCTCGCCCCATTGGCTGGCCAGCAAATTGACGACGTTCACACCCTCGGCGGCGCCTTCCAGGCGCGCCGAGGGGGGAGAGAGAAAGTGGACGTGGGTGTCGGCGGTGACCCAGCCCCGCTCGCGCCAGGGCAGCACGCGCTCGATTTCGAGGACGATCTCCTGCGTCTCGGGCGTGATGTCCACCACCTTGCGCACGGGGCGAATCTCGAACCCCCTGGCGACCTCGATATACACCTTGCCCTGCGGCAGGTTGAGCGTCGTCTCGCCCGGAATGTAGGTGCAATAGTGAGGCGTATCGGCGCTTCCTCCCCACGTCCCGCCGTGGACAAAGTCCACGCTGTAATCCTCGAACCAGGCCGAGTTAGGGATGCGATGGCGGTCGACGGGCGGCAGGTACTCGCCCCACTCGCCGTGGATGTGCAGCTTGACCGGCACCGGACGAGACGCGCCAGCCTGGCGTTCGACCACGCGCAGCGTGACGCGCTGCGCCGCCGGGGCGACCAGTTGCAGGGGAAGCGTCACTTGAGTGCGACCGCTCGCGCCGGCAAGGTCCGATACCGAGATCGTGCGGCCGTCTGCCAGGTGAAAATCGGCTTCCGTGTGCGCAGTGTACTCGATGAGCACGTCGCGCTCTGAGCGGGCGGGCAGTTGGTTGTTGTACGTGTCGCCCCACGTCTCGTTGGGATATACCAGGCGCGGCGTGGCCGAAATCACCTGGCCCAGGTCAAGCTGGATTTGCGCCAACCCCCCGTGCTCGTCCAGCTCGTGCTGGAAGCTTTCACCCACGGCCAGGGACAGCACGGCCTTGCGGCGTGTCTGCCAGCGCAAGGGGAATGACGACACATTCCCGGCCGAAATCGCCGACACGATCACGCTGCTCGTGCTCGAGCCGCCTGGCGCCGGCTCAAAACGCACGCCGGCGATGATCTTGTCCGGGTGTGGGTTCTCCCATGCCCACAGCCAGTTGAGCCAGGTGGGCTCGTCGGCCGCGTCCACGCGTGTCTGGGCCCATCCCCAGCCGGAACGCAATTGCTCGTGCGGGGGGCGCACCGGGCGGGGCTTGTGGTGCGCCACCGCCTCAAAACAATTTTCACCCCACAGGCGCTGGAATGTGCCGATGTGATGCCGGCGGCGGATCGCCACGCGTTCCTCTGTCCCGTCCTGGTAAAGTATCACATAGTTGGCGGCTAGCTGGGCCAGTTGCCCCTCCCCGCGCATCGGCGACCAGAAGCCGTTGGGGCCGGGGGCGATTTGGCACAAGTCGGATGTATGCAAAAAGACGAGCCAGCCGGCAGTCGTAGGGCTGAAGGTGACGGTGATGGCCTCCCCTTGGATGGGCACGAGTCGCCCGATCGTGAATGGGATGCCCCACGAGACGCACTCGCCGCCCGGCGCATGAGGAAGAGCAGCGGTCATCTTTTCTGAAATGCCGCTCAACTCGGACGGGGATACTCCCCCCTCGAAGGGCAATGGCCAGAAGAAACGCGAGCTAGGGCCATCCTTGATGCTAGACATGACAACCTCCTGGTATTATGAATGACGTGGACAAGCGGATTACCTTATTAGCCTTATGATACCACATCACCCACAGAAATGCCATAGGTGGTGAACCGCTGCTGCCAGAGAGGGTATCGCTCAGTATGGGCTGGCGGACAGAGATCTCCTTTTGCAGGCCAACGAGTATCTCAACCGCGCCGGCATGGACAGCATCTCGGCCGGTACGGTCGTCGCCTATGTGCTGGAGGCGGTCGAGGAAGGCGTGTTTAAAAAAGAGGATTTCGCCTGTGCGGACTATCCCGACGGATTTTTGCCCGTATGGGGCGATCCGACCTACCTCATGCCGCTGCTAAAACTGCTCGTTACCAGGGAGGGTATCGGGGACAAGCTGGCGGATGGGGTGTTTGTGGCGAGCTCTTTTTTCCCGAAAACTGAAGCCTATGCCATCCATTCCGGTGGCTCCGAATTAGGCATGCACGACATTCGCCTGGGTCATGGTGATATCGGCACGTCTATGGTTTCCGATCCAACGCCGGGCAGGCATACCACTGCAAATTACAGCCTGGTCGACATGGGGATGCCGGACTTTTTCCCCGACCTGACATCCAAGGTCGGAAAGGCCCAATATCCTTATCAACAGGGCGATCGGCAGCCCGCCGCAGTCAAAGGGGCCCCTCGCCGGCAAGTCTGTAGATGTCGAGGTGATGGTGCAGGGATACTATGAGGGCATGGGGTTTGGGCAGGACGGTGTCCCGAGGGAGGAGACGCTTAACGCCCTCGGGCTGGATGATCGGGTGTGACCATTTTTGGTTGGGGCGTAGGGGCAAGCTCCCCGAAAGCTTAGAGCTTTCGGGGAGCTAAGTGGGGCGCCAGGCCGCAAAATGACGCCATTGTGGGGGATGTATGC
>JAFGFO010000389.1 GCA_016931085.1 Thermoflexales bacterium
ACATCAAGTACGCCACGCATCGCTTCGTCCGCCACCAGTACGCCTGGTTTAGACGATTGGAGGTTTCTCAGACCCGGCAGGTCTAGTACCAGGTTTGACGTATCTCGTGCTCTCGCTTATAATGGAGAGCATACAGGGGGGTAAATTTCTGTGGAAGAACGTAAACGTATCCTTTACGTCGAGGACGATTTCAATAACCGCATTTTGGTTGGCCGTGTGCTGCAGGCGGCCGGCTACGAGATATTGGAAGCCGAGGATGGGCTGACGGGCATTCGCATGGCGCAGGAGACCAAGCCCGATTTGATCTTGATGGACATTAACATGCCTGGCCTGGATGGCTACGCGGCCGCTACCAAGATCAAGAGCCTGCCCGGCTTGAGCGGCACACCCGTCATCGCTGTGACGGCCAATGTGATGGTTGGCGATCGGGAACGCGCCCTGACGGCCGGTTGTGACGGTTATCTGCCCAAGCCGATTGACGTGGACACGCTGCCTAATCAGGTGCGCGAGTTCTTGGGCGGGCGGCGCGAAACGGTGGACGAAGACCAGGAACGTGGTTTCCTGCGCGAATTCAGCGAGCGCCTGGTGGCCAGCCTGGAGGAAAAGATCGAGGAGCTGACGACGGCCAACGCGCAGCTCAAACGCTCCGATGTGATGAAGTCTCGTTTCATCGCCGTGGCCGCTCACGAATTGCGTACCCCCCTGACCGTCATCCGTGGCTATGTGGACATCTTGGTGAGTGTCAATCGCTCGTCACCCAAGACGGACTCCAACACGATCATGATGCTGGAGGGCATCGCCACCGGCGTGAAACGGCTGCACGAGATCGTGCAAGACATGCTCGATGTCACTCACATCGAGGCTGGCACACTCCAACTGCAAGTCGTGCCGCTGTCGCTGTCCTCGATTATCGCCCAGGTGGCGGACTCGTATCGCGACAGCCTCGCCAGGCGGCAGTTGACGCTCACCCTGGAGCCGATCACTCACTTGCCTTCGATATGGGGCGATAACGTCCGCCTCCAGCAAGTCTTTAAAAACCTGATCGGCAATGCCATCAAGTTTACGCCCGATGGTGGGAGCGTCACGATTAGTGGGCAGAAACTGGGCCAGGAGGCGCATCTCATCGTGCCCGGGCGCTTGCATGGCCAAAACTTTATCCACTTGACCGTGGCCGATACGGGCGTCGGCATCGATCCGGCCGAGCACGAGCATATCTTTGAGCGCTTTTACGAGGTGCGCGACCCCAGTTTTCATGGCTCCACCAGCAAGACGGATTTCATGGGCGGCGGCGCCGGCCTGGGCTTGTCGATTGCCCGGGGCGTGACCGAGGCCCACGAGGGCTGGATCTGGGCCGAAAGTGAGGGCTATGATCCCGAACGCTGCCCAGGCAGCCGTTTCCACGTCATCTTGCCGGTCGGCGACGCCCCCAATCGCTGAGGGGCGGGTCAGAAACCGAGTTTTTGGGAAAAATCGGTTTCTTAACGGCTTTACGACTATACAAATGTGACTATGATGTTCTGTAACCCGCGTAACCTGCTCGTGAGGGTGAGATGTTGTATCGTACTCGTTCTCGTGTCGATGGCTGGCCCCGGACTGGGAGATTCGGCCGCCGGCAGCGCCTATCAAGCCTCGCCTAACCTCCTGCAAAACCCTGGTTTCGAGGGCGATTATTCTGCTTGGAACTGGGTCAACGAGGCTCAGGTGGCGGCGGGCTGGACCCCCTGGTGGCGCGACCGCACCCCAGATGATCCGGAAGCCTATTATTTCAAGCCTGAATACAAACAGGCGAGCGCCTATGTGTACGAAAATCGCGTCCACGGCGGGGCGGCCGCCCAGCAGTGGTTTACGTTTTACGCCTCTCACCAGGCAGGCATGTACCAGCAAGTCTTTGGCGTGACGCCGGGCGCCCGCTACCGCTTTACGATCTGGGCCCAGGTGTGGTCGTCTGTCGACGACAATCCCAGTCGCTCCAACCAGCCCGCTCACCCGCGCCTGCAAGTAGGCATCGACCCATGTGGCTGGTGGAATCCCTGGGGGGACACGGTGGTTTGGTCGGACGTGTATGCCTTTTACGATACGTGGGGGCAGTTGACGGTCGAGGCGGTGGCTGAGCGCGATGTCCTCACCGTCTTTATGCGTTCCGAGCCTGAATGGCCGGTCAAGCACAACGACATGTATTGGGACGACGCCGAGCTGGTGGCCTTGGGACCGGGCGGCTCGCCACTCCCCTCTCCCACCAGCGTGCCGCCAACCTCAGCCCCCGGCCAAACGTCGGCGCCGACCGCCACCCGTGCCGGGACGCCGCTGCCTACGGCTACCTGTGCGCCGCGCCCCACGAATTGGATGACTTATAGCGTGCAGCCAGGCGACACGCTGGCCAGGTTGGCCAGAGACACGGGGGCAAGCCTGGAAGCGATCATCTCGGCCAATTGTATCCGCAACGTCAACCTCATTGAAGTTGGCCAGGAACTGCTCTTGCCCGCGCTGCCCCTCATGCCCACGCCGACCGGCCCAACATCTACCGCTGCCGCGACTGCGAGTGCTACCCTCACGCCCCCGCCAGCCTCTCCCACCGCCCTGCCGCCCACGGCCACACCCACGCCCCCGGCTACGACTACCAGCCAACCGTCGATCACGCCCACGCCTCCGGCCGCCAGCCCGACTCTCCCACCGGCCACGTCTGCTGCGCTGCCCGCCACTCCGCCCGCGCCGGGCTTGGACTATATGCCTGGAGATGCTTGGAGCCTATCCATTATCTTGGGGACGTGCCTGGTGTTGGCACTCCTGGCCGGCTTTGCGCTGGGCAGACGCAGCAAGTCTTGAACCTGGACCCTTCACCCTGAAACCTTAAACCATCTTTGGAGTACCCCATGCCATCTCACCTGATGCTCCCTCAAAACTATCAACCCTTGCTGGCGGTCCACGAGACCGAGATCGCCATTCGCCGCATCAAGACTTTTTTCCAGGAGAACCTGGCTTTCGAGTTAAACTTGCTGCGCGTCACCGCGCCGCTGTTTGTGCGGGCCGGGACCGGCATCAACGATAACCTGAACGGCGTGGAGCGCCCGGTCGCTTTCCCCGTCAAAGACATGGACGAAGCCTCGGCCGAAATCGTCCAGTCTCTGGCCAAGTGGAAGCGCCTGCACCTGGCTGATTTTGGCTACCAAGCGGGTGAGGGTATCTACACCGATATGAACGCTATCCGCCCCGACGAGGACCTGGACAACCTGCACTCGCTGTACGTCGACCAGTGGGATTGGGAACGGGTGATGCACCCGGCCGAGCGCCAGTTGGATTTTCTGAAAGAGATCGTCCGGCGCATTTACGATGTCATCTGCCGCGCCGAAAAATATGTCGGTTATCTGTACCCGGCCATCAAGCCGGTTTTGCCCCAGGCGATCAGCTTTGTCCACAGCGAAGAGTTGGAAGAGCGTTATCCTGACTTGACGCCGAAGGAGCGCGAGCTGGCTGTCTGCCGCCAACTTGGGGCCGTGTTTGTGATTGGGATCGGCGGGGCGCTGCGCGGCGGCCAGGCTCACGACGGCCGCGCGCCCGACTATGACGATTGGTCCACTCTCTTGTCCAATGGCTACAAGGGCTTGAATGGCGACATCCTGGTGTATTATCCGCTGCTGGACTGCGTCTACGAGCTGTCTTCGATGGGCATCCGGGTGGATGAGGCGGCCTTGCTGCGGCAGTTGGAGCTGTGTGGCGCCCAGGATCGCAAAACGTTATTTTTCCACCGGCGGCTTTTGGCCGGCGAGCTGCCCCAGTCTATCGGCGGCGGCATCGGCCAGTCACGGCTGTGCATGTTCTACCTGCGCAAGGCGCACATCGGCGAAATCCAGTCCAGCCTGTGGCCCGACGACATGATCGAGACTTGCCGGGCGCACCGGATCGTGCTGTTGTAGGGGCACGCTTTCCCCCTCCCCCTTATAGGGGGAGGGTTGGGGTGAGGGTGGTACTCACAATTTCAAAGATTCTCCTATACAACTCTGCCGCTCACCCCGTCGCGCCCGTCCGCTTGACAATCACCCCTTGTCGGTCTATAATAGCCCAGTTTGAAAGCGCTTGGTTTCAAACTGCCCTTGCCGCCCTCGGTGGCGGCGATTTTGTGCTTGGGAGAAGAATATGCAACCACGTACGCGTAATTGGCTGATCGGCATCATCATCCTGCTGGCCGTCCTGGTCTGGGTGGATTTGCCGACCAATCCGGGCATTCACATCGATCAGGATGTGTTTGGCTTCCCCGTCAAATATGACCGGGATTTCGTCATCCGGCAGGGACTGGATTTGAAAGGCGGCGTGCAGGTGATGCTGCAGGCCGACACAACCCAGGTGCCCGATGCCCAGTCGATGGAACAGGCGCGGGTGATCGTCGAAAACCGCGTCAATGCCCTGGGGGTGGCCGAACCACTCGTGCAGACCCAGGGCGATCGCCGCATCATCGTCGAGCTGCCCGGCATTGACGATCCCGATCTGGCCATCGCCACCATTCGCGAAACGGCCTTGCTCGAGTTCGTCGACGCCGGCTTTGAGTTTATCCCAGAAGGAACGCACATCCGTACTACGGTCGACACGGGCCTCGACGCCGAGATGACGATCACGGAAGCCCTGTCTTTTTCGTCAATGACTAACTTGCCTGTGACGGCCACGGCTGTCATCACCGACCGCGTGTTCACCACCATCATTCAAGGCGCCGACCTCGACGATGTGCAGGCGGGTGTGGGCGGCCGGCTGGGGAATGAGCCCCAGGTCAGTTTCAAGCTCAAGGCGGCCGGCGCGACCAAGTTCGCCCAGTTCACCGCCGTCAACAACGAAGGCGTGCATGGCCGGCGCTACTACTTGTGCATCGTGCTGGACAAGATCGTCGTCTCGTGCCCCAGCGTCCAAAGCTCTATTCCAAGTGGAGAGGGGGTCATCACGCTCGGGCAAGGGGCGGCCCTGGCTGACGCCGAGCAGTTGACGATCCAACTGCGTTACGGTGCGCTGCCGGTGCCGCTGCGCGTCGAAACCTTCCGCACCATCGGCCCAACCCTGGGGCAGATCAGCATCGAGAAAAGCACGCGAGCCGGCCTGATCGGCGTGCTGGTGGTGCTGTTCTTTATGTTGGTCTATTATCGCTTCCCCGGCTTGCTGGCTGACCTGGCGCTGATTACCTACATGCTGCTCAACCTGGCTGTCTACAAGGTGGGTATCCCTAGTTCGATTGTGCTCTTGCCGCTGGTGCCGGTCACGCTGACGCTGCCGGGCATCACCGGCTTTTTGCTGTCCACCGGCATGGCGGTTGACGCCAACATCTTGATCTTTGAGCGTATGAAGGAAGAGCTGCGCGCCGGGCGCAGCTTGCGGGCGGCGGTCGAAGCCGGCTTTGACCGGGCCTGGACGGCCATCCGTGACTCGAATCTGTCGACGCTCATCACGTGTGCGATCTTGTACTGGTTCGGCTCAAACTTTGGAGCCAGCGTCGTCAAGGGCTTTGCCATCACGCTGTTCCTGGGTGTTTTGATCAGCATGTTCACCGCCGTGGTCGTCACGCGCACTTTCCTGCGCGCGGCGATGGAAACGGTCGGCCAAAAGCTTGGCCAGCGCAAATGGTTGATGGGGGTGTAAAGTGTTCAATATCGTCGAAAAACGCAAATGGTACTATCTCTTGTCGCTGGCGGTGATCCTGCCGGGCGTGTTGGCCATGATTTACTCGACGGCCACGCTTGGCTCGCCGCTGCGGCTGAGCATCGACTTTACCGGCGGCAGTTTGTTCGTGCTCCAATTTGAAGGTCCGGCCGGCGAGGAGGCTATCCGCGCCGCTTTGACCGAGCATGGTGAGGGCAACGCCGTCATTCAACGCCTGGGCGCGCCGGGCGACAACTCGTGGCAGGTGCGGGCCGGGTTTATGGATGCCGCCAAGGTCGACCAGCTCAAGACGGCGCTCAACACCGTCGCGCGGTTGGATACCAACCGTTCGACCTTTGACAACGTGGCGCCGTCGATCGGCGGCGAGGTGACGCGGGCAGCCACCATCGCCGTCTTCGCGGCGGCGCTCGTCATCCTGGTCTTTATCTGGTATGCCTTCCGCAAGGTGCCCAATGCCATTCGCTACGCCACCTGTGCCATCATCGCCATGGTCCACGATATCCTGGTCACCATGGGCTTGATGAGTCTGGCGGGATTGGTGTTGGGTTGGGAGGTTGACGCGCTGTTCTTGACGGCCATGTTGACCGTGATCGGCTTTAGCGTGCAAGATACAATCGTGGTCTACGACCGCATCCGTGAAAACATCCCCAAGCGCAAGGGCGAGCCGTTCGAGACGGTGGTCAATCGCAGCTTGCTAGAGACCTTGCACCGCTCTTTGGCCACCCAGTTGAACGCGATTTTCATCATGTTCAGTATCCTCTTGTTCGGCGGCGCGACGATCAAGCAGTTCATCGCCATCATCCTGGTGGGCCTGCTCAGCGGCACCTATTCGAGCATCTTTAACGCCACCCCCCTGGTCGTGTCGTGGGAGCTGGGCGAGTTTGCTTCGCTGTTTGGCCTGCGCAAGCAGCCGCAAGGAGCGTAAGGGCGACTCGAACCCGCCAACACAGTCGAATGTAGCCGGCGCACCCCCAAGGAGTGCGCCGGCTTATTGATTCTTGATGACCATCGGCAAATAGACCTTCCAGGCAGCCGGGCGCAGCGGCAGTTCCCACTCCTTCCAGATGGTGGGAATAGCCATAACCCGTTATGCAACAATTCCAAAGGGGCGACCCGTTTTTCCCGGCTTGAGCGACTATTAGAATAGAACCTGCAACTTGAAACTATCTTTGAGCAGGTGGAAATCATCGTGATCGTTTTGGAAAGGCCAGCTCCGATTTCGTGTGCTAAACTGGTTGTAGTGGCTTGTGTGAACAGGGAGTGATTCGTGGACCGAGACGCACTTTCGCCCAGTGGAGGTAGAACGGCTTTTCAGATCGCCGCCCAGGCAAAGCAGCCAGCCGGCAGCCGCCTGGCTGCCATGGCTTCTTGGGAAGACATGGCAGCGTGGGCGGCCATGTCTTGGCAGCGTACTCCCAACTCATTTCCCGGTCCCGATAGTCCTGTCCCAAGCAATGGTAGAGCCGCTTTCCAAATCGCTGCTGGTGCCACTCAGAACAGCAACGCGTAAACTGGAGGGGGGAGGGGGTAAGCAACTGTTGCGCTGTTACGATCTAATTCTTCGTATCAAGTGCCACCAGGCTGCTGCCAGCGACGTCGATCAGCAGTCGCCCATTGTCGAGCGCCAATACCCAGCCGTCACTGGCCAGCCCACTGCGCGTGCCGCCGGTGAAAATCCGCCTCAGCTCGGCCGTATCCATATCCAGCTCAAAAAGCTCGACCCGATCCTGGTACAGGCCGTCCTCTTGCAGTAGAACGTAGACGCGTTGGCCACTAGCCAGCAAGCGTGGGTTGCCGCGCATCACGTGAGCATACGAGCGCTGCCAGCGCAAGCTGCCATCGGCGTTGAGCGCGATCAGCCGCCGGTCAGTCTGGTCCACGTGCGCTACCAGCAGCCCCCCATCGGACAAGGCGATCATATCGCCTGGCTCAAGCATGGCCGGGGGCAGGAGGTGCACCAACTCGGGCGAGCGCGTGTCAGCCTCCAAGCGATACACGCCCTCTCGCCCATGAATCAAAATCTGCTCGCCGGCGACGAGTGGCCGGCCGCTGATTTGCATCGTCCACGTCACAGGCTGGCTGCGATCGATAACCCATACAGGGGCTTTCTGGATAGGGCTGGTCAGGATCAACTGCTCGCCGGCCAGGCTCCAATCGAGCGACGTGGGCAGCGCGCCCAGCTTCCATATCAACTGGCCCTCGGGCGACACGCCGAACAACCGCCCATACGTATAGACCGCCACGCCGCCGCCCGGCAGCGGAATCAATCCAGGTCTGCCGACGGTATCCAGATTGAGCTGCCACAGCGCAACCAGGGACGGCCCAGGTGAGCTGAAAGCTTCGAGCCGACCGAGCTGATCGCAGATGTACAGGAGCGTCTGGTCGGCGTTGATGATCGCAGTGGACATCTGGCCGGCGGTGAAGGGCCTGGTCCAGCTCAACCGTCCGTCGGACAGCTTGATAGCGACTATGCGCTCGCCATCCACTGCTACGAACGTATCGCCATTCAGCACTCCCACGCTTTGGGAGGGGGGGATGAAGGGCCATACCCACGCTACACCGGGTAAAGCGGCCATGCGATTGTTCCAGATGAACTGTGAGGGCGGCTTCCAGCCGGCCAGGCTGGGATCGACCGACCAATAGCCTGGCCCTGGCTTGGCCGGCATATGGGATCGAATCTCGAAATGCAGGTGCGGCGGGGTGGACGGCTTGCCAATCCGGCCGATTTGCTCGCCGCGCGTCACACACTGGCCAACACGCAGATCGACGCTGGGCGGGTCGAGATGGCCATAGAAGGAGAGTATGCTGGTGCTATCGGAAAAAGTGTGGCGGATAATCACGGTTCCTATGTCAACCCCCCAGCCGTAGGGCTCGGCGTATGTGACCTGCCCGTGCCCGATGCTGTAGACTGGCTGTCCCAGACTCCCACCTCTTATTCCCCAATCCTCGCCAGCATGGTAGCCGTTGAAGCGTTCGCGATGTACTCCATAGTCGTCCCCGCCTCGTACATTGGGTGCGTCGGGGGGGCTGAGGGGGAAATCGAGCAGGTCTACCACGCCGCACGGCGCGCCCGGCCGAGCCACCACTGTGCTCAAGAGAGCCTGGCGCAGCTCGCCCGAGACGCTGACCGGCGGCGCGGTTGGCGTGGGAGTGGGCGTGGAAGTGGAGGTGGGCGTGGGGGTGAGGGTTGGCGTCGCACTTGGACTGGCTGTTGGCTGGGGCGTGGCCGACGGGAGAGGCGTGGCACCGGGCTGATCTGGCCCGACGATCCGACTGCAAGCAGCCAGCAGCAGTAACAGGCCGGCCGCCCACAGCACCTCACTTGTGCGCTTGTTGAGTGGCATGTGCGCTTCCCAGACTTCCGAAGTCTTCAAGACTTCGGAAGTCTTCCCTGATCCAACTACACCCCCACGATGATGCGGCGCAGGAACTCGCGCCGCAGGGAGCGGTTCCGCAGATAGCCTATCCCATCCACAAAGCGCACCGGCCTGAAGCCAAACTGCCATTGGATCGTGTTCAAGTCAGTTGTTGCGTTCACGCTCAGCCGGTCGATAGCGGTCTGCGTCAGCAGGGGACGGATCATGACGCGCTGCATGACCTTGGCCAGCCAGGTTGCCACCGGCAGGCGCAGATACACCTTGCGCCGGCGCACGTTCAGCACCGAGGCCATGATATCGATGATCTGGTCCAAAGTAAAGTATTCTGGGCCTCCTACCGACAGCGTTTTGTTGCTGCAAGATGGATTGTCCAGGCATTGTTCGATGCACTTGACGATGTCCTCAACCCACAAAGGCTGGAAGCGAGCCTGGCCATCGCCCGCTACCGGGAAAAACAACGGCACGCTTTTGAGCACCATGCCGATATTGGTGGTCCATTCGTCATGCTCGCCGTACAACATGGACGAGCGCAGGATGGTAAAGTCCAGCCTACTGGTGCGGATGGCGTCTTCGGCTAGCCCCTTACTGCGCCAAAAAGCATACGCGCTGTTGGGGTCCGCTCCCGTGTGGCTCAGGTAGATCAAGTGTTTCACGCCAGCCTCGCGAGCGGCCTCGATCACGTTGAGCGTGCCCTGGTAATTGACCGACTCGAAGGTGTGCTGGCTATCCTCGACGTACAACGCGGCCAGGTGGATGATGGTTTCCACATCTTGCATGGCCGCGCGCAGGTAGGGGGGATCATCCACGTCACCCACTACGACGTGCACGCTGGCGCCCGGCGGGAAGCGGCGCTCCTTGGGCGCCCCGCGCACCAGGCAGCACACCTGGTGGCCCGCCGCCGTCAGCCAGGCAGTCACGCGCTGCCCCACAAAGCCAGTTGAGCCAGTTATGAGAATCATGGGGGGGGACCTCTTACCGCGAAGCATTACGTTTTACGCATCACGTTTTACGTGTTGCGTATCACGTTTTTGCGTATCACCTCTCTCAGCGTGTCTACCGCGACCTCTACATCCTCGCCGTCTACCCAGTAGTGCAGTACGGCGCGAAAGCGATGCACATTCAGTGCCATCAGCTTGACGCCGCGCTCTGCCAGCCGGCTGAGCAGTTGCTCGTCGCTCAGCCCCGTTTCGGGCGCAAGGCGAAAGTAAACCATGTTAGTGTGAACCGGCTCCACCGTCAAGCCGGCGATAGCAGCCAAGCCCTCGGCCAAGCGCCTGGCATTGGCGTGGTCCTGCCCCAGGCGTGGCACGCCCTGCTCCAAAGCGATCAACCCGGCGGCGGCCAACACGCCGGCCTGGCGCATGCCGCCGCCGATGAGTTTGCGATGGCGCCTGGCCTGGCGGATAAAATCGCGGCTGCCACATACGACCGCGCCCACCGGCGCGCACAGGCCCTTGGAGAGACAGAATGTGATCGAGTCGGCCGGCTCTGCCAGCTCGCGAGCCGGCACCCCCAACGAGGCCGCCGCGTTAAAGATGCGCGCGCCGTCAATGTGCAGCCCCAGTCCATGCGTGTGGGCCAGGTCACTGACCGCCCTGGTGTACGCCACACTCAAGACTGAGCCGGCACAGCGGTTATGGGTGTTTTCCAGGCAGATCAAGCGCGTGCAGGGGAAATGCACGTTCTTGTCGTCTCGGATCGCGGCCTCGACCTCTTCCAGCCGCAGTGTCCCATCAGCCTGGTTCTTGACTGTGTGGGGATGGATGCCGCCCACGGCGGCCGAGCCGCCAGCCTCGTATACGAACGAGTGGGCCTGGTCGCCCAGGATGACTTCGTCGCCGCGCCCGCAGTGCGTCAGCAGCGCGACCAGGTTGCCCATCGTCCCGCTGGCGACGAACAGCCCAGCCTCCTGCCCCATCAATTCGGCCGACACGCTTTCCAGGCGATTGACGCTCGGATCCTCGCCGTATACGTCGTCGCCCACCTCGGCGCGGGCCATTGCCTCGCGCATGCCGGGCATAGGCTGTGTCACTGTGTCGCTGCGCAAGTCGATGACGCGCTGTCCGTTGACGATGAATGCCATACTTCCTACTCCCTACTCCCTCTGCCTAGCAGGCTGTCGGAGAGACGATTTTGTAGGGCGGCTTTCCATAGCCGCCAGGCTTGCGGCAGGTATGGAAACCTGCCCTACGGAGCTCTCTCCGACAAGCTCCTAGTAATTCTTGACAATCGCCCGGTAGGCCGGGGGTTGGCGGCATTGCAAGATTTGGAACTCTTCGCGCGCCTTGCGCACCTCTTCCAGATCAAAGCGCGCCACGGCATAGCCCTCGATGGCTTCGTCCATCGCCGCATAGACCTGGCCGCGCGGCCCGATGATCTGGCTCTCGCCAAAGAACGAGTAGGAGGCGTCGGTGCCGATACGATTGGCGCCTGCCACGAAGCATGTGTTTTCATAAGCGCGCGCCATCAGATAGGTGCGCCATTCTTCGTTATAGGGCTGTTCCCAGTTGGCCAGCACTACCAGCAGTTCGGCGCCTTCCAACGCGTATGTGCGAGCTACCTCCGGAAAGGCCAGGTCCCAGCCGACGATCAGGCCGATGTTGCCAAAATCCGTTTCCCAGATCGGCAGCTTGAACCCGGGGCGAAAGGCCAACCGTTCTTCGCCTTTCAAGTGCGCCTTGCGATAGTCGCCGATCACGTCGCCATCCGGCCCAATCAGCACGGCCGAATCGTACAGCACGCTTTCGACTTTTTCTTTAGACGGCATGCCGAAGGCCACGTGCACGCCATACTCGCTGGCGCGTTGAGCGATCAGATTCACCGTGGGACCGGGCACCCGCTGGGCCAGGTCGGTGAAGCGCACCCCACACTCGTAGCCGGTGGTGCACAACTCGGGAAAAACGATCAAGTCAGTCTTTTGGGCCGTGGCGACTTGGGCGATCCATTCCGAGATTTTGACCAGGTTGTCTTCCATCTGGTTGAGCATAGGTTCCATCTGAACCACGGCGACGGTTACTTCACGCATGATTGCCTCCTAGAGTTGAATTGTGAGCTTCGACGCAGTTTCTACAAGGACACACGAGCTGCGCTCTCCACCAGGGATGAAAAACCCTTTGTGTTCCTTCGTGTCCTTTGTGGTTACGTTCGTAGTTTTACCACGATGTGCCCTTTTATGCAAGTCACTCGGCCATTCGCAGTACCTGGTCGATTTCGATACATTGTATGCACACAAAGCACCCATTTCAGCAGGCTATTCCGATAGCCCAGTCACTCAAACACCGCCCCACACTGGGGGCACTGCTTGGCGTCGGCCGGCACGCTGGCCCCGCAGCCAGTGCAGGCGATCACGAACACGGCCCCACATTGAGGACAGACAGGGGCCGCTTCGGGCACGGCGGCGCTGCAGTTGGGACACAGGGCCTGGCCGCAGCCCTGGCACTCGGCAGCGCCGGCCGGCTGGCGCTTGCCACAGCGCGGGCAGATAGTGGCTACCGTCTGCCCGCAGCGGGCGCAGACGGTTTCGTCCTCGAACACACGCGCGGCGCAGTGCGGGCAAACCAATTGTTGGCACTTGGGGCATGCCCCAAGTGAAGCCTCAAAGTGCGTGCCACATTCGGGACACGTGATCCGCTTAGGCGTGCGAGCAGACGCGGCTTCTTGGGCTAACAAGTCTGGCAATTCGCTGAGCGGTGCGGGGGCCGCCACGCGCTTTTCGGCCGGCAGCCCCTGGTGGCAAGCCGGACATTCGACTGGATCGGCATAGATCGCCTCGTTGCACGCGGGGCAACGTCGCGCAAAAAGCCGCTCGCAATTGGGGCAACACTCTACGCCGGCTAGCAAATCCTGGCCACAGTCAGGACAGGCGAACTGCAGGGCCAGGCCGCACCGGGTGCAGCTCAGCGCGCTCCCCTCGCAGGCCTGCCCGCAGCGCGGGCAGATGATCGCGCCGCAGGCGGTACACACCCCGTCTTCGGGATAGTACGGCTGCCCGCATTGAGGGCAAGCCTGCGCCCCGGCCGGCGCCTCGGCTGGCGCCATCTCACCGAACTCGATCCCGAACTCGGTCCCGCACTCTGCACAGCTTGTCGCGCCCGGCTTGACTTCAGCTTCACAGTTGGGGCAAATCAGCGTAAAGCTCTCTCCACACTGTGGGCACTTGAGCGCGTCATCGGCCAACGCGTGACCGCAGTTGGGGCAGTGATCGCGCCCACAGGCCGGGCACGTCATGTCTTCCAGCTCGATCGTTTCGGAGCAATAGGGACATGTGATCTGCTCAATCAAAACCGCACCGCAGGCCGGGCACACCAGCTCATCGGGGCCAAGCTCGGCCTCACAGGCGGGGCAAAGCAGATCCCATGTTTCTCCACAGCGCGGGCAGGCGGCATCTGCGGGCGCCACCGGCGCGCCGCAGGCCGGGCATAACAGTTGCCCGCAGTGTGGACATTCGCACTCCTCGGCCTCGATAGGTTGCTGACAAGTAGGACAGTGGGTTGGGAACGCCTCATTAGACATTAGCTTGTTCTCCTTTAGGGTGTCTAGCCCGTCACACGGCGGACTTCCAGGACGTTGCGCACCTGCTCGATCTTGGCCAATACCCGCGATAGCTGGGCGATGCTCGATAACTGCAGGGTGGCGTGCAGCGTGGTGATATTCTTTTCGGTCGAGCTGCTCAGCTTGCTCATAGAAATTCCGTGATTGGAGACCACGGCGCTGATGTCACCCACCAGCCCGCCCCGATCAAAGGCAGTGATCTTGATCATCACCGGATAGGTACTCTCGGCCGGTCCCCAACTGGCGTCAATCAGCCGCTCGCGTTCGCGCACGCGTAGGATATTGGCGCAGTCCTGGCGGTGGATGGTCACGCCCCGCCCACGGGTGACGTAACCGATAATGTCCGAGCCAGGCAACGGGTTACAGCAGCGTGCGATGTTGGTCAGTAGCCCCCCAGTGCCGTGTACCACCAGTGCGCCGTCGGTGGCCTGCACGACAGGCGGTGTGGGCACCAGGCTGGGAAAACTGGGCTGCTGAGCGCGGTGCAGCTCAATCAGCTTGGTGGCGAGCTGGTTGGTGTTGATATCACCCTGGCCGATGTTGGCGAAAAAGTCTTCCAGGTTGTCGTACTCGAGAGACTTGGCGAGCGACTCGTAGCGCGTCTCGGCTATCCCCAGCCGCTTCATTTCCCTTTCAAGCAGCGCGCGGCCTTCGGCCATGTTTTGGCCGCGGTCTTGCCGCTTGAACCATTGCCTGATTTTGGCCCGCGCTCGCAGCGTTTGGGTGTATTCCAGGTGAGGATTCAGCCAGTCTCGGCTAGGCCCGCCGCGCTTGATCGTGATGATCTGAACCTTGTCGCCAGTTTTGAGTTTGTAATCCAGGGGCACGATGCGGCCGTTGACCTTGGCGCCCCGGCAGTGGTGGCCAACTTCGGTGTGGACGTGATAGGCAAAGTCGATCGGCGTGCTGCC
>JAFGFO010000390.1 GCA_016931085.1 Thermoflexales bacterium
AAGCGAAAGGCTCAAATCCAGTGAATATAATCGACGGGACACGCTCAAATTATGCGCGCCGGCTTGTCCCATGTGCGTAACGCTCCCTCCGATCCGCTAGCCCAATCGCGCCTGTGGTGATATAATGTCACCATATCGACCCGTAGGGGCAAACCCCCGTGTTTGCCCTCCCGACAACGGAGCGCCTATGCAATGTCCAAAGTGCAATGAGACCTGGCCTGACAGGTTCAATGTCTGCCCGGTATGCGCTGTCCCTCTCACCGCCCCAAGCGGCGGCGTCAGGCTACAAGTCGGCCCGGGGGGCGGCCGAGGCGATGGGGCTGGCGGTGGAGGTGAGGGCAGTCGGGGGGTGCTTGGTGGGGGAGGTGTGGCTGGCGGCCGACGAGAGCGGGGTGGGGGGCGGCGAGTGAGTCCCCCAGTCAGGAACGCGCCGAGCCAGCGTTACGCAAGCGCGGCGCGCGGTGCCGGCCGGGGAGGGAGACGCCGGCCGAGAGTGCCGCAGCGGCGTGTGCAAGACGACAGAGGACGAGGTGCATGGAGTATCTTGACTTTGAACTAGAGATCAGTCCCGGCAGCGGGCGCGAGTACCCGGTGGCGGTGGTGCGCTCGCCAGCGGGGGAAGCGCGCGTGACGATGCACTTTCCTTTTGGGGAACTGGAGCTGGAGAACAAGCTTCAGGCCCTGCAGATCGCGCTGTTGCGATCTGGCGGCAAGCGGCGGCTGGCGCTTTCGTCTGAGCAGCAGGCGGTGCAGGAGTTTGGCCAGGCTTTGTTCGACGCGCTCCTGGTCGGCGAGGTGCGTGGCCGCTATGACGTGAGCTGGCGGGAGGCGGACCAGCAGGGCAAGGGGCTGCGGCTAAAGCTGCGCATTCGCTCGCCAGAGTTGGCCGCGCTGCCGTGGGAGTTTATGCACGATGCGCGTTACGGGAGTTACGTATGCCTGTCGAAGATCACGCCGATGGTGCGTTACCTGGAATTGCCGCGCTCCATCCGGCCGTTTAGTGTCAGGCCGCCGCTGCGCATCCTGGGCATGGTGGTCAGCCCGCGGGATCGGGGGGCGCTGAACGTGGCGCTCGAAAAGCAGCGGGTGGAGAAGGCGATCGAGGGTCTGCAGGCCGATGGGATGGTGGCGTTGAGCTGGTTAGAAGGGCAGACGTGGCGCGATTTGCAGCGCGCGATGCGGCGTGGGGAATGGCACATCTTTCACTTTGTCGGCCACGGTGGCTATGACCGGGCGGCCGACGAGGGTGTTATTGTGCTGGCCGACGAGGAAGGAAACGCGTACAGTCTGCGGGCAACGCAGTTGGGTATGCTGTTGGCTGACCACAGATCGCTGCGCCTGGCGTTGCTCAACGCCTGCGAAGGGGCGCGTGGGGGAACCCAAGATATCTTGTCCAGCACGGCTTCTATCCTGGTGCAGCAGGGTGTGCCGGCTGTGTTGGCGATGCAGTATGAGATCACCGACCGGGCCGCGATCGAGATGGCGCGAGCGTTTTACGAGGCGTTGGCGGACGGGTCGCCAGTGGACGAGGCGGTGACCGAGGCGCGCAAGGCGATCAGCCTGGCGGTGGCCAACTCGGTGGAGTGGGGGACGCCAGTGCTGTACATGCGTGCGCCGGACGGGGTGCTGTTCAGGCTTGAGAAGCGAGAGGGCGAAGAAGCTGGAGGAGCCGTGGCTGCCCCAGGCGGAATAATTGTGACGGGGCCGGTATACGGTGGGATACATCAGCAAAGCGGCGGCGTGAGCATTGAGGGACAGCATGTCACGGCCGGAGATGTGACTGGCCATGACAAAGTTACTGCTGCTGGCGGTGATGTGCTTGGCAGGGGCGCTGTGCGCAAGGTTGAGACAAGCCAGCCCTTCGAGCCCGAGCTGGTGCTGATCCCGGCCGGCGAGTTTCTGATGGGCAGTGACCCAGCCAAGGATAAACAAGCCTATGACGACGAAAAGCCGCAGCACAAGCGGCATTTGCCGGACTATTATATGGCCAAGACGCCGGTGACGAATGGGCAATATTTGGCTTTTGTGGAAAAAACCGGACAGAGAGCGCTAGGCTATTGGAAAGGAGGCAAGCTGCCCAAGGGCAAGGAAAATCACCCGGTGGTGAACGTCACCTGGCACGATGCGGTGGCGTACTGCCGCTGGCTGGCTGAGGTCACCGGCAAGCCGTATGGTCTGCCCAGCGAGGCTGAGTGGGAGAAAGCCACGCGAGGGACGGATGGGCGTATCTACCCGTGGGGGAACGACTGGGATGCCAAGAAGTGCAACACCAGCGAAGGCGGCAAGAAAGGCACCACGCCAGTGGTGGCGTATCCCGGTGGGGCCAGTCCTTACGGCTGTCTGGATATGAGTGGCAATGTGTGGGAGTGGTGCCGGACAAAGTGGCAGTAGTGAGCTTGAACTACCGCGGCGTATCCAAACTGGGCCAGGTAAAGGCGAAATCGAGTGGGTCAGGCCAAGTTATGGCATTATCCACCGCATACTCACGCATCCGGCCTATGCCGGAGCGTATACGTATGGCAAGCGTCAGGGGGTGCGGCTGCCGGGAACAGAAGGGAAAGTTGTAGTTCGCAAGCGAGCGATGGAGGACTGGGCGGTGCTGAAGCAAGAAGCTTTCCCTGGTTACATTAGCTGGGAGCAATACGTGAAGAACCAAGCGAAACTGCGCGAAAGTGCCCAAGGTATGCCCTGGGCGAAAGGTGCTCCGCGTTCGGGTTCCGCTTTGTTGCAGGGGATTGTCTTTTGCGCTCGTTGTGGTCGAGCCATGCATGTTCGGTACAGTAATCATGGTGCTTACGTGTGTGAGTTGACCAGGCGGGAATATGGCGATCCTACTTGTCAGACGTTTACGATAGCTCATGTTGACGAGAAGATAACCGAGGTTTTTTTGGAGGCTGTCCAGCCGGCACATCTGGAAGTGGCACTGGCTGCGCTGGAACAGATAGAGGCTGAGCGGGCGAAGCTGGCTGCCCAGTGGGAGAATCGACTCAAGCGGGCGCACTACGAGGCTGAGCTAGCCCGGCGCAGATATGACCAGGTGGATCCTGACAATCGTTTGGTGGCGGCCGAATTGGAGCATCGGTGGGAAGACAAGTTGCAGACGCAGCAAAGCTTGGAACGGGAATGGGCTCAAGTCCAGGCTCAGGAACTGGCTCCACTGACAGAGGCTGACAAAGCTCTGATCCGGCAATTGGCCCAGGATATCCCGGCTGTGTGGCGTGCCGACACGACCACGCAGGAGGAGCGCAAGCGACTGATCCGCTGCCTAATTCAGGATGTTAACCTGGATTCTTTCAGCAAGCCGGGCTGGAGTCTGATCCGCATCCGCTGGCATACAGGCACCACCACGCTGGTGGAGGTAGAGCGGCCCCGGCCTGGCTGTCGGACAGAACAAGCGGTGGTCGAGCGCATTCGCGAATTAGCTCAACGTCATCCCGATGATCAAATTGCCAGCATTTTGAATGCAGAAGGGGTTCAGACTGTAACTGGCAAGGTTTGGGATCGGCGTCGGGTGAAGAATCTGCGCCGGAACTATGCGATCCCGACGGCGTGTCCGTATTCGACATCAGAGCCAGGGCCACGTGGTGACGGCTTGATCGCGGCCTCAGAGGCCGCCGAGCGACTGGGAGTCAGAGCTTCAATGATCACACAATGGTTCCAACGTGGCTTGTTAGCAGGCTACCAAAGTCGATCACAGTCACCTGTGTGGGTAGACTTGACAGAACAAGCCGTTCGACGTTTGGACGGTTCAGCCTCCCTTCGCTCGGATATGGTGCCAGTGCAAGAGGCTCCCGAGGGTGGTATACTAGATCTTGTGTAAAATCGTAGAGCCAGGTATCCTTGGTGTAGGAATAAACACACCATATAAGAGGATAACCATGG
>JAFGFO010000051.1 GCA_016931085.1 Thermoflexales bacterium
GGCGGCGGCGGATTCAGCCGGCAGCAAATGGAACAAGTCCTGGCCGGATTGGGCAGCCGCGTCTTTTTGATGCACAACACGCACGAAGACGCGCCGGTGATCTTGCAGACACGCTGGGTGCTCTCCTACATGCGCGGGCCGCTCACGCGCAACCAGATCAAGACGCTGATGGATCCCCTCAAAGCCGCTCAGCCTATCGCGGCCCCCGCGGCGGCCACACTCGCTGCGACAGCAAGCGCGGCGGCAGCAGCCGCTCCAGTGGCCAAGGCCGTCACGACGGTCGTGCCTACGGGGCAGCGCCCCACGGTCGCGCCCGACGTTCCGCAGTACTTTGTGCCGGCGCGCGGCCGCGCGCCGGCAGGCAGCACGCTGTTTTATCGTCCGGCGATCTTTGGCGCGGCCCAGGTAAACCTGGCCGACACCAAGACCAGAGTCGACGTGACGCAGAGCGTGACGGTCACGACACCTGTGACGGACGAGGCCATCCCGGTAATGTGGGAAAACGCGCAGGAGATCGACGTGCCGGCTTCTGAGCTGGACAAGACACCGGCCGCCGGCGCGCAGTATGCCGATCTGCCGGCTGCGGCGGGCAAGGCCAAGAACTATGCCGCCTGGCAAAAGGACTTGATCACCTGGCTGGCCGGCACACGGCAGATCGAATTGTACCGCAGCCCCAGCGCCAAAGTCATCTCCAAGCCGGGCGAATCCGAGCGCGACTTTCGCATCCGCTTGCAGCAGACGACGCGCGAGGGGCGTGACGAGCAAGTGGACAAGCTGCGGCGGAAATACGCGCCCAAAGTCAGCTCGTTGCAAGAGCGTATCCGGCGGGCAGAGGCAGCCGTCGAGCGCGAAAAGGCGCAGGCCGATCAGCAAAAAGTGCAGACGGCCCTCTCGATGGGCTCAACTTTGCTGAGCGCCTTCATGGGCCGCAAGGCCTTGGGGAGCGCGAAGAGCACCGCCAGCGGCGTGAGCCGCTCGATGAAAGAGAGCCGGGATATCGAACGGGCTAAGGAGACGGTCGAGGCCCTGGAGAAGCAGTTGGCCGAGCTCAACGCTGACTTTGAGGCGCAGGTGGCCGAGCTGAAATCGAGCGCGGACCCGCTCAAAGAAGAATTGGAGACGATCGCGATCAAGGCGAAAAAAGCCGGCATCAACGTACAGTTGTGCGCGTTGGCGTGGACGCCTTATTGGCGCGACGCGCAAGGCATCTTGACGCCGGCCTGGGAATGATGCCCTTGTTGGACTTTTTCAAACGGCTGTTTCAGAAAAGTGAGCCGGGCGTTGGCGCGACACGTGCCCCGCGGCTGGCAGCGACCGCCGGTGTCGTGTCGTCAGGCGCGCCGGCCAGCTCAGAAGCGGAGCCGCTCATGGCAGAGACCGCCGGTGCAGCTCCGCCCGTTACGCAGGCTCCACCTGCGCTCGACCAGCTCGCCCAACGCGTCAGCCGCGCGGCCGAAAGCATCCTGGAAAACGAAAGCTTGACGGACGGGCTGGACGAGACGGCGGCCGAGCAGCTTTTGAGTTGGGGGATAGCCTGTGCCGAGACGGCCGCGCGAGACACCGCCAGCCTGGGTGAGGCTGAGGCGGAGGAGGCTCTCTCCCCTCGCATGCGCGCCACGCGCATGCTGATGCGCTCGGTGAAGGCGTGGATCGCCAGCCGGCCAACGGCTGGAACTGACCCGGCGCAGTTGAACGAGATCGTCGAACAAGCTGCCATCGTCTATGGCTGGGATTTAGACCCTAGCGCTGAGCGCCTAGGCGCTTTCTTGGAACAACAAAATGCGGCCGGGCTCGACCCCCAGGGCATGATCGCCGGCTTGCGCGAATTGCTCACATCCCAGGAAGAGAACAATGACCAAAAACGCCCGCTCCACCAGCCAGAAGAAATCGAGTAGCTCGTCGCAGGCGGCATCTCAACAGCGATTGAGGATGATCCTGAGCTTCCTGGCCATAGTCGCGAGCCTGGGCTGCTTTTATCTCCTCGTTGGCAACGACCCATCTGAGTTGTTCCCAGTGGCCCTGACCGCCATCAGCCAGATGACGCCAGCCGAGCCATCACCAACTCAGCCCCCGTCCACGGCCGTCCCGGCTGGGCAAGATTGGTGGGAAGTTTATTTCACCGACCCGGCCACCCTCAAAAACCCGAACGTGCTGGCCGGATCCATCCCTGAAAAGTTGATCGAGCGCATCGACAACGCCCAGCAGTCCATCCACATCGCCGCCTTCGAATTCGGCCTCACCCCGGTGGCCAAGGCGCTTATCGCGGCCCACAAGCGCGGCGTGGAGGTGCAGTGGGTCACCGACGAAGAGAACGGCCTCGGCGCCGACGGAGAAGCAGGTCGCAGGCAGTTCGCCATGCTCAAGAAGGCCGGCATCAAGGTCAAGGACGACCAGAACAGCGCGCTGATGCACAACAAGTTCGTGATCTTTGACCAGCAGGTGGTCTGGACCGGCTCAAGCAATCTCACGACCAATGGCAATTTCCGCAACAACAACAACGTGATCGTGATCAAATCGCCCCAAGTGGCGCTTATGTACGAGCGCGAGTTTGCCGAGATGTGGGCTGGCCAATTTGGCCCGACCTCGCCTTCCACAGCAAACCAACAGTCCCTGACCATCGACGGGACCTCGATCCAGGTCTTGTTCGCCCCCGAGGACAAGGTTATGAATTACCTGATCCCACTGGTCAAGAGCGCCGAGAAAAACATTCGTGTCATGGCCTTTTCGTTCACGCACGACAAGCTAGGCGAGGCCGTGCTAGGGCGATCCAAGGCCGGGGTGGACGTGGCCGTGATTTTCGAGACGAGCGGCAGCAAGACCAGGTACAGCGAACTGACCCGCTTGTACTGCGCGCGAGTGCCGGTGCGCCAGGATGGCAACCCCGGCACCTTTCACCACAAGGTCATCGTCATCGACGAGGAGATCGTCGTCACCGGCTCGCTGAATTTCTCGGAGAGCGCCGACACCAGCAATGACGAAAACGTCGTCGTCATTACCAATCGCACCATCGCCGCGCTGTACCTGCAAGAGTTCGAGCGCCGCTGGGCCGAGGCGGGAGAGCCGGACGCCGAGAGCATCACGTGTGAATAGAATTGACATAGCCTGGAAAGGGCTTATAATGAGTTATCAGAATAGCCATCAAGCTCGTGATGTCAAAAATCACCCAAAAACAAGGAGTTAGGGCATGTATATTCATATCTTCACTTTGATCGTTCTCCTGATTGTAGCTTTCCTGCTAGGGGTGTTGCTGGCCTGGCTGTACGGGCGACGGCAACTGGAGGCAAGTGAAAAACGCGTCAACGATCTGCTGGCTTCGTTGAATCAGAAAGAGAAGCATGCGCGGGGGCTCGTCGCTCAGATTGAAACACTCGAGACCGACAAGCACGATCTGTCCACGCGACTGGCCGAGCAAGAGCAGGTCGCCAGCCAGTTGGAGGGGCAAGCGCGCGACCAGGCCACCCAAATCCAAGCGCTGGAGGCAAAACTGGAGGCGAGCAAGGCCGAGATCGCAACGCACAAACAGGAACTCGCCGCCCGGGCTGAAACGTTCGAGACCGCCAAGCGCGATTTGTCCGCGCAGTTGGCCCAGCGAGGCCAAGCCGCTATCCAGTTCGAGGGGCAAGCGCGCGACCAGGCCACCCACATCCAGGCGTTGGAGGCGAAACTGGCCGCCGAGCGAGAGCAAGCCGCCAAGCTGGAGGGGCAAGCGCGCGACCAGGCCGCCCAAATCCAGGCGTTGGAGACGAAACTGGCCGCCGAGCGAGAGCAAGCCGCCAAGTTGGAGGGGCAAGCGCGCGACCAAGCCACCCACATCCAGGCGCTCAAGACGCAACTGGAGGCAAGTGAAGGGCGCGTTGGCGCTCTGCGGGCCTCGTTGAACCAGAAGGAACAGCAAGCACAGGAATTCGCCACCCGGAGCACAACCTTCGAGAGCGCCAGGCGCGATCTATCTGTGCAACTGACCGAGCGAGAGCAGGCTGCCAGCCAGTTGGAGGGGCAAGTGCGCGACCAGGCCACCCACATCCAGGCGTTGGAGGCAAAACTAGAGGCGAGCAAGGCCGAGATCGCGGCGCACAAACAGGAACTCGTCGCCCGAGCTGAAACGATTGAAACCGCCAAACGCGATTGGTCCGCGCAGTTGGCCCAGCGAGGTCAAGCCGCTATCCAGTTCGAGGGGCAAGCGCGCGACCAGGTCACCCGAATCCAGACGCTGGAGGCGCAACTGGAGGCATACAAGGCCGAGATCGCGGCGCTCAAGCGAGAACCGGACGACCTGGCTCTCATCGAGGGCATCGGCCCCAAGATTTCCCAGCTTTTTCAAAAGGCCGGCATCAGGACCTTTGCGCAACTGGCCAGCAGCGAGGTGGCTCGCTTGCGGCAGATTCTCGACCAGGCCGGGCTGGCGATGGCCGATCCAGGCACCTGGCCTGAGCAGGCCAGGCTGGCCGCCGCTGGCGACTGGGACGCGCTGAAGGTGCTACAGGGCCAGCTCAAAGGCGGGCGCAAAAAGTAGAACACGTGAGCGCCGCTCAGAAGCAGAACACATGAGCTACGCTCTTCACCAGGCATGAAAATTTTCACCGCGAAGGCGCAAAGGACGCCAAGTCTTTTGATTTCTTCTTGGCGCTCGCCAATCCCCGCAGGGGATTGGATGCGTCTTGGCGGTTATTTTCAAAGTAGCCCTAAGCCGGTGTGGCTGGGACGGTGATGACCGGGGGGCGTTGGGCCAGCTCCCTATCCAGCACGAGCAAGGCGTTGAGGTTATCGCCCACCATCTTGAGCCGCTGGATAATTTCGTCGGCGTTCTTTTCTTCCTCGACCTGCTCGGTGACGAACCACTGAAGCTTAATCTGGCTGGGATAGTCGTTCTCCTTGACCGCCAGGGCATACAGTTGGTGGATCAGGCTGGTCACTTTTTGCTCGTGCTCCAACACCTGCTGCGCGATGCTGAGCGGCGAGCCGAACTCGGCCGGCGGCTGGTCGATCGCATGGAGCACGACGCGTCCGCCCCGCTCGTTGACGTAATCGAAAAAAATCATCGCGTGCAGCGTCTCTTCCTGGCTCTGCACGCGCATCCAGTTGGCAAAGCCCGGCAGGTTGGCCGTCTCAAAGTGGGCCGACATCGACAGGTAGAGATAGGCAGAGTATAGCTCGTGCTTGATCTGCTCATTGATCGCGTCTTGCACTGACTTGCTCAACATAAAAAACTCCTCGGGTATATTGGATGATATGGTATATACAGTATGCCAGTTCTTAATGGCACCACCATTTCTTAATGGTGCAGCATAAGTATACCACATTTCGACCGAGCACCCAAGTTGCCTTCTTCATTTTCCAGTGGTATACTGGTATCGAGATTACCCGCCGTAGGGGCGACCCGCCGACTCGCCCTTACTCTGCGCCATTAGGAAATGGCGGCGCCATTATCTTAATGGCACGAGGACGCTGTGCTTCAAGCCGGTTTTGTTTTGCACGAGCGCTATAAAATCGTCGAATCCGTAGGATCCGGCGGCATGGGAGCAGTCTACGAAGCGGAAGACCTCCGCTTGGAAGGCCGGCGCTGCGCTATTAAAGAGATTCGCCTGGATCCCAGCGGCGAGCCTGGCGAACGCACCCAGGCCCAGGAACAGTTCTACCGCGAAGCCAGCACCCTGGCCCGCCTCGACCACCCCACCCTGCCCAAAGTATCCGACCACTTTTCGGAAGGCGGTCAAGACTACCTGGTGATGGATTTCGTCCCCGGCCGGGATCTGAAAGCCATCGTGGAAGAAGCCAAGCACGCGGGGCGGTTCCTGGAAGAGCAGCAAGTCTTGGATTGGGCGATCCAACTGTGCGACGCGCTCGAATACTTGCACAGCCAGGAGCAGCCCATCCTCCATCGCGACATCAAGCCGGCCAACATCAAGCTGACGCCCGATGGGCGCATCAAGCTGGTGGATTTTGGCCTGGTCAAGCTGCTGGCCGCCAGCGACGACCGGACCATCACCGTGCTCCAGGGTCGAGGCACTGCCGCCTACACGCCGCTGGAACAATACGGCGGCGATGCCGGTCACACCGACGTGCGCAGCGATATTTACTCGTTGGGCGCCACGCTGTACAATGTACTCACTAACCAGTCACCGCCAGACGCCAAGCAGCGTTTCTTGCACCCCGACGCCCTGACCCCGCCCAGTGCGCTCAATCCCAAAATCAGCTTGCCCATCGAACAAGCGCTAGTGGCCGCGTTGGCGATGCACCCTGACGAGCGTCCCCCCACCGTCAGTGCTTTTCGCGCGGCATTGATGGGCGCCCCTCTATCGAAAAAGGCCAAATCTCCACCCAGCGCGTGGCGACTGGCGATCGACGCCAACCGGGCCTGGCTGGCGCTCGTGATCGCACTGCTGCTCGTCTCGGTCGCGATCACCGCCATGTCCCCGCTGCTGGTCAGCGCCTCTGTTTTGCCCACGCCGAGCGCGACGGCCATCCCCTTCTCACCTGTTGCGCCGTAGGTTGGCAAGCAGCGGCAGCGCTGCAAAAGCCACACTCAAGACCAACGCACCCCAGGCGCTGCCCAGGCTATCCAGATTGTTGATGCCCGGCAGCCCTAATCCATACAAGGTATAACCGATCAGACCGGCCCCACCACAGCCCAAGGCCCAACGCAGGCCGATGATTTCCTTGTTTTCGCGGCGGGCGCCTCTCACAGCCAGGCGATGGGCAAGTAAACTGACGCCAGCGATGCCGGCCAGCGCAAACAACAAATCGTACCAGTTAACCCGTCTTGGCGCGTCCGCCTGGGCCAGCGGGCTCCACCAGGGCGTGGGGGTCGGTGTGGGAGTGAGCGTGGGGGTGGGGGAAGGTGTAGACGTCGGCGTAGGAGTGATCGTGGGGGGGATCGGCGACGGGGTGATGGTGGGCGGGACGATGGTTGAAATTTGGGCCGGCTGGCCCTCCAGGACGGTCAACTGCAGTTCATACGACGTAAGCGCCGGCTCGCTAAAGGCGCGAATGCGCCAGGGGCCAATCCTATCCAAAGTGAACTCGGCCAGGGCTGCCCCGTTGCGAGTGCCCACGACCAGCGATGGCAGCTCAAGTCCCTCCGAAAACAAGCGAGTGAAGGTCAGCGGCGTGTCGTCCGGCACAGGCTGGCCGTTGCGATCCTGGATGATGCCGGTGCGCAGCTTGATCGTGTCACCCACCTTGATGCTGAGGGGCTGGGGCGTGGCATCAGCCGTGGGTGCCTCGCCGATAAAGATCTGGATAAACTGGTCGGGATTGGGTTCCAACTGCTTGACCAGGTCGTAGCCGATGGCTGGGACGCTGACCGGTGAAGCACCCAGCGTGATCAAATCGCCCAAGAGGAGCTGGGCGGCCACGTCGATGAACGGCGCGGAGCTGCCGTACAGGCCATAGTAAGCCGTCAGGCGGGACACCTGGCTTTTATCCAAGCCATAAGGCGCCCCAAAAGAAAGCGCCACCACTCGTTTAGGCGGCTGTCCTTCCTGGGATTCGTTCAGCAGATCGGGACGCTCGAGCAGGAGCTGCCGGAGCAGGCTGGCCGCCGGCTCGGCCTGGGCATCCACGATGGCCAGCACCACCCAGTTGGCCGCCCCCAACGCGGCGCCCACGTCGGGGGCGTCCTCAGCTTGCGCCTCGGCCAAGTAAGCCCGCACGGCGTTGAAATCCAGGCTGGTGACGCGAGTGGGGTCTATGCGCCCGGTCGCCGCGTAGCGTTGCACGATGGCGCGAGCCAGGGCATCGCTGCGGATGACCGGCCGGGGCACACACGTAGAGCAATCGCGCACCTGGCGATTATCGGTCAAGATCAGCACGCTGTCATCGGGCGAGATCGCTGGCAAAGCCGGTGCGGCCAACTGGCCAGGGGCCGGCCACAGCCGGGTGAGAGCATCTTGCGCCACCTGGCCTGTCACGGCCAGGTTGAGGCCGACCAGCTCTCGGGCAGCCTGGGGGTCGACCGGCACAGCCGAAGCGTCAAAGTCGGGATACAGGCGGTACTTGAGCCGCAAGATGCGCGCCACGGCGTCGTTGACGCGCGCCTGAAAAGCCAGGTCGGTCGAGTACTTGTTCTGAAAGAACGTGATCGTGTCCACGATGGCATCCAATTGAGTTTGCCAATTTCCTTCGCCAACGTTCGACAGCATCAGCACGTCATTGCCGGCCAGGAATGCCTCTTGAGCCGCCCGGTGTGTGGGCAGCGTCAGGCGATCTGGATCGTAATAGGCGCGCAGGGCCGCCGAGCCGAGCGAGTCGCTGAACAAGACGCCCCCGGCATCGCGCCAGGCCTTGACCTGGGGCAGCTCCAGCAGCAGGCGCATCGCCTGCGCATCCACGACCAGCGGGCGGGTGCGCTCGCGGATGTTGCCGGCAAAGCCGCGATAGCGCATTTGTGTAACCATCAGCGCCCCGGCAGTGGGATAGGTGACGCCGGCCGGCACGGCCATGACGCGCAAGAAGGGCGCCATGTCCTGCTTTTCCAATTCGGCCAGCGACTTGTCGATAGCGGCCGCTTGGCTGGCGGCCACACCCTGACCTGGAAAATGGGACAAGACGGCCGCCACACGGTTGAGGCTACCTTCGCGCAGCCCGCGCACGAATTCCTGGCCAAGTATCCCCACCCAATACAGATCGCCGCCGAACACTTGGCCTCCCTCAGCCCCGGCCTGGCTTGGATCCGCCAGCAGATCGAACGATGGTCCCAGCAGCAAGTTGATACCCAGGCCCGCCAGTTCTTGGCCGGCCGCCTGGCCAACCAGGTAAGCGTCATCGCGCTTCCAGGTGGCACCCAGCGCCATCGAGCTGGGTAGAGGGGTCAAGCCATCGATAGCCTGGCTGTAGGGCAACAGGTCATTCGTGTAGTCAACAGCGATAAAAAGCGGGATGAACGGCGAGCGCCTCCCGTCGGCACCGGCCGGTCGCCCGTCGCGAGCCAATCCCTGCAGCGCGGCCGTGAGACCGGCAAGCGGCACGATGGTATCGCCCGAATTGACAATATTGCCGGCGGCGGTCGACAACACCACCCCGCCCACCTGGTACTCGGAGACGAGCCTGGCGATGTCAGAGCCTGGCCCGGCCTGGTCGCCTGGAAAGGTGACGACGAACAATTGGCCGACCTTGGCCTGCGGCGACATCTGCTCGACCAGCTTGGCGATAAAGGTATCGGGATCCTCCTGCGCGCGCAGAGGGGCGGCAGTCCCTCCCCCCATCGCTGCCAGCAGGACGATCACGCTTATGAAATTGATCCCGGCCCGGATTGTGCGCATGCGTTCCTCTGTTCCCAAGTATAACCGCTCATGGCCCAACCGTCAACCGGGCAGCAAACAGGGACTCCGCAGCAATAGGCGACAACGAGCATACGTCCCCCCCAATGGCGTCATTTTGCGGCTGGGCGCCCCACTTACCTCCCCGAA
>JAFGFO010000391.1 GCA_016931085.1 Thermoflexales bacterium
ATTCACAAGCCTGCCGGTGATTCACCCGGTACTGCACAAACCAGCTCAGGAAAAACAAGGCAAAAATGCCTAACTGTGATCTACTGAGTATAGTAAATGTCGCGTGATTTGTCAAGACTTGCAAGGCCAGCACTTTCCCAAGTCGGGCCAGCTCCCCGCTTGGAACACCAAGGCCATCCATCATCAGTCCACGGCCATCCTCACACGAAAGATCGTTTTTTCGCCCCGCTCGCTTTCAAGGCGCCCATCCAACTGGGACGTCAGAACGCGCACCAATTCGAGGCCCAGCCCCGCCGGGCGGGTGAGGTCGAAACCCTCGGCCAGGCCCACGCCATCGTCGGCCACCTCCAGCACCAGCTCGTGCTCCAGGTCGGACAGCGTCACCTCAATCGTCCCACAACGCCCCGCCGGGAAAGCATGCTTGAGCGCATTCGTCAGCAGCTCGTTTAGAATCAATCCCAGCGGCGCGGCCCTTTTCACGTCGAGCGTCACGGCATCCAGGCCAAGCTGGACGTCGATACATTGCCCTTCGACGACGTGCACGGCCAGCAGTGAGCGCGCGATGTTGTGGAGATAGCGATCGAGGCGTATATTTCGAACCTCCCCCGAGGTATACAGCATCGAGAAAAGATACGAGAGCGTCATGATACGCCCCCCCAGATCTTCCAACATCTCCCGCGCGGCCGGACCAGGCGTGCGCGTCACTTTTAATCGAATCAAGCTGGTGATCATAGCAAAGGTGTTTTTGACGCGGTGCTGCAGCTCACGCAGCAGGGCGTTTTTTTCCTCCAGGGCCCGGCTGCGGTCTCGCTCGGCCTGCTTACGCTCAGAGATGTCGCGAAAGATACCCTGCACCACGTATCGCCCAGAGCCCAGCCTGACCAGGCTGTTGCTGACCTCCACCGGGACCAGGCGGCCGCCGGCTGCCAAGATGTCCACCTCCGCCAGGGGGTGTTTACCCTCTTCGACATACTCGCGGAAACGCAGTTGGTGTCCATCGGCCTGGCCGGGCGGCGCCAGTTGCTCCTGGTGCATGCCGACCAGTTGCGCCTTGGGGTAAGCCAAAAGTCGTGAGGCGGCCGCGTTGGCGCCCAGGATAAGGCCCGAGTCGGCGTCGGCGATCAAGATGGCATCGCGCGCGCCTTCGAACAGCGCCTCCATGCGCTCGTTCGCTTCCCGCAAAGCGATTTCCGCCTCCTGGCGCTCGGTCACGTCGTTGTAGATCGCCACGACATCGCCAGACGGCAGGCGGTAGATAAAATTCTCGCGCCACCCCTGCCGGTATGGATCTTTATAAAACGTGGCCGGCAGGTGCTCGGGGCTGCCCGTCCGGTACACGCGCTGAAGCGCGGCAAACAGCCCAAAGCGATCCATGTTGGGGAAAAGATCCAAGAGTCGCTTGCCCACCACCCTGTCCCGGCTCGTCTTGCTGATTTGTTCCGCGGCGGCGTTGAAATCCTTAAAGATGAAATCCTCGCCGTCACCCACGGCCTGGTAAACGGCCACGCCGCTAGTCATGTTCTGAAACATGGCGCGGTAGCGTTCCTCGCTCTCCGCCAGCGCCCGCTGGGCGCGCTTGCGCTCGGTGATATCGATCGCGATACTGCCATTGGCATAGTGCCGGCCCTGGGAATCAAAAATGGGAAACAGGGTGCTGGTGAACGCGCGTTCCTGGCCTTCCGAGCCAACCACGTCTTCCACTTCGATCGGCGCAAGGGTCTGGGCCAGGCGCTGCACGCGCTGCTGAAACGCGCCGGCCGTCTCTGGAGGCAGCAGCTCGCTAAAAGCCTTGCCCTCGACTTGGGCCGGCGTGCTGCCCAAAACAGCGGCCAAGGCCTCGTTGGCCAACACATAGCGCCCTTCCAGGTCAAACACGGCGATCAGCGTGGGACTGTAGCGCAATATCCCGCGCAACTGCTGATTGAGCTTGTCCAGAGCCTGCTCGCGCTCGACGAGCCGGGATTGCGATTCGACCAACTCCACATTCGTCGCCTGCAGTTCCTCGAACATGGCTTGCAACTCTTCGTGAGAGGCCTGCAGCTCCTCGAGCGTGGCTTGCAGCCGGCCATTGGCGGCCGCGGTTTCCTCTCTCTGGCGCTGGCTCTCCTGGCGCGCCTGGTGCAAGCGAAAGGCCATCTGGATCGAGGCGACCAACACGGTGTCGCCGCAGCCCTTGACGATGTAGCCGTAAGACGTAATCCGGTCTACCTTGGCGACGATTTCAGGCTCGGCATGGCTTGACAGAAACACCACCGGGACGCTGCGCCCGACCAGAATGGCTTCGGCCGCTTGCGCGCCATCCATCCCGCGCCCCAGGTCGATATCCATGAGAACCAGGTCTAGCTTGGGGGCACTCCTAGAGACCTCGACAGCGCGCTCCCCGCTGGAAGCGAGCAGGACATCAAAGCCGTGCTGGCGCAAAAGCTGCGCTTCGGCCATGGCAATCAGTGACTCGTCTTCCACCAGCAGGATGCTTTTTTGCCGGTCTGTAGTCGCGACCATGACGCCTCCCATTCGAATCACACGTCGCCGGGGCGGCGGCGCCGATGGCAATTCTCCAACCGCGCCTCGGCCTGGATCGTTGTCTCCAGTTTACCACAGTTTGCATGGCCTGTCACCTGGCGGGGAAGCTATACTGCACGCGGCCATAACCTGCGCTTTAATTTTACCGCCCTAATCCAGACTTGGACATTAGGCAGTATGCCAGCCGTCAATCTGGCCACACGGCCGGGCCTTCGACCGGCCTTGTACGGATGGGAGGTGAAAAAACGAAAAGCGCCCCACTTGATTTACTGCAGCAACCGGATATAATGGGATCAGGAGAGCAACATGGAACAAAAAGCGGGCGCGCAAATCAGCACAAAAACCTTCGTGCAATCCCTTCTCATCTTGTTCGCCTTCATGATAGCGGCCGGCATCTTGACCCGCCTCGTCCCGGCCGGCCAATACACCAGGATCGAGCAAGCCGGACGCGAGCTCATCGACCCGCAGTCCTTTCAAGCCGTCACGCGGCCCCATTATCCCGTTTGGCGTTGGTTCACCGCCCCGCTGGAGGTGCTGTGGGGGGCCGACGGGGTTACGATCATCGTCATCATCATCTTTCTGCTGATGGTGGGCGGCTCGTTTGCCGTGCTGGACAAAAGCGGCATCCTCAAGGCCGCCATCAGCAACCCCTTTACCATCGGAGTGGCGCAAGAGATCGCCGGACTGCTGCTCGTCAGCGCGGCGTTCCTGGCGCGCAGCCTAGCGATTGGCCTGGGGCCGTTTTGAGACATGAGCGAAATCTCGGCCCTGTTCCCCGCCAGCTACGAGGCCTCACGCGCCAGCTTCCGGCGCAGCCTCGAGCGCGTCCGCGAGTTTTGGCCTACAGCTCACCTGGCCCAGCATCGCTTGGCTGGAGACGAGGATCTCACGATCGATTGGATCGAGGCACAAGCCCTGGAGAGGCCCGCCAAGCTGCTGCTGTTCACCACCGGCGAACACGGCATCGAGGCCTACGTGGGGGTAGGCTTACTGCGGCTTTTTCTCGGCGAGTACCTCCCGCGGCTGAATCCCCGGGACAGCGGCGTGTGTCTCGTTCACGCCATCAATCCGTGGGGGATGAAGCATCAGCGGCGGACGAACGCGGCCAACGTGGACTTGAACCGCACTTTTCTGGTTGATGCGATAGACAAGGCATTCAATCCCGATTACGACAAGATCAATCTCATTCTGAACCCGCAAGCTCGCCTTGACAGCCTGTTCTCGAGCCAGGCTGTTTTCGGGTACGCGCTGCTCAAAGCCATAGCCAAGCTGGGAACGCAGCGCTTTGACCGGGCCACGCTGGTGGGGCAATATCGCTTTCCCCAGGGGATCTATTATGGCGGGGCGTCTATCCAGGAGGAGACGCGGCTGCTTATGGAACTCTACCGAAGCCACATGCAGGCGTATGACCGAGTCGTGCATCTCGACATGCACACCGGTTACGGGCCGCGCTACCAGATGAGCCTGGTCAATTCGACCCTGGAAGCAAGAGACTCGCGAGACTTGGAGCGGCAGTTTGCCTATCCACGAGTCCTCAAGACCAATTCTTCCGAGTTTTACAGCATCCAGGGTGACATGATCGATTACGTGTACGAGTTGGCCCAAAACGAGCTGGGCGGTAAGCGCTTGTACGCCACCTCCTTTGAGTTTGGCACCCTGGGGAACTCGCTGCTGGCTGGCGTACGCAGCCTGCGCGCCATGGTCATGGAAAACCAGGCTTATTGGCACGGCGCAAGCGAAAGGATGCGAGCCCGTGTCGAGCGTGATTTTCGCGAGCTTTTTTTCCCGCAAGAGGAACGCTGGCGCGCCAAAGCAGTGGCAGATGCGCGCCAGGCTTTCGAGGGGATTCTCGCCGCAGAGGGCTATTTGACACGACAGGAGGCATAGCAGCGTGGAACAAAAAGCCGGCGCGCAAAGCACCCAAGCCCACGTGCAATCCCTACCAGTGCTCCTCAGGACCAAGCTATCTATCCCTTTCACCCAGCCGGGGCTGGTGCCGCGCCCGCGCTTGATCGAGCGCCTGAATGCGGGGCTCGAGCGTAAGCTGACGCTCGTTTCTGCCCAGGCTGGCTTTGGCAAAACCACGCTGCTAGGCGAGTGGATTTCTCAATTGTCCGCCGGCAGTGCTCACATGGCAAATAACCTGCCTGTTCCCTCCTCTCTACCTCCTACTCCCCGAATTGCCTGGATCTCGCTTGACGAAGGGGACAACGACCCGGTCCGTTTCTTGGCCTACCTGGTCGGTGCCCTGCAGCAGGTGGACGAAAGCATCGGCCGGTCTGCACAGGCTTTCCTGTCAACGCCGCAACTGTCGCCTGCACCGCCGGCGTCTCAGGCCAATATGGGAGTGCTTGAAGCGCCGGTCGTGGCGCTGATCAATGACATCAGCGAGGCCGCCTTCGCTTCGACAAAGCCTGAGTGCCTAGTCCTCGTGCTGGACGATTATCATCTCATTCACGCTGCCTCAATCCACCAGGCGATTGGGCTCTTGCTAGAGCGCCAGCCATCCCACGTGCACCTGGTCATTAGCACGCGTGAGGAGCCCCCCTTGTCGCTGCCGCGTTTGCGTGTGCGAAACCAGATGATCGAAATTCGAGAACACGACATGCGCTTTACAGAGGCGGAGGCCACAGCTTTATTCAACAACACCTTGGGACTGGGGCTTTCCCCTGAGGCAGTATCAGTGCTTGAGGCTCGCACTGAAGGTTGGGTGGCTGGGCTACAACTGGCCGCGCTTTCTCTGCAAGATTGTGACCCCGTCCGTATGAAGACCTTTATCGCCGCCTTTGCCGGCGACGACCGTCACGTGGCGGATTACTTGGTCGACCAAGTGCTGCACCGTCAGCCGGAAGAGATTCAGGCCTTTTTGCATGACACCTCGATCCTCAATCGCCTCAGCGCTCCGCTGTGTGATGCTGTGCTGGCCAATGTGAGCTTTTCTACCTCGAGCCAGGCTATCCTGGAACACCTCGATGCCGCGCACCTTTTTCTCATTCCGCTCGACAACAAACGACAGTGGTATCGCTACCACCATCTTTTTGCGGATTTGCTGCGCTACCGGCTGCAGCGCGACCATCCAGAATGCCTGGCAGAGTTGCACCGGCGTGCCAGCGCCTGGTATGAGCAAGCTGGCGATGTCGAAGAGGCAATCTATCACGCTTTCGCTATCCCCGATGTGCCGCTCGCCGTCCATCTTGCCGAGCAATATGGTTCGCAGATGATAAACACCGGCCGGATTGCGACCATTCTGAGCTGGATCGAACAAATGCCCGCCGATGTGGTGGCCACTCATCCTTATCTCTGCCTGGGTGGCGCTTGGGCCTTTGCGCTCGCCGGAGACGAAAAGACGGCCATGCGTTACGCGCAGGCTGGTGAAAGCGCTTTGGCCACTTTTGAGCCTCTCTACGTCGCCGGCGAGGAACGTGTCGTTAGCCGTGAAGACATGCGGGGAGATTTGGCAACCGTGCGCGCTTTTTGTGCCCGAATACGAGGTGATACGGCTGGCGTGATTGAACACTCGCAGCAAGCCCTGGAACAACTGCCCGCTGAGGATTATGCCACTCGTTGTGTGGTGGTTCTCAACCTGGGGCTGCTGTGGCTTGAGAACTGGGAGTGGACAGCCGCTCAACGAGCGTTCGCTGAAGCGTTCGAGATGGCCCTCAAGTCTGAGGAAAATCTTTACGTGGCTGTCAGTGCGCTGAGTATGCTGGGAAACGTGCTAGACATCCAGGGAGAATTGGCGGAAGCTGTCACGTGTTACCAGCAGGCCATTGAGTTGGGAAAGACAGCCCCGGCCGCTTGTGCCGGCCACTTGGGGTTGGCCGGAGTGTATTATCAACGTGGCGAGATACCCGCTGCCCTCCATCACATAGACAAGGCACTGGAATTGGCTCCAAGAGTCGGCACTGTGGAAGTGGTCATCAGCGCTTATCTGCTGCGCGCCCGGCTTGCGCTGGAGAGCGGCGATTTGATGCAGGCACAAGCCTCGCTCGACCAGGCCGGCAGTTTGGCCCCGGCTCACGCCAGCCCGTCTTCCGAGATGGCGCTCGCTTGGGGGGAACTTTACCTGGCCCAGGGCGATGTGCATGCTCTCGCCCGGCACATGGCCGGGCGCAATTTGCAGCCGGCCGAATTGGCCGCCAAAGGCGAACAGCCCAGAACGCTTTGGGAACGCTTGCCCGAATATCTACTGCTGGCTCGCTTCACATTGATCCAGGGGCAAGCCGACGAGGCGCTGGCCTTGCTGGAGCACGTGGTAGCCGCAGCCAAGGCAAGCCGGTATGCCGTCGTTCTCATCGAAGCGACCATTCTTCAAGCCCTGGCCTATCATCTCAAAAGAAACACCCGCCGCGCATTGCATGACATGGAATGCGCACTCGCCCTGGCAGAAGAGCAAGGTTACGTCAGCCCATTCCTCAGAGCCGGCGAAGCGCTCGAAAAGCTGTTGCGCCAACTCATCGCCCAGGACGTCAACACCGGATACGCCTCCAAGCTCCTCAAGGTCTTGCGTGCTCCCGCGCCCGAGTCGCTTTACGAGTCACTGACCGAACGCGAAAGCCAGGTTTTGCGGCTGCTGGCGGCGGGCCTATCCAGCACCGAGGTGGCCGAAGAATTGATCATCGCCGTCAGCACGGCGCGTTCCTACATCAAGACCATCTATCAAAAGCTGGACGCCCACAGCCGGGCTGAAGCGATTGCCAAGGGACAGCAGTTGGGCTTGCTCTAAACCCAATACTTTTCAAATAAGCCGTAGGCCGGCATCCCTATGCCAGCCCGCTGCCGACAGGGGGGCTGGCAGCTACGTTGCTTGAAAGGCATTGGCTCTAAACCTCATCGTCCTCAAACCCCCTACCTAAACCCCCTACATGGGGGTAGCGATCCTCCCTATTTGTTTGGTATCATTGAGGGCAGGAGGTTTCTATGAAGGCTAGACAGATTAAAAGAACAGGTTATTTGCGTTATGGGTTTGGTTTGGCGATCCTGGCCTTGGTGGCTTGTGGCCTGGTGGGGTGGGTATTGTCTGCACGCCGGGTGCAGCCCAAGAGCCTATACCTGACTATGCACGATGGCACCAAGATCGCCGTTGACGTGTGGCTGCCGGCCGGGCTCGCGCCGGGTCAAAAGCTGCCCACCGTTATGCGCGCGACGTGTTACTGGCGAAATTATCAGTTTGGTCCGATCGGTCAAATCTTTGACGTGCTCGGTGCTATCCCAGAAGACATGCAGGAAGGCAAGTTTTGGACGCAGGCCGGCTATGCGCTCGTGACCGTAGACGGGCGAGGCAGCGGAGCGTCCTTCGGCCAGTGGGTTATCCCCTGGTCGGACGAGGAGATAGCCGACCTGGGCCAGGTAGTCGATTGGATCGTGGCTCAATCGTGGTCCAACGGCCGGGTGGGAGCGTATGGCACCTCCTACGATGGCACCATGGCTGAGAAGCTTGCTGCCCTGAATCATCCCGCCGTCAAAGCTGTGGCGCCGCAGTATAACGAGATCGATCTCCAGTTTCAATTGGTGACGCCCGGCGGCGTCCTTAACCGCGGCTTTATGCAAGAGTGGAACGAGTTCAACCGGCGACTTGGCGCCAACGATGTGTGTGCGCTGGAAGAGGCGGCCGGCCAGAAATGTGACAATCTCAAATATATGATGGTGGGCGTCAGGCCCGTGGATGGCGACGTGGACGGTGCCCAACTCGCCGCAGCCGTGGCCAGCCACACCCAGGTCGACGTGTTTCAAATTGCACAGGCTATCGAATATCGCGACGACCTGTATGGCTCGACGGGCAAGACGCTGGGCGACATAAGCCCGTATGGCCGCCAGGCAGCCATTGAAGCTTCGGGGGTGCCGATGTACGTGTGGGTGAACTGGCTGGATTCGGCCATGGCGGACGGCGCCATCAGCCGCTACCTGACCTTTAGCAATCCACAGCAATTGATCATCGTCCCCTGGGCTCACGGCGGCGGCTATCACGCCGATCCCTTCCTGCCTCCAGACACGCCGGCCGATCCCTTGCCGCGCGAACAGCTCCAGATGTTGGTCACGTTCTTCGGGGCGTATCTCAGGGACGGCACCGCCGCGCCGAAGCGGGGCATCACCTACTACACGCTGGGCGAAGGGACGTGGAAAACCACCACCGACTGGCCGCCGGCCGGCTTTAGCTCTCAACGCTGGTATTTCGGCCCGGACGGCCGCCTGAGCACGGATGCTCCGGCCGGCGAGAGCGACGCGGACAATTATACCGTAGACTGGGCGGCCACCACGGGCGACGCGAACCGCTGGTACACGTCGTTGTACAAGCTCGACGTGGTTTATCCGGACCGGGCCGAGGAGGATAAAAAGCTGCTCACCTACACCAGCGCCCCCATGGAGACAGACGTCGAGATCACCGGCCATCCCATCGTCTCGCTGTACGTCGCGTCCACGGAGAGCGATGGCGCTTTCCACGTCTACCTGGAAGATGTGGCGCCCGACGGCCGCGTCACCTACATCACCGAGGGCATCCTGCGCGCCGTCCACCGCAAGATTTCTGACGTGGCACCACCATACAAAGTCGTGGGGCCGTATCACAGCTTCGAACGCGCCGATTCTATGCCCATGGTGCCCGGCGAGGTGACCGAGATCCGTTTCAGCTTATATCCCACCTCGGTTCTCGTCAGGCAAGGGCATCGCGTCCGGGTCGCGTTGGCCGGGCACGACGCCTCGATGTTCGCTCGCTATCCCGCCCAAGGCACACCGCGGCTCAGCGTGCAGCGCAACAGCCTCTATCCTTCTCACATCGAGCTGCCGGTGAGCGCGAGATAATGGCCGCGCTTGGGCTATGGTCCATTTGGTGGTATACTTGTACCCAATAGCACAGAATCGGCGAGAGTTGAGCATGAGCGCAAAGAACAAAATCCAGGTCGTGGACCTTGACTTTTTCTACGGCGAGAACCAGGTGTTGGCGTCGGTCTCGCTGGGCATCGTCGAGCGCCAGATCACAGCCTTGATCGGCCCCTCCGGCTGCGGCAAGTCCACTTTCCTGCGCTGCTTGAACCGCATGAACGACACCATCTCTGGCACGCGCGCCGAGGGGCAAATCTTGCTGGACGGCGCGGACGTGCTCGATCCCAGGCTGGATGTGGTCAAGCTGCGCCAACGCGTCGGCATGGTCTTCCAGCGTCCCAATCCCTTCCCGCAGAGCGTCTATGACAACGTGGCCTTTGGGCCGCGCGTGCTGGGCCTGGCGCGCGGCTACGAGCTCGACGACATTGTCGAACAGAGCCTGCGCAAGGCGGCCGTGTGGGAGCAAACCAAGGATAAACTCCACCACAACGCCTTCGAGCTTTCCCTGGGCGAACAGCAACGCCTGTGCATCGCGCGCGTGCTGGCGGTGCGGCCCGAGGTGATCCTGATGGACGAGCCGTGCAGCGCGCTCGATCCGATCACGACCCTGCAGATCGAAGATCTGATGCAAGCGCTGAAAGAGGACTATACCATCGTGATCGTCACCCACAACATGCAGCAAGCCGCGCGCGCCAGCGACTACACAGGCTTTTTCTGGCTGGGCGAGCTGGTCGAGTTCGGCCCCACCGGCGATCTGTTCACCCGTCCTCAACAACAGCAAACAGAAGACTATATCACCGGACGCTACGGCTGAGTTTCACAAAGGGAGGACACGAGATATGCATAGCTTACACACCCGCAGCGTGCTGCAGCACGAGATGACGGACATCCAGCAAGACATCCTGCGCCTGGGCAGTATGGTCGAGCAGGCCATCGGACGCAGCATTCAGGCGCTCAAAGAGCGCGACGCTGGTCTGGCGCAGCAAGTGATCGACGACGACAAGCACATCAATCAGTTGCGCTACGCGATCGAAGAGGCCTGCCTGGTCACGATTGCCACCCAGCAGCCGGCCGCTGGCGACTTGCGCACGCTCATCGCCGCCATGCACATCGCGGGCGAGCTGGAACGCATGGCCGATCACGCCGAGGGCGTGGCCGCCTTGACGCTGCGCATGATAGACCAGCCGCTGCTCAAACCGCTCATCGACGTCCCTCGCATGGCGATCATCTGTCAAGAGATGATCCACGCCAGTCTGGACGCCTACATCAAGCAAGACGCCGAGCTGGCCAAACAGGTGGCTGCCCGTGACGACGAGCTGGATGTGCTCTACGAGCAAGTCTTTCGCGAACTGTTGACATACATGATCGAAGACCCCAAGAACATCAGCCGGGCCACGTTCTTGTTGTGGGTCACCCACAACCTGGAGCGCACCGGCGACCGCGTGACCAATGTGTGCGAGCGGGTGATCTTTATGACGACCGGGCAATTAGGCGAGATCAAGGGGCAGCACCTGGAAAAGTGGAGCGTTGAGAGCGGGGAGAGGGAAGAATAAGACGTGAAACGTGAAGGATGTTCTTACGTTTGTATCTTCTCGAAAAAGCGGGGGGATGGAAGACTTCCGAAGTCTTCTTAGACTTCGGAAGTCTGGCCCGAAGCCCGGCGGCCCCGAAATATTGAGATG
>JAFGFO010000392.1 GCA_016931085.1 Thermoflexales bacterium
AAGCCTTTTTAAAAAGCCTCTGTGCCTCTCTGTGCACCCTCTGTGAGGCTCTGTGTAATTAAAAATGCACCAGGCTGAGTAGTTACGGCTGATGTTACGTTTTACGCATCACGTTTTACGCATCACGTTTTACGATTATGTCTAGCATTCGTGGTAACTCACGTACCTATTTTCTCGTTCGCCGCGTGATCGAGTTTATCCTGGCCTTGCTTACCCGGCGGCGTGTTTACGGCTTGGAGAACGTGCCCGAGCGTGGCCCGTACCTGGTGATCGTCAACCACATGAGCATGGTCGACCCGCCCCTGGTCATGGCCACCCTGCCGGTGCAGATGACGGTGTTCGCGGCCAGCACGCATCGCAACGATTTCTTCATCGGCGAGCTGATGAACCAGGTGGGAGCTATCTGGGTGAAGCGTGGTGAGGCCGACCGCCAGGCTCTGCGCACGGCGCTCGACTTGTTGGCCGCCGGCGGCATCATGGGGCTGGCCCCCGAGGGAACGCGCAGCAAGACCAACGCGCTGCAGCGGGGCCGGGTCGGGGCGGCTTACCTGGCGACCCGCGCTGGCGTGCCGCTGCTGCCGGTGGTGGTGACAGGCACCGACACGGCCTTTGCGACAGTCAAAAAGTTCAAGCGCCCCATGCTCACGGTGACGATCGGCAAACCCTTCCGCCTGCCCAAGTCCGGCCGCGTGGGCACGGACGAGCTGGAATTGTACACGGATCAGATCATGCGCGTTTTGGCGGCTATGCTGCCCGAAAAGTACCGTGGAGTCTACGCCTAAGCTGGCCTTTTCACCCCACCTTGAAAAGTACTTGCCGCCGGATATGTGGCGCGAGTTGACTGCCGGCGCGCCCGGACGCAAGTTGCTGTTGGAAGCTCTGGCGCGGCTGCATTCCGTGCTCTATCTCTTGTCCACGTATATCCCCTCGCACCTGTTCCAGGAAAAGCTGCGCGAACCCCTGCCGGGCCTGGTGCAGGGGCGGATGCTGAACGGCAGCTTGCTCTTCTCCGACGTGAGCGGCTTTACGGCCCTGTCGGAGCGCCTGGCTTTAGCCTACGCGGACGAGCCTCAACGCGGCGCCGAGCAAGTGACTCACATCATCAACCAATACTTTGACCAGATGCTCGAAATCTTGGCCTGGTCCGGCGGCATCCTGCTCAAGTTTGCCGGCGACGCGCTCCTGGTCTATTTCCCGGATCAAGCCGAGAGGCGCTTGCTGGGTGGCGGCCGGAGCGGCGGCCAGGCGGCTTGGGTCGTGCGGGCTGCCCAGCGGATGATGCGGGCGATGGAGCGCTTTGCCACGATCGAGACGCCGGTGGGCGAGGTGCCTCTGAAGATGAAGATCGGCATCAGCACCGGCCGCTTTGCCGCCATCAGCGCCGGCTCGGCCAGGCGCATGGAATACGTCGTCATGGGCGAGGCCGTGGTGCGGGCCATGGCGGCCGAGGGCGAAGCCCAGGCCGGCCAGGTTATCGTGGACCAGGCCACGGCGAATGGCTTTGGCCTGTCCTTCTGCACGCCTTGCCAACTGGCCGGCACGCCGGGACAGTCGCCTTTCTACGTGGTCGAGCGCGCGCCAGGCGAGGAGAACGGCGCTTTTGACCTCACCTCCAGCCATCACCGCGCCTCAGTCACGCTGCCATTCGGACTGGGAGTGGAAGAGGTGGTGGCCGAGTTGGAACGCGTTCTCGACCAGATCGAGGCCGTTTGGCCCTATTTGTCACCCGAGCTGGCCGAGCGCATCGTCGCCAGGGCCGATCAACGTTGGTTAGGCGGCGAGTATCGCCCCACAACGGTGTTGTTCATGAACTTTAGCGGTTTCGAGGAGCTTTTATCGGCCTGGGACGTTGTTGGGGAGGGTGGAGAAAGCGCGCGCCCGAACTTGCCCGCGGCGGGTGACGGCGTGCACACGGTCGCGCGTATGCTGAGCGAGTATTTCAACACCATCAACCAGGCGATCGCCAGCTTTGGCGGCATCGTCAGCCGCATCGACCCCTACAAGCACGGTTCCAAGCTGCTGGCTCTGTTTGGCGCCCCGGTGGCCCACGAGGATGACCCTCTGCGAGCCGTCCACGCCGCCCTGGCAATGCGGGCCGAATTGGCCGCCTTGAACGGGCGCTGGATCCGCATGTGGGGGGACGCCGTGTCGCCGTCGGAAGTGACAGGCGGCCTGATCCAACAGCGGATAGGTATTAGCCAGGGCGTGACCTTTGCCGGGCAGGCCGGTTCCTCGACGCGGCGCGAGTACACGGTCATGGGCGACGAAGTGAACCTGGCCGCGCGGCTCATGTCGGCCGCCCAGCCTGACCAGATCCTCTTGTCTCACCCGGTTTACGAGGCGGCCGCCGGCCACTTTCGGATCACGCCCTTACCGGCCATTCGCGTCAAGGGCAAAAGCCAGCCGGTCTCCATTTACCAGGTGGAGGGCTTGCGCGACGATCGCCTGGCTCGCCGCTTGCAGGCGGGGGGGGCGCTGGTGGGCCGCAAGACAGAGTTGAAACGAGGCCGGAGGATCTTGCGCCAGGCGCTGAGGGGACGTGGAACGCTGCTGACGATCCGGGGCAGCGCCGGCGTGGGCAAGAGCCGGCTGGCCGATGCCTTGCTGTCTGAGGCCTTGAAGCGTGGCGCGCGTGCCTTTTTGAGCGAGTGCGAATCGTACCGGGCCGCGCTCCCCTACGCGCCGTGGACTATGCTGCTGCACACGATAGCCGGCTGCTCTACGGCCGACACGCCTGCCGCTCGCCGCGAAAAACTCGTTCGCTTGTTGGCCGAGCTGGGCCAGGATGACCGCCTCCTTCCCTTGTTCGATATGCTGGGCCTGCCGGCCCCTCCTCGACGGATATCTGCCCGGCTCGACCTGGCCAGGCCAATCGCTCCCGAGAGTAAAAAGGCTGACCCGCTCGAGGCGAAGGCCAAGCCGAGTCTCTTTGGCCGCATAGGCCAAAAGGTAGTTGCCGAGCGGCCACAAGCGGAGGCCGGCCAGCCTTCTAGCGCCGGGCGGCCCGTTTCCCTCTGGCAGCGAGCCGGGCAGCGCCACGCCAGGGCGGCGCGCTCAGGCCAACTGTGGAAGCGCCTGGAAACCCGCGTCGCCGCGAGAGAACAGGCCCGCTTGTTCGAGGCCGTCCGCCTCTTGCTGGAGCGCCTGTCGAGCCAGACCCCGCTCGTCATTTGTTTTGAAAATGCCCAATGGATGGATCCCGTGTCTCGCAGCTTGCTGCATTACCTGCTCGAGCACGTAGGCGCGTTGCCCATTTTAATCCTGCTCGTGCAGCGTGACGAGGAGGCCCAACGCCCGCCAGGCGCTCGAGCACCGGGCGATCTGGGCAAGGTGATGAGCTTGTCTCCCCTGGAGCCGGCCGGCGTCAGCGCTTTGGTGGCCCATCTCCTGGGAAAGATGGCCGCCCAGGTCGATCTGCCGTCCCTGGCGGAGGCTGTCTACGAGCAAAGTGGGGGCAATCCCTTGTTTGCCGAAGAGATCGTTCGCTGGCTGCTGCGTAGGGAGGATGCGCTGATTGCCTGGCATGCGGCCGGGCTTGGAGCGGGCCTGCGCGCATCTGGCACGCTGCGAGAATTGGTCCTCAGCCGCGTGGACAGCTTGCCGCACGCCCAACGCGAAGCGGCCAGGGCCGCCTCGGTGGTGGGCGACGAGTTCTCGACCGGCGAGTTGGCGCCCCTGGTGGAAGGCAGCCTGGCAGAGCTGGCCTCTGGCCTGGAACAAGCCAGGCTGGTTTTCATGACAGAAGCCGGCCTCGACCTCCATTATGCTTTCCGGCAGACACTCGTCCGCGAGCTGGTGTACGACAGCCAATCCTTTGCGCGCCGGCAGGAACTGCACGCTCAACTGGCCGCTTACCTGGAGACGCGCTGGGCCGGTGACCTGGAAGGCCAGGCGGAATTGCTGGCTCACCATTACGAGCAAGCCGCTCTTTGGCTGCCGGCCGCGCGTTACCTGTTGGTGGCCGGACGTAAAGCCAGGCAGTGTTACGCCTACGCCGAGGCGATGAACTGCTATGACCGGGCGCTGAGCGGCCTGGACAAAATCCCCCCACGCCAGGTGACGGCCGAGGTGCAGCAGCTCAAGTCGCAAGCTCACGAAGGGCGGGGCGACGTGGCGGTCCTGAGCGGTGAGATGGCGGTGGCCGCCGCGGCTTATCGGACAGCCAGGGATCTGCTAAAAGAAAGGCCCTAAAACTCTTGGACCTTCGTAGGGGGCAAGCTCCCCGAAAGCTCTAAGCTTTCGGGGAGGTAAGTGGGGCGCCAGGCCGCAAAATGACGCCATTGTGGGGGATGTATGCCCGCAACTGCCTTTCGCTTCGAATGCCCAGGCTCTCGCCCGCTTGCCAACAAGTGGCAATTGAGTGTACAATATAGCTATTCGAAAGTGCGCATTCTTGGTAGGGGCGACCCTCTGTGGTCGCCCAGGGCAGACACAGGGGCTGCACCTACTGGGGTGTTCTTTTCGAAGGTGCACGCATGAAGCGCAAAGGACGCAAAGAACGCGTAAGCCAGAAAGCCATCCCAACCGCCAGGCTGGCCCAGAGCGGGGAGCAGGCCCGGCTGTTGGTCAAGCAAGCCCTGGTATTGCCTGCCCTGGGGCAGGCGGTCGAGGCCGAGACCTGCGCGCGCCAGGCCTGCTGGGTCGGCGTGGCAGACGACGAGCTGAGAATAGCCGCCGGGGCGGCGCTGGCCTGGCTGCTGTGGCGCCGCCACAGCCCTGAGCTGGCCGAGTGGATCGCGGCGTGCAAGTCAGAGATCAGAAATCAGAGATCGGTCATCAGCAAGAGCTCAGATAGAGAGCCACGCGCAGCGTTGAAAACCTGGCTGAGCGGGCTGTCGGCGCTGCTGGCCGATTTTGCCGGCGAGTGGGCCGAGGCGCAGCGGGCTTACCTGGAGCTGGGCCGGCCGCCTGGCATGGCCCTGGCCGCCTGCCGCCAGGGCGACTGCCACCTGGAGCAGGGAGACATCGCGGGGGCACAGGAACTGTATGGCCAGGCGTCCGAGATTTGGGAGGCCGAAGACGACGCTTGGGGCCTGGCCCTGGCGCGCTACCGGCAGGCCGAGGCGCATTGGCGGGCCGCGGAAACAGACCGGGCGGCGGCCAAGCTCCGCGCGGCGCTGGAGCTGCTGGAGCTTGGGGAGGCGGCTCAAGAAGACCGGCAAGCGGTGCAGTTGGCCCTGGCGGCGCTTGAAGCTGGCGCGCACACTCCCCGGCCAGCCTGGCCCTGGCAGCGTTACGACGACACCTTTCGTATCTCGATATTGTTCAGACCGTGATACGTGGAAGGACATTCGTGAAATTCGTCTATTCGTGCGCAAGGCGTCGTGATCTATTTAGATAGGAGTAAGCTATGTCAGACACGAGCGATCTCAAAAAAGTCCTCTTGTTCAGCCGGCTTTCGGACCAGGTGCTAAGCGAAGTGGGGGCCGCGCTGGAGGCCAGGCCGTTGGCCAGCGGCGAGGTGCTTTTCAAGCAGGGTGACTCTGGCGACGAGCTTCTCATCGTCCGCCAGGGTGGGGTGGCCATTTTCGTGCCCAGCCAGGACAAGCCGGGCGCGGAAAGGCCGATCCGCATTTTTGGCCCCGGCGAAGCCTTGGGTGAAATGGCCCTCATCGACCGCCGCCCTCGCTCGGTCAGCGCCCGCGCCGTGGAAGCTAGCCAGGTGTCGGTGCTGAGTGGGGACGACTTTCGGCGGCTGCTGCGCGAGCTGCCCGAATTGGCCTTGGCTGTCATGGGCGGCTTGAGCGACCGCATCCGCTACACGACCGACTTTTTGGCCGAGGTGCAGGCCTGGGTCAAGCGGGTGGCCGAGGGCAAGTACGATCAATCGTTCGAACCTGGCGCCGGTTACGAGGATCGGTCCATCACGGCCCTGGCGGGTGATTTTGCGCAGATGGCGGCCCAGGTCAAGAAGCGCGAAGAAGAGCTGCGCCAAGAGGTCATGCAACTGCGCATCGAGATCGACGAGGCCAAGAAGCAAAAACAGGTCGGCGAAATCGTCGAGAGCGAGTATTTCCAGTCGCTCAAGGCTCAGGTGGCCGAGCTGCGCAAGAAGAAATAATCGTGTGCGTCGCACATCCAGGAGAAACTCATGCCCTGCCCAACGTGTGGAACCCTCAACCCAACCCAGGCGCGTTTTTGCATGGGCTGCGGCCGCCTGCTGGTCGGCGGCGTGGTGTGCGGCGCATGCCAGACGCTTCTGCCGCCGCACGCGCGCTTTTGCTACCACTGCGGGACCTTCTTGCCGCAGGCGGCCGGCGCGGCTGCTCCCCAGATGGGCGTGCCCCTCGCCCCGGCGCAAGCCGCCCCCCCCGTGGCCGCCACGCTCCCGATAGCTCCGACGCTTCCCTTGCCCGCCACTCCATTGGCCGCGTCCCTTTCCCCCCTCGTGTCGATCGAACCTGAGACCCTAAACCTGAAACCTGAAACTCCCTTCAGCCTGGGCAAGTTGCCGCCTGCCCGTCCTCTGCCGGACTTGCTCCCCTCGCTCGTCCACTACCTTCCCAAGGACTTGTATGAGCCCTTGGAGCGCCGTCCCAAAGAGCGCGACCTGGAGGCCGTCCGCGATCACCTGACGGCCTTGCTGGCCACCGTCAAGACCTACTTGCCGCGCCCGGTGGTGCTGGCGCCGCAGCCGGCGGGTGAGCCGGCCGGCGGGATGTATCGCGGCGTCTTTTTGTTCGGCGACGTGTCCGGCTTTACGCCGCTTTCCGAGCGGCTCAAGGTTTACGGGCAGGCCGGCGCCGAGCGCATCACAGAGATCATCAACGCCTTGTTCTCCCAGTTGGTGGCCGAGCTGTTCGCCCACGGGGGGACGCTGCTCAAGTTTGGCGGCGACGCGCTCTTGGGCCTGTTCCCGGCCACCACCGACGAAGAGATGGCGGCCGGCGCCTTGCGGGCGGCCCAGGCGGCGGCCGCCATGCAGCGCGTGATCGGGCAGGACGAGTTTGCCGCCATCGACGCCGCCGGCGAGACGCGCGCGCTCAAGATCAAGTGCGGCATCTCGGCCGGCCCCTATTTTGCCGCCCACATCGGAACCAAGCCGCGCCCCGAACAGGGACGGCGCGGGACGATGGCCTACGTCACCACCGGACACACCGTCAACCAGGCCGAAGAGGCCGAGGGGCACGCCAATCCCGGCGAGGTGGCCTTGACCCGGGAGGCGTTTGAGCTGCTGGATGGCCGGGTCGAGCTGGGGCTGGTGACCAAGTCGCCCGACGAGAATTTCCGCCTGCTGCTGGACGTGCCGCCGGCCGGCGAGGGGGCGCGCCTGGTCGAGCTTGACGAGCCGCCCGAGGGCGAGCTGATGGGCCAGATCACCTACATGGTCGATCGCCTGGATCGGCTGACGCTTTATCTGCCTACCGAGCTTGTCTCGCGCATTGTGACCAATCCCCGCGACGCCAAGATCACGCCCGAGCACCGCCCGGTCACCGTCATGTTCGCTAATTACAAAGGCATCAGCAAGCTCATCGAAAAAATGGGCGACACCCAGGCCGATCTGATCACCCAACATCTGAACGACTATTTCGTCCACATGGCCCACATCGTCGAAAAGTACGAGGGGACGGTGGCGCGCATGGACCAATACTCGGTCGGCGACCGGCTGGTCATCTTCTTCGGCGCGCCGCGCGCTCACGAGGACGACCCGGCGCGGGCCGTCTACACCGCCCTGGAGATGCAGGCGGCGGTCAAGGAGAACTTTGCCGCGCTGCGCACGGCGACCGGCGTGTACCGTTTCGAGCAGCGCATCGGTCTCAACACCGGCCACCTCTTTGCCGGCAACGCCGGCGCGCCGGATTTGCGCCAGGAATATACCTTGATGGGCGACGACATCAACATGGCCGCTCGCCTGATGTCCAATGCCGGCTGGGGCGATATCTTTATCAGCCGGAAAACGCGCGACCACGTCGCCGCCTATTTCGAGCTGGAAGACAAGGGTGAGATCAAGGTCAAGGGCAAAGAGATCCGCATTCCCACCTTCAGGGTCGTGGGCCGCCTGGGCGAAACCGGCCGGACGCGCGGCCTGGGAGAAGGCGATTCGCCCCTGGTGGATCGCGAAACGGACATGGCGCTGCTCAAGGTGCGCGGCCAGATTTTCCTCAAGGGACGCGGCCAGATCCTGGCCATTACCGGCAACAGCGGCCTGGGCAAGTCCCGCCTGGCGCGCGAGCTGAAGGGCTGGCTTTTTAGCCAGGAGGAAGCCCGCCAAGTCACCTGGATCGAGGCGCGCGCCTTGTCTTTTAGCGAACAGATGACGTATTGGCTGGTCAACCAGCTCATGTACGGGCTGCTGGAATTGGGGCCGGATGCCAGCGAAGACGACGTCCTTTTTACCCTGGGCGAGCGAGGCGAGGGGTGGCTGGGCGAGGATGCCATGGATGCCGTCCCTTACCTGGCCAACATGATGGGCCTGAACCTGGGCGAGGAGTGGGTCTGGGTCAGGAGCGAAGACCCCAAGGTGCGCCAGAAACAGACCCTATGGGCCGCCGCCAGATTGGTGACGGCCGCCGCTCGCCAGCGCCCGCTGGTCATCTTGCTGGACGATCTGCATTGGGCCGACGAGGCCTCGCTGGCGCTGATCGAGCACCTGCTGCAGGTGACTGACCAGGCGCCGCTGATGTTGTGCCTGGTGTTTCGCGCCCGGCGCGACAAGCGCTGCTGGCAGTTGCGTGACAAGGCCGCCGCCGGTTACCCGCACCGCTTTGTCGAGCTGCCGCTCGAGCCGCTCGACCGGCCCTTGAGCCAGCAGTTACTTGCCAGGCTCTTGCCTGGGGCTGACTTTGCCCCCGGCATTTTGAACGAGATCCTCGACAAGGCCGCCGGCAATCCCTTCTACCTGGAAGAGGTGGTCCGCTCGCTGATCGACAATGGCGCCGTCACCCCCGATGCCAGCCAGGAGGGGCGCTGGCGCGTGGTGGTTGAGAAAGCGGCCAGGATCACGGTGCCCGACACGCTGCACGCCGCCATCGTGGCCCGCATCGACCGCTTGACCGAGGACTCGCGCCAGGCCCTGCAGAGGGCCGCCGTCATCGGACGCCAATTCCGGCTCGAGATCCTGCGCCGCCTGGGACAGGCCGAGGCCGAGATCGACATCTGGATGGCGCAGTTGGAGCGCGGCGGCCTGGTCAGCCCCACCGAGGTGGCGGTCGATCCTGTGTATTCCTTCCCAGATGCCCTGGTGCAGGAGGTGGCCTACGACAGCTTACTCGTCCAGGACCGCCAGCAGCTCCACCGCCGGGTGGGCGAGACGCTCGAGAGCATCCTGGGCGACAAGGCGGAGCAGGGCTGCGAGCTGCTGGCCTATCACTTCAAGCTCAGTGACGACAAGGACCGCGCGGCCTCGTACCTGGAAATGTCGGCCAAGAAGGCCAGGGGCGACTATGCGAATGACATGGCCATCCAGCACTATGCGGATCTGCTCGAGATCGAGGAGCAGGCCGGCGACGAGGCCGCCCAGGCCGATGCCTTGTACCAGATGGGGCTGATCGCCTACGAGATCGGCGATTACGCGCACGCCTTGCCGTGGCTGGAGCGCGCCGTCGAGTTGTACCAGGCCGTGGACAACCAGGCCAACGTCGGCTGGGCTGTGATGTACGTAGGCATGGTCGAGCTGAAACAGGCGAATTACGCCCAGTCTGCCGCCTGCCACCAACGGGCACTGGAGCTGGCCCAAGGGCGGCAAGACACCTTCCAGGAAGGCGTTCACTTGACTAACCTGGCGCGCGTCACCATGCGCCTGGGGCAGTACGATCTGGCGCTGGAGCAGTTTGAGAAATCGCTGGCCATGAAGCGGCAGATGAAGGACGTCTCTGGCCAGGGCTTTGCCTTGTTCTACCAGGGGCTGATCGGCGTTTACCGGCGACATTACGACCAGGCCGAGGCCGCTTTCCAGGCCGCCATCGATCTGTGGCAGCAAGTGCCCGGCAACGAGCGGGTGGTGAGCTTTTATCATTATGGCGTGGGGCTGCTGGCCCTGGAACGAGAGCAGTTCGAGCGCGCCGAGGAGAACTTACAGCGCGCGCTGGAGCTGTGCACCAGGCTGGTGCTCAAGGCCGAAACGATCGAGACCTTGTCGGCCCTGGGCCAGGCCAGGCTGGGGCTTGGGCAACTGGACGAGGCGCGCGAGCTGTCGGAGCGGGCCATCAAGCTTTTGGAAGAGCAAAAGGATGTGGAGGAGAGACAGCAGGTCTATTATAACCACTATCGCGTCCTGGCCGCGCTCCAAGACGAGGCCGCGCCCCATTTCCTCCGGCAGGCCTACGACACCATGCTGGAGCGAGCCAATCGCATTCAAGATGAGGAGAAACGGCAAATTTACCTGGACAAGGTCAGCGTAAACCGCGAGATTAACGCCTTGTGGCAAAATAGATAGTCTCCCTGTCAAGTGTTGATGGGCAAAACAGATCTTTTTTCACCGCCAAGACGCAAAGGTCGCCAAGTTTTCCTTCTGGTTTCTTTGCGTTCTTCGCGCCTTTGCGGTTAAGAATGTTTTGGCCATTGACTACCAACACCCAAGAGGGAGACTATCGCAAAATAAAAATCCGTGAAATCTGTGTTCAAAGAGATTCCTATGCCATTTCAAAAACTCACTCGTCAAGAGCTCGACCGTCTGCTTGCCACTCAGCCCACGCTGCTGGAACATGGGTCTTTTCCGGCCTCGTCCCTGCTTGACGTACTGGCTTCGGCGAACCGGGCCCAGTTGGCCGACTTGCTGCGTGAACGGTGCTGCGAGCCTGGCGAAGTGATCTGCCGCGAGGGCGAGCGGGGTGACGTGGCCTACCTGGTTTGGTCCGGCCGGGTCGCCATCGTCAAGGGTGAGCTGTACGCGCCGACCATCCTGGGTTACCGGGGACCGGGCGAGGTCGTCGGCGAGATGGCTCTGCTGGAGGAACAGCCCCGCTCGGCCTCGATGATCGCCTTGGAGCCGGTGCGCTTGCTGTGCATCAATCGCGACGAGTTTCACGACTTGTTGTCCAAGGCGCCCGCCATCGGCATGAGCTTATTAGAGACCTTGAGCGCGCGCCTGCGCACCTCCGACAACGTCCTCACCGCCGGCACGCTGGCCCAGCGAAACCTGGCCGGCCAGGTGTCCGACCTGGAAGTGGAAAAGCAGCACTTGCTGGAGGCCCAACGCCTGCGCCAGGAGATGGCCGATTTTGTCGTTCACGACTTGCGCAACCCACTGGGCATCGTTCAAGGCGCGCTGCAAATGCTGGATATGGTGCTGCCGGCGGACCTTGTGCAAGCCAACCGGGAATTGCTCGACACTGGCCTTGCAGCCTGCCGGCGCATGCAGCAGTTGGTGGATTCTTTGCTGGACGTGTCTCGCCTGGAGGCTGGCGAGGCGGAGCTTGCGTTGAGCCAGGTCAGCTTGCCCGAGCTGATCGGGACCGTGATGGGCCGCTTGCCAACCAAGCTCACGTCGCTCAGAGCTATCACGACCTGCCAGGCGTTTTCGCCCGATTTGCCGCCCGTCCGGGCCGACCGCGACCGGCTCGACCGCGTGTTGAGCAACCTGCTGGACAACGCCGTCAAGCACACGCCCAAAGGGGGCAAGGTCGTCGTGGCGGCCGAGCCGGGGAAGGGTGAGGTCCTGGTGAGCGTGATCGACAGCGGGCCGGGCATCCCGGAGGCCGAGCGCGAGCGCATCTTTGAGCGTTTTGCCCAGGTCGCCGGCGACAAGCAGGCTCGGCGCGGCTTTGGCCTGGGCCTGGCCTTTTGCCGCCTGGCGGTGGAGGCCCACGGCGGGAGGATTTGGGTCGAGCCGGGCGAGGGTGGGGTGGGCAGCCGCTTTGTCTTTAGCTTGCCACTTAGACCCTAAGGGTTTTTGAAACCCTTAGGGTCTTTATGTTCCATCGCTCTCAGCCGTCTCTCGAGCTCTTGAATATTCTTCTGCTTGCCGGCGTCCCGCAGCGAGCGGGCGGCGGCCGTAAAGTAGCTGTGGCTCGTCAAGAATTGGATCTGCCGCTCGTACCATTCTTGCATCGTCAGCGGCACGCCGTGGCCTTCCAGCTCGTCGCGCAGGTTGTGGGCTGTGACAAAGTAATCGTCTCTGCCCAGTGAATCCAGGTCGGCGTCGCAAATCAGCTCTTCCAGGAAAGTGTGGGGCGATTGGGGCAACTGGGTGGCCATGATAATGCCCCGGATCGCCTGGATTTGGCTTGGGCTGAAGCCAAAAGCGGGCAGCGTCTCAGCGGCTATCCTGGCCCCGATCGGCTCGTTGCGAAAGTATTGCTCCAGGTAGCCGGTGTCGTGGTACAGGACGGCCGTGCGCAGGAGGATCAGCCCTTCTCCCTCGACGCCTGACATCTCGGCCAGGCGGTGGGCGGAGGGCAGGGCGTCGTCGCGCGTGTGGTGAATGCCGTGATAGGCCAGGCCGGGCGGCAAGCCCTCCAAGAGTTTCAGCGCGTGGCGCTCCGCGCCTTCCCAATCGGGTGTGTTCATGAAAAAGGTGCATCAATACAATTCTGGCATCTCGATGGGTTCTGGCTGCGGTTTGCACGCGCCGCAGTAAAGCACGTCGCCGACGACGACGGCCTTGGGCGTTTCGTTTTCTCCTACGTACAGCGTGACGATGTAGGGCATGGTCTGCTTGTGATCGTCGCACAAGCCCCGCCCGCAAAAGCGGCATACCCCGCGCGCCTGGTTGTCACAGCAAAAACATAACATGAGTTCTCCTTGGGTGGGTCACGCCGCCGCCAGCGTACCCGCTGTCGGCGTACCCGCTGTCGGCGTACTCGCTGTCATCAGCGTGGTGGCCACTTGCTCGAGCGACGTCGTCACCGGGTGATCTGGATAGCACAGCACAAAGACGCCCCCGCTGGCCAGGGCTGCCATCTCGACCGAGTGAGGCAGCACGGCCGCCACCGGGCAGCCAAAGGCGGCCGTGACCTGCGCCTTGACCCCAGCCTGGTCAAAGGCGGCCGGCAGTTCGTTGACGACCAGCAGCGTGCGCGGCACCTCGAGCCGGCGCGCCACCTCCAGCGTGACCGCCGTGCCCAGGTAATCGCGCTGATCGGGCCGCAGGATGACGATCAACACGTCCGAGATGGCGATCGACAGCAGCGTTTCTTCGTTCAGGCCCGGGTGCGTGTCGATCAGCAAATAGTCCAGCTCGGCCGCCCGGATCACAGCCTGCAGCCCCTCGTTGAGCAGCTCCACGCTGTAACCTTCCTTGAGCACGTAGGCGATCTCGTTGGCCTGTGACGAGGCCGGCACCAGGTAAACCTTCCCGGCCAGCTCCGCGAGCTCGCCCAGGCCGTTGGTCAAGCCCGTGCCCACATCGTAAGCGGTGCTGTCGATCGGGCAGCGCTCGAGCAAGTAATCGTTCAGCGTCTGGACCGTGCCGCTTTCGTCCCAGCCGAAAAAGGTGTGCAGTCCCGGTGACTGCATATCGGTATCGACCATGCCGGCTCGATAGCCACGCTTGGCCAGGAGGGTGGCCAAATTGGCCGTCAGGCTCGACTTGCCCGTGCCGCCGCGGTACGAGTGAATGGATACGATGGTTGGCATGTGCCCCACGAGGGCCATCAGACGGCCATCACCCTGGCTGCTACCTGCTCGTACAAAGCGGTCACCGCGTGATTGGGATAATGCAAGACGAACAGGCCGGCGCTGGCCAGGGCCATCATCTCGTCCGAGTGGGGCAGCACGGCCGCCACCGGGCAGTTGAAAGTCCGTTCCACCTTGGCCTTGACGTCGGCCGTGTCAAACACTGCCGGCACCTTGTTGACGACCAGCATCATGCTGGGCACGTCGAGCTTGCGCGCCACCTCGACCGTGACGCCGGTGCCCTGGTAGTCCTGGTTATCGGGCCGCATGATGATGATCAGCGCGTCCGAGATGGCGATCGACAGCAGCGTTTCCTCGTTCAGGCCCGGGTGGGTGTCGATCAGCAGCACGTCCAGCTTGAGCGCCTCGATCAGCTTGTGAAAGCCGTCGTTGAGCAGCCCCACGTCGTAGCCTTCGCGCAGCACGCGCGCGATCTCGCCCGCCTTGATGCTGGACGGGATCAAAAAGACCTTGCCATCTTTGAGGCTGGGGCCGAGGCTGGCGGTCACATCGTGGGCGGCGTCCTGGATCTCGCACTTGCCCCACAGATAGTCGTTGAGCGAGTGCTTCATGTCCTCTTCTGCCATGCCGAACAAGACGTGGATGCCCGGCGAGGCGATGTCGGTGTCGATCACGCCGACGCGATTGCCCTTGGATGCGATCAGGGCCGACAGGTTGGCGGTGGTGTTGGACTTGCCCGTCCCGCCACGAAAAGAGTGAATGGAAATGACCTTTGACATACTTGTTCCTCCCAATGTGTGTGATACGTGTTACGAATGATGAACAGCTTGTGTCGCTGTTTCCTGTTCCAAAAACGGTTTCAGGTCTTCCTACTCCCTACTCCCTACTCCTTACTCCCTACTCCTTACTCCCTACTTATCCTATCAAACATCGACGTCTTGGCCTCCTTCTCGCCCTCGGCGCGTCCGGCCACGTCCCGCCACAGGTCCTTATCGGAGGGTGGCCGATCCTGCATCTCCTTGATCCTTTCCGCGATCATGGCGTACATCAGCCCTTCCAGCGGCAGGATAAAGCGGACGTAGCTCATGCAGTAGGCGCCGACCTGGCGGCGCAGCGCATCCATCTTGAGCTGCATCTCGTCGATTTGCTTTTGCAGCTCGCCGCGCAGCTTTTCGTCCCTGGCCAGCTCGGCCGCCTTGCGCTTGATCCCCAGTTGGGCCTGGTACCTGACAAAGGCTTCCACCTGGTCGCGTTTCTCCTCGCCGAAGGTGGCCTGGATGGGTTCGAGCAGCTTGTCCAGGTCCTCCATCTTGAGCACGATGCCCTTCTCGCCCTTGGTGACGCGCAGTTGGTCCATGCCGAGCTTTTCTTCCAGCCAGCTCTTTTCCTCGCGCAGGCCCCAAAAGATAAAACTGACCACCAGGATCACGCCGCCCAGGCCGAGCGCCAGCGGCAGGGCGATGCCGCCCACCTGGTGGTACACGGCCCGGTTGAAGCCGGCGTGCAGGGCGATGGCGCTTCCCCAGCCGGCCAGGAGTGACAGCCCTCTCGACCCGCCCCGTGCGAAGCGAAAGCGGCCCAGGGCCACCCCGACCAACGCGGAGGCCGTGCCGTGCATCAGCGAGGTTGAAAAGGCGCGCATCAACATCGTGCCGATCCCGCCGCTGCCTGGTATAGCGATCGCATAGTAAGGGTTTTCCATCACGGCAAAGGCGGTGCCGGCGGCAAAGCCATAGATCGCGCCGTCGACGAAATAGGTAAAGTTGGGCCGCCCAACCAGGAACAGCAGCGCGATCGACTTGAGCAGCTCTTCGGCGATGGGGGCGGTCGTCGTGGTGACGGCTTGAAAGCTCACGCCGCGGTTCACGACGGCCGTGTTGACTGTGTGGGCTGCCCCGAAGGCGGCCAGGCCTCCCACCAGGGCGACCAGCACGTTGTTGAA
>JAFGFO010000052.1 GCA_016931085.1 Thermoflexales bacterium
CCGTAGGGCAGGTTTCCACGCAAAGCGTGCCACAGGCGCGGCGGCTATCCGCAGGACGCCTTTGGCGTAGAAAGCCGCCCTACAAAATGCTCTCTCCAACAAGCTCCTAGGGTGTGACCGTCTGGATGGGTGTGGGGATGACTGCTTTGGACCTCAATTGCGCCATGTGCATGCGCGCGATAACCTGGAGCTCATAGTTGCCGGTCTGCCCTGCCAGCTCGCCGGCTTGCTCGTAGCTCGTCTTGGCTTGCTGGTAATTCCCCAATGCTTCGTAACCTTGCCCCCTGAGCAGGTGGGCCGACGCCGACTGGGGATCGATAGCCAGGGCTGTATCGACGTCGTCCAACGCACTGTCCACTTGCCCGCACATCAGGTATAAGGTGCTGCGCTTGATGAAAAATTGAAGCGGGTCATTGTAAGCCGCCTGGGCCGCCGTGAATGACTCCTTGGCGGCTTTGTCTTGGCCCAGAAGCGCCTCGAATACCCCTTGCGTCACGAGCAGCTCTGGATCGCCCGGTGTATACCCCAACGCTAGCTTGATTTGGACCAGCGCCTGGCTGAAATCGCCCTCGCTGGCCGCGTTCTCGGCCTGCAGTTTGTGCCCATAGCTGGCTTGTAGCTCTGGAGTCGGGGCTAGAAACACTTGGTAGATCGCGGCCAGCACAGCCAAGCTGAGCAAGCCGCTCAGCCCTATCCGCAGCAGTCGTCTTGCGCCAGCCTTTTTTCGCTCGGCCTCCACCTGGTCGATATACCACCACCAATTGTCCGCCCCCGCCTGGCTCGCCTGCCTGGCCTGCTCCAGGGCGGGAATGCCCCCGATTTTGCGCAGAAAAACGGCTCCCTTGTGCTTGAGTGCGGCCTTGGCGGCACCGAACCTGTTCAGTTCCCCGCTGGTGTCGATGCCTTGATTTGCCAGTTCCTCCAGCCTTAGGGCGGCCTGGTCTATCAAGCCAGGAATGGCCAACACCTCGTCCGGCTGGCTGTAGGCCAGCGTGCCTATCTGGGACTCGATGCGCGTGAGCAGCTTGCGCAGCTCGCTGAGTTGTGTGCGCGATTCCAGCTCGATAGATTCTGCCTGCTTGGTGATGGTTTCCATGACTTGCCTACTTTCTACCCAGACGCCAGGCGACTCCCACCGGGTAGCCGATCATCTTGGCCACGTCGCCGCTCAGGCGAATGAGGGGGATCCACAACGCCGCTTCGAGCTTGCGCACGGGCGGCAAGCCCGTCCACAGCTTTAGGAGGCGTTTGTAAGGCGTGAAGAACATGAACGGTATCGACAACAAGCACAGGCTCCACCACCACGGCGAAAGGGCCGCGCCTGCCCACAGGATGAGCGGCGCGGCGAGCAGGTAAGTGCCGTAGCGAGCCATGTGCCGCTTGAAGAACAGCCCGGCCTTGCCGTCGCCGCGCGCGTACTGGTAGTACTGCCGGAAGAAAGCGCGCAGTGTGCCGCGCGGGCGAAAGTGGGCGATGGCTCGCGGCGCAAAAGCGAATGCGCCGTAGCGCTCGCGCAGCGCCATGTCGAAAACCAGGTCCTCGCAAAAATCCAGCCATTCTGGATAGCCCCCCACGGCCTGCCACGCCTCTTGGGTGAAGGCCACCGAACGGCTGGAGGGCATGAACGTGGCCGGCTTGATGTCGGCCAGTTGGGGCAGCACCGTGGCGCTCATCGCTACTCTGAAGATCGTTTCAGGTTTCAGGTTTAAGGTCTCAGGGAGGGGCATGGTGCCGCCGCCTTCGCCGTTGGCGGGGCGAGAAACGTTCCTGCGTTCTACTGCGTATCTCGTGTAGGCATCTGGCACAAAGAACCCCCCCACGACCGGCGCTTTGTTGTTGGCTATTTGCGATTTGAGAGTTGTCACCAGCTCTTCCAACCACGTGACTTCGAGCCATACGCCGGCGTCGGTCACGGCGATGATCTCACCGTTGGCAGCTTGAATGGCGGCGTTGCGCCCCTGGCTGATGTTCGCGCCGGGGTGAAGGATGACGCGCAGCGGCAGACGTTTCTCGGCGCGCAGCAGCTCCAGGCCGCCATCGACGCTGCCGCCGTCGCAGATGACGACCTCGTCCGGCTGTAGCGTCTGGGCCGCCAGTGAGTCCAGCAGGCGCGGCAGGTTGCGAGCCTCGTTTTTGACGGTAACGATGACAGAAATGCGCATCGCGTAGCCTGAAACCTGGAACCTGAGACCTGAAACCTTATTCAATCACGGCCGGGATGACCATCGGCCGGCGGCGGGTTTCACGGTACAGGTACTCGCTCAATGCCTGGCGTATTTTTTCTTCGAGCGCGCTGGCGGGCAGGCCGCCGGTCGATTTGAGCGCTTCGATCACGGTGATTTCCGCGCCGGCCAGCAGGTCTTCCGCTTCGCGCTCGACCACAAAGCCGCGCGTGATGATCTCTGGCTGGCCAGTGATCTCACCCGTAGCGGCATCACGCTGTACCACGACGGTGGCGAATCCGTCCCGACCGAGCTTTTCGCGGTCGCGCAGCAGGGCCTGCCCCACTTCGCCCACGCTCGAACCGTCCACGTACACGTAGCCTCCCGGCACGCGCTCGCTGATGCGGGCCTCGCCAGCGTTGAATTCGATCGCGTGACCGTTTTCGACGGCAAAGATGTTTTGTGCGCTCAGGCCCAACTGCTGCGCTAAGCGGGCGTGGGCCTTGAGGTGGCGCAGCTCGCCGTGGATCGGGATAAAGTAGGCCGGCTTGACCAGGCTGAGCATGAGTTTTTGCTCTTCCTGGCTGGCATGCCCCGACACGTGGACCGGCGCGATGGGGTCGTACAGGACTTGGGCGCCGCGTTGAAACAGCCGGTTGATGGTGCGATGAACCATTTCTTCGTTGCCGGGAATGGGATGGGCGGAAACGATGACGGTATCTCCCGGCACGATTTTGAGCGCGCCATAATGCCCTGTGGAGATGCGTGCCAACACGGCCGAAGGCTCGCCTTGCGCCCCGGTCACCATCAGCACGATCTCGGTCGGATCCAACTTGCTCACATCGTTCATCGTCATCAAGATGTCTGGCGGCATGTTCAGATAGCCCAGCTTTTGAGCGATGCGCGCGTTTTCGCTCATGCTGCGGCCGGCAATGATAAGCTTGCGCTCGTGACGGGCAGCCGCGTCGGCTACTTGCTGGACGCGGCTGATCAGGCTGGCAAAGGTGGAGACGATGATGCGGCCGGGGGCGCTTTGAAAGACTTGCTCGAGGGCGGCGTCAACCACGCGCTCTGAGGGGGTGCTGCCGGGCTTTTCGGCGTTGGTGCTGTCGGACAGAAGCGCCAACACCCCGCGCCCGCCAAACTCGGCCAGCTTGGCCGTGTCGCTGGGTTGGCCGTTCACCGGGGTGTGGTCGAATTTGAAATCGCCGCTGTGAACGATCAGGCCGGCCGGCGTCGTGATGCCCAGGCCAACGGCGTCTGGGATGCTGTGACACACGCGGAAAAACTCGACCTGGAAGGGGCCGATGCTCACGCTCTCGCCGGCCGCCACGGTGTGTAAGATGGCTTTGTCCAACAGCTTGCGCCGCTTGAGATCACCCTCGATCAGGCCGCACGTCAAGCGTGTGGCATATACAGGCACATTGATCTCGTTCAGCAGGTAGGGTAGGGCGCCGATGTGGTCTTCGTGCCCGTGGGTGAGGACGATGGCTTGTACGTGTTGGCTTTTGTCGCGGAGATATTGCCAGTCGGGAATGATGAAGTCGATCCCCATCATGTCGTTTTCGGGGAACATGATCCCGGCGTCGATCAGCAAGATGTCTGGGCCGTATTCGATGGCCAGCATGTTCTTGCCGACCTCGCCCAGCCCGCCCAAGGGAATGATACGTAATCGCTCTGCCATAGCGCGGCCTCCAGCCGCAACCAAAACTCTTTCACCGCCGAGAGCGCTGAGAACGCCGAGAAGAATTTAAAAAACTCTGCGCC
>JAFGFO010000393.1 GCA_016931085.1 Thermoflexales bacterium
GCCGCTTAGCTCCCCGACGAGCTGGAGCAATAACGCGGGGGCAGGTGGACAACCGGGTACGTAATAATCGACCCTGACGAAATCATCCAGCCTGTAAGCCTTGCGAAGAAGAGCCAAGCCCCTGTCTTGAAAAGTCATTTGCTCGACCCCCTGCTTGCCTGAGAGATAGTAAGCGAAGGTGTCGGCGGTGTGGCCAAAAGTCTCCTCGACCAGCTCTTCAATCTCGAAGCGGTTTGCTTCGGCCGGGATCCCTCCGAAGGAAGCGCATGTCCCCCAAGCGGCAACAAAACGGCTTTTAATCCGGGCCTCTTCAAGTTTTTCCTGATCCTCTTTCAACCTGACTGCCCCATCGACCAGCGCCACATCGGCTTCCTGGATCCTGTCCTGGTCTATGAGCATGGGGCAATAGAGGATGTCGGCTAGCTCGAGCACTTGAGCCAGGATCTCGTCGTCCAGCAAGACGGCCGAACAACCGGCACACGTGGCCAGCGACACGATCGAGATCTTGATGGGTTTGTGTCTCCTGATAAGCGGCTGCCAGATTTGTTGGACGGCTTGTATGGAGGCGCGTGGATTGACCAGGATCGTGCTCACGCGCCGCAGCTTCGAGCTCAAGCCCTGGATGATATACATCGCTATCTCGGGCCTGGCGCTGATCCGCTCGGCGAATTCCTCGCGCTTGATAGGCATCAACTGGGTACGCGAGACGGCCGTCGCCGAGTCCGATCGAGGGCTATCGGCAATGAGTGCCCATTCACCAAAAAACTCGCCCGGGCTCACGCGTCCGAGCACCCATCGATCCTGCCCAGCCCCTTGGGTTATTTCGACCGAGCCGCTCAAAACGATGTACATCGCGTCGCCAGGGACGCCTTCGAGGAATATACTCTCTCCAGGCTCGAAGCATTTGGCCTCCCCCTCGAGGCGCCAACCGTCCGCAAGTTCACGAAATGGCGCATCATTTCTCAATGGTGCGCCATCCTTTTCCGCCTGATCTGGCACTTGCAGGGCAGCCATGTCCGGTGAAGGTGCTCCAGGCTCGTCACCTTCCGCCGCCTCTTTCACCGCCTTTCGACTGGCTTGCCGGCTGAGCGTCGCCAGCCAACGCAAAATCTCGTCACCTTCCACCGTCTTGTGCACTTGACGGTCGGCCTCCTGGATCCTGGCAACGAGGCCCTTGATAAAATGCAGCGCCACACCGGGGTCACGCTGCATCTTTTCCAACAAAGAAGTGCCCGTCATGGGGAGCAAACGGGTTGGGCAAAGAGCCGTCACCGTGGCGAAGCGCCGCTCTTTTTCGAACAGGGCCATTTCGCCGATAAAGTCTCCCTGTTCCCGAATGGCTATGACAGTTTCTCTTCCACCTTGCTGGCGAGAGACTTGTACAGCCCCGGACTGGATGATGTACATCTCCTCGCCCACCTCACCCTGTCGAAAGATGACATCACCTTTAGCATAAACAGAACCGAAAAGTTCTTGACCTGTATCCACGAGTTCTCCTGCAACTAATAGAAAACTGATTTAGGCATTGAGCCTGAATCCCATTATACTCTATTGTTCAGTGTCCAGTCAAATGGTATAATCAAGCCGTTGCATATACAGGGCGACGATTAGGGGGTTTATGAAACCGTTTCAACTTGTGTTCATGTACGCGCGGAAATATACGTTGACGTTGACCATCACCGTCATCAGCATGCTCTTGCTGGTGGGCGTGCAACTGTTGATCCCGTGGGTTATCCGCAGCCTGGTTGCGCTCATCACCGTGCCGAGTTCGGCCGCGGCCTCCATGCGGGAGATTGAAGTGTTGACGTTGTTGATGGCGGGTATCTATGTCGTGCGAGCTGGCCTCCAGTTTTTGCGGAGCTACCTGGCGCACGTGGCCGGCTGGGGGGTGGTGGCCGATGTGCGCTTGCATATCTACGAGCATTTGCAGCGCTTGACGCTGCGCTTTTACGAAAACAAGCAAACCGGGCAATTGATGTCGCGCCTGGTCAATGACACAGAATTGTTCGAGCAGTTGATTTCGCACGCGGTGCCGGATATGTTTGTGAATGTGCTTACGCTGATTGGTGTGAGTGCGGTCTTGTTGGGATTGAATTGGCGCTTGATGCTGCTCAGCCTGATTCCCATTCCGCTGGTGGTGTTGTCGTTGCAGGTTTACGGCCGCTATGTGCGGCCGGCGTTTCGGGAGCGGCAAAGGGTGTTGGGAGATCTGAATGCCATGCTCAATGATAATCTTTCCGGCATTCGCGAGATCAAGGCCTTTACGCGCGAGGAGGCCGAACAACAGCGCGTCGGGCAGGGTATTGAAAACTATCGACGCTCCTTGCTCAGCGCCTTGCGCTTGATGGCGACGTTTCAACCGTTCGTCGAATTCACCTCGTCGCTCGGACTGTTGGTGGTCATCTATTTTGGGGGCCGGTTTGCATTCCAGGGAGTGCTGCCAGTGGCGGATCTGGTGGCCTTTTTCTTGTACCTGGAAATGTTTTATCAGCCGGTGCGTAACCTGAGCGGGGCGTGGGAACAAGTCCAGACCGCCTTGGCGGGCGCGGATCGGGTAGAGGAGTTGTTGGAAGAAGAACCGGAGATTCACAATCAGCCAGGAGCGTTGGTGCTGAGCGGGCGCACGGGCGGGGCGATTGGTTTTGACCGGGTGAGTTTTCAATACAGTTCGGGGGAGTTGGTGTTGGATAACATCTCGCTAGAGATAGCGCCCCGCCAGATGGTGGCGTTGGTGGGGCCAACGGGAGTGGGCAAATCGACGTTGGTGAGCCTCGTCCCGCGTTTTTACGATGTGTGTGATGGCACGATCACGCTCGATGGGCACGACGTTCGGGCGATAACGCTGGAGAGTTTGCGACAGCAGATCAGCATCGTGCTGCAGGACGTTTTCTTGTTTCACGGCACGGTGCGGGAAAACGTCCTGTTTGGGCGGCCGGATGCGACGGAGCACGAAATGGTGGCGGCGGCCACGACGGCCAATGCGCACGAGTTCATCCAGGCTTTGCCGGATGGCTACGACACGCTCATTGGGGAGCGAGGGGTAAAGCTCTCTGGTGGGCAAAAGCAGCGCCTATCTATCGCGCGGGCTGTGTTGAAGGATGCGCCCATTTTGATTTTAGATGAGGCCACATCGTCAGTGGACACCGAGACAGAGCGCTTGATTCAACAGGCCTTGGAGCGCTTGATGGTTGGCAAGACGACGATCGTTATCGCGCATCGCTTGTCCACGATTCGCAAAGCGGACAAGGTCGTGGTGCTGGAAGGCAAGCGCATCAAGGAAATGGGCACGCACGACGAGCTGCTGGCGTTGGGGGGATTGTATAAGCGACTCTATACGATGGCGCAGGAAGCGTAAGTGGAGTAGACTCACATGCGTATCTTGTTGCGCTGTCTAAACTATCTGCAGCCTTACCGGCGACTGGTGGCCGGCGCGTACCTGGCTTTGCTGGGCATCAATGCACTGGCATTGGCTATCCCTCAATTCATACGCTGGATCGTGGATCGGGGCATTGGCGATCAGGCTGCTTACTTGCTGGGAGGATGGGTGCTGGCCCTCTTGGGATTGACGGTAATCAAGGGCGGCTTGACCTTTGTGCAGGGGCAATGGACAGAGATTGCCTCACAAAGCGTGGCGTATGACCTGCGGAATGCCATCCACCGCAAGCTTGCCGGTCTCTCTTTTTCCTATCATGACCACGCCGAGACCGGTCAGCTTCTCTCCCGCGCCGTGCAGGATGTGGAGCGCATCCGCTTTGTGACAGGGCGTGCTTTCTTGCGCCTGACGGATGGGGCCGTGTTGCTGCTGGGCACCATCGCAATGTTGGCTTGGATGAACCCTCGCCTGGCGTTGTTGGCCCTGTCTCCCATGCCATTGCTGGGCTGGCGTGCGTTTCGCTTTAGCCGCCGGCTTCGCCCGCTCGCGCTGGCCATTCAAGAGCAGTTAGCTGTGTTGACCACACGGCTAGAACAAAACCTGCGCGGCGCGCGCGTCGTCAAAGCATTCACCCAGGAAGAGGCCGAGATCGACCGCTTCGATCGCGAGAATGACCGCTGGTTCGAGCTCTCGGCTCGCTCGGCTCGACTGGCAGCTTTTAACGAGCCGCTCATGGATCTAATCGCCAACGCCGGCATGGTGTTCATCGTCTGGTACGGCGGCTTGCTAGTCATCCAGGGTCAGTTGACGCTTGGAGAGTTGGTAGCTTTCTCCACCTACCTGGCCCAGCTCGTCCAGCCGGTGCGGCGGTTGGGTGCGATCATCCCCGCACTCACTCAAGCCACTGCTGCTGGCGAACGCATCTTTGAAATCCTGGATGTTGAATCAGAAGTGCGAGATTCGCCAGGAGCAATCCCATTGCCCCCCGTACGCGGTCATGTGCGCTTTGAGCACGTTTGCTTTGACTACTTTCGCCACCAGCGTACACTCGCGGATGACGACGTACTCCCGGATGACCATGGGCTCACGGACAGACAGGTACTCACGGACAGCCATGTACTCGCAGACATTAACTTCGAGGCATTGCCGGGCCAGGTCATCGCCTTGCTGGGCGCGACAGGTTCCGGCAAGTCCACCGTCATCAACTTGATCCCGCGTTTTTACGATCCGACGGCTGGATGCATTACAGTTGACGGCTACGACATCCGGCGCGTGACACTGAATTCTTTGCGGGATCAGATTGGCATCGTCCTGCAAGACACGACGCTTTTCGCTGCCAGCATCCGCAAGAACATTGCCTTTGGCCGCCCCGGCGCGAGTGAGGAAGAAATTGTCGAGGCTGCGCGGGTTGCACAGGCCCATGACTTTATCCTCGAGATGCCCAATGGGTACGACACGCTTGTCGGCGAGCGAGGCGTTACGCTATCTGGCGGGCAGCGCCAGCGCATCGCCATCGCCCGCGCGCTGCTCAAGGACCCACGTATCCTCATCCTGGATGATGCGACGTCCAGCGTGGACACGGAGACCGAGCAATTGATCCAGGCGGCGTTGGAGCGCTTGATGCGCGGGCGCACGTCGTTTGTCATCGCCCAACGCTTGAGCACGCTGCGGCAGGCTGATTTGATCCTGGTGCTGGAGAGGGGGCGTGTCGCCGCACGGGGCACTCACGACGAACTGTTGCGCGTATCGGGATTGTACGCCGACATCTATCATCGCCAGTTGCGATCACAGGAGGAAAAGACCACTTTGGTCTGCACGCTATGAGCATTTCAATTGGTGCTGCCGGCGCGGGCATGGGGCCGCGCTCTGTTATGGAAGGCTTGGGAAAAGATGCGGCGGGACACGCTTTTGACCGGCGTGTCGTCATCCGGCTGCTGGCTTTTTTGCGCCCTCATTGGTGGCGCATGGTTGCCGCTTTTGCGTTGATGTTGATCGCGTCTGCGCTGACATTGGCGGCCCCCTATCTCATCAAGGTCGCCATTGACCAGCCCATCGCGGTGGGTGAGGCCGCCGGCCTGACTCGCATCGCGCTGCTCATAGCCGCCACCTTTGTTGGCCTTTACCTGGCCTCGTCGCTCCAACGCTATTTGCTTTCCTGGGTGGGGCAACGAGTGCTGACTGCCATGCGTGCGCAACTGTTCCGGCATCTGCAGGCATTGTCGTTGGGCTATCACACCACCCACATCGTCGGCGTGACCATCTCGCGCGTCATCAACGACGTGGCCGTGATCAACGAATTGCTCTCGCAAGGGTTGATTACGCTGGTGGGTGATATGGTGGTGCTGGTCGGTATCATCGCCGTGATGCTTTCGATGAGCCTGCGGCTGGCCCTGCTCACCTTTAGCGTGCTGCCGTTGATGCTGTTGGCGACGTGGCTCTTTGCGCGGCGCGCCCAGGTGGCCTTTCGCCGAACGCGCGTCCAAATCGCCGCCGTCGTGGGCGGCCTGGCCGAAGATATTTCGGCGATGCGGGTGATCCAAGCCTTTGTCCAGGAAGATGCTTCGCAAGAGCGATTCGACCAGGTCAATCGCTTGAACCGGGATGCCCACATTGCCGCCATGTTCCTCTCGTTCGTCTTTTTGCCCACCGTCGAGTTCTTGGGCATGCTGGCAACGGGCATCGTGTTATGGTTTGGCGGCATGGCGGTAGCGCAGGGCGAGTTGACCCTGGGTGTGGTCGTGGCGTTCCTGGCTTACGTCACTCGCTTTTTCCAGCCGATTCAAGACTTGAGCCAGCTCTATACCACCATGCAGACGGCCATGGCGGGCGGCGAGCGGGTGTTGGACCTACTCGACACTCCCCCCGAGATTACAGATCAACCCGAGGCCGTTGAGATGCCGCTCATTGCCGGGCGGGTGGAATTGCGCCACGTCTCTTTTTCGTACCAGGGTGACGCGCGCGTGCTGCACGACATAAACTTGCTCATCGAGCCAGGGCAGATGGTGGCGCTGGTTGGCCCAACCGGCGCGGGCAAAACGTCCATTGCCAACCTGGTCGCCCGCCTGTATGACGTGACAGACGGCGCTGTATTGATTGACGGCATAGATGTGCGCCAGGTCAGGCAGCACTCGTTACGACAGCAGACGGGACTGGTACCCCAGGAAGCATTCCTCTTTTCCGGCGCCATCGCCGATAACATTCGCTTTGGCCGCCCCGATGCGTCCCAGGACGCCATCGAACAAGCCGCCCGCCTGGCAAACGCGCACGAATTTATCATGGCGATGCCGGATCAGTATGAAACAAAAATCCTGGAAGGCGGCGTCAATCTCTCCATCGGGCAGAGACAGCTTGTGTGCATTGCTCGTGCCGTGCTGGCCGATCCGCGCATCCTGATCCTGGATGAGGCTACCGCCAGCGTGGATACGATGACCGAGGCGCTCATCCAGGAGGCCTTGCAACGATTGCTGAGCGAACGCACGGCTATCGTCATTGCGCACCGCTTAGGCACTGTCCGCCGCGCCAACCTTATTTGTGTGGTCAATGAGGGTCGTATTGTGGAACGGGGACGTCACGAGGAATTGTTGACATTGGGTGGGCTATACCAGAGCCTCTACGAGCGGCAGTTTGTAGAGCTCGCACCGGCGGGTACTCGCACGGCTGACGGGGGATAGGCCCTACAGCCAATGCGCCAGAAAACGCGAAATACACCTCGCAGTCAATTGGGCCTTGACAATAGAACGAATGTTCTGTATAATGAGATCTAGACTGACAGTCTAAATCCATAGAACCAAGATTGACCTCAACAGGGAGGGAGCTATGCCCAGTCGACAAGTTCTCGAACTGCAAGCCGACCGTATTGAAATGGTGCTGCAGGCCCACAAGTCGCCTGCCCGCGTGACGGGCGGGGTGGTCACGCCGCGCGCCGTCCGCTTCGAGTTGGCCCCCTACCCCACCACCCGAGTCAGCCGCCTGCAAGCTTTGGCCCAAGACCTGGCGTTGGCGCTCGGCGCGCCGGACGTGGCCGTGTCGCGCCACGGGCAAGCCGTGTGCCTGAACATTCCCCGTCCTGATGCACAGCCCATCCAACTGCTGCCGCTGTGCCAGCGGCTGGGCAAGGATGTCCCACCCTTCACCGCCGTGCTGGGGCTGGCCGACGACGGCCTGCCGCTGCTACTGCACCTGCCCAGCCCCAACGTGGCCCACGTGCTGGTGGCAGGCTGTACCGGCTCGGGCAAGACGGCCCTGGCGCAGACGCTCATCCTCAGCCTGGCAATGTCCCACCGGCGCAGCCAACTGGCCCTGGTTCTCATCGATCCCAAGGGGCGCGCCTTCAAGCGACTGGCCGCCCTGCCGCAATTGCTGTGGCCGGTGCTGATCGATCCCAACGACGCGGCTGACGCGTTGGACGAGCTAGTGCGCCTGATGGAGTCGCGCGACCGGGCGCGAGCCTGCCTGCCGCGTATCGTGTTGGTCGTCGACGAGCTGGCCGACTTGATTTACGTGGGAGGCAAGAGCGTGGCCGACACGTTGACACGCCTGACCCAACGCGGGCGCGAGGCGGGGGTACACGTGCTAGCCTGCACCCAAAAGCCGTCCTCTGCGCTGCTGGGGCCGCTGATGAAGGCCAACTTCCCGGTGCGGCTGGTGGGCAAAGTGACCAGCGCCGAGGACGCCCGAGTGGCCGCCGGCGTGGGCGGCAGTGACGCGCACAAGCTGGCTGGGGGTGGCGACTTTGTGGCCGTGGCGGGCGGGGGCATCATCCGCTTCCAGGCCGCCTACATTCGTCCCGGCGAGGTCGAGCGCGTGGTCGAGGTACTGGAGCGAGGAGGAAGACAATGAAGAAAATCGAGATGACGCTGAGCCTGGCCGGGATCGCGTTTGGGATCGCGCTGGCGGGGCTGATCGTGGCGCGGCTTTCCGAGCAAGCCCTGTCGGTCGTGGCAGGTGTCGCCTGCGGCGTTGGCGCGCTGCTGCCGGCGCTGATCGTGCTGTCGGTGATGGCCCTGCGCCGTCGCGACGAGGCACGCTTCGAGCCGCCTCACTACCCTCGCCAGGCCTACCCGCCGGTCATCGTCCTGGCCCCGCCAGCCCAGCCAGCGCTGCCGGCCGGCGGGCCCTACGGCCAGACGGCCTACCCGCCCCCGGTGGCGGCGCGCCAATTCAGCATCATTGGCAGCGAGGGAGAGCGCATCGTGGACGAATACCAGGGTTGAGGCTGAGGCTAGAGCTAGGCAAGAGTGTAGCCCCTAAAGGTCTCTGCCCCCTGCGCTTCGCTTGGAGGTGCTGCGCAAGACCTTTAGGGGCTTTCATGTTGTGGTATAATAACAGCATATCAAGCTCAAAACAGGGATATGACTGAAAGGAGTAAGAGGTGAAAATCTCGATCACCTATTGCGGACGTTGAAACTATCTTCCCCAGGCCACCAGTTTGGCGGCCGAAATAACCAAGGTCTTGGGCGTCGAGCCCGAGTTGATCCAGGGCGACAACGGCATCTTTGACGTCGTCGCGGATGGGAAACTCGTCTTTTCCAAGTATACCACAGGGCGCTTTCCTACGAACGACGAGATCGTCGAGCGCCTGCGCCAGTGACAGATCAGCTCACGTCGACGTCGGCATCCACGCCGGCAGTCTCCGCCACCTCTGGGCTGCCGGCCGCCGCTTCGATGTGATCCAGCAGCGCGGCCAGCCCCAGCAGGTAACTGCGCCAGCCGAAGCCACAGATTTGCCCGATGCAGACCGGGGCAATCAGCGAGGTGTTGCGGAACGGCTCGCGAGCGTGGATGTTCGACAGGTGCACTTCCACCGCCGGGAGCGCCACCGCCGTGATCGCGTCGCGCAGCGCCACACTGGTGTGGGTGTAGCCGCCTGGGTTGATCAGCACGCCGTCGGCCTGCCCACTGGCTTCGTGCAGCGCGTCGATCAACCTGCCCTCGTGGTTGGATTGCAAGACGCGCAAGGCCGCCTCCCGCTCGTGGGCCAACTCGAGCAAGGCGGCGTTGATGTCGTCTAGCGTCTGGCTGCCATATACCTCCGGCTCCCGCTGCCCAAGCAGGTTCAGGTTAGGGCCGTGCAGCACGAGAATCTTGAAACGATCGTTGGCCATGTCCATCTCCACTATACTGGTCCAGCATAAACTCCCGGTAAAGCCGGTAATGATCCGTCTCTTGATACGCTACAGGCTCCAGGGGCGAGTGGTCGAAACTGTAAATCACCGCCCCTGGGCAAGACAGGAGGATCGGGGAATGTGTGGCGATGATGAATTGAGCGTGGCCCGCATGCCCCATCGCCTCGAGTATCTCCAGCAGGCCCAGTTGGGTCCTGGGCGAGAGCGCCGTCTCCGGCTCGTCGAGCAAGTACAAGCCCTTGATCTTGTAGCGCGATCTGAAATACGACATCAGGGATTGGCCGTGCGATTGGCTCATGAGCGACTTGCCGCCAAAATAGCTGAGCTGCCCTGGGTCGGCCGCCGCCCACTCGTCCAGCAGCCTGGCAAAGTCCTGGAAAATGGCCGAGCCGAAAAACGAGCCGGGCACGCGGCCATCTACCCACTCGAGCGTGATATAGCGGCAAAGCTTGGTCTCGAACGGGTTGCGCTCGAAGCGAACCCGCCCGTCGTCGCGCCAGATGTGGATGCCGCAAGCGTGCGCCAGGGCCTCCAGCAAGGTCGATTTGCCCGTGCCGTTCTCACCGACGAACAACGTGACGGGTGACTTGAAGCCAAGCCGCTCGGTCTGGGTAAAAATGGGCAGGCTGAACGGGTAGTACTCCCGCGTGGGATACTTTTCAGGATGCAGTGTGACGCTTTTTAGATGCATGGTAAACCTCTCACCCTAACCCTCTCCCCAGGGGGGAGAGGGAACAAGACCCCTCACCACCTCCGACCTCCGGTCGGAGCAGGCCGCCTTCGGCGTCTCCCCTTGAGGGGCGAGGGGATAGGACGCGTATCACCAGGTCTTGCGGGACAGTGTCGGTGATCTCGACCTGGCCCACCGCGCGCGGCAAGACCCAGCGCAGGGCGCGCCCGCGCCGCTTTTTGTCGTGCGCCATCGCTTCCCAGACTGCTTCAGGCGGGAAAGGCAGAGGGACAAGCGGCAGCCCCCAGGCGGCCAGCAGCGCCTCCAGCCGCTCAAGCAGTGAGCGATCCGCCCAACCCAGCTCGGCCGCCAGCCGCGCCGCGACGAGCAGTCCCAGGCCCACCGCTTCTCCGTGCCGCAGACTATAATCGCTCAGGCGCTCCAGCGCGTGCCCGGCCGTGTGCCCCAGGTTGAGAGCTGCTCGCCGCCCCTGCTCATAAGGATCCTCTTCGACAATGGCGATTTTGACTTTCAAAGAGCGCGCCAGCAACACAGCCGGCAGTGTGCGCGGTGACTGGGGCGCCAGGGCTTCCAACTCGGCAAACAAACCCGGCTCGCCGATGACAGCGTGCTTGATGACCTCAGCCATGCCGGCGCGGAATTCGACGAGCGGCAGCGTGCTAAGCACTTGAGGATCCATGATGACCACCGCCGGCTGCTTGAAGGCTCCGACCAGGTTCTTGCCCTGCGGCAAATCGACGCCCGTCTTGCCGCCCACGCTGGAATCGGTCATGGCCAGCAGCGTGGTCGGCGCC
>JAFGFO010000394.1 GCA_016931085.1 Thermoflexales bacterium
GGCGGGCCGTATTATTGGTTTAGCGGGCAGGGCGCGCTGAATTGGCCAGCCTATGAGATGGTAGTGTGCGTGGAGAGGTGCGCCTGGGCATTCCTACCGTTGATATCACTCGATTCAGGCTACGGCTTAGGCAAGTGATGTGGGAATCGCGGCCGTGTTTGTCTACCTGAACCGGAGTGCTTTCGACCAAGAGCACAGTTTCTCAAGGCAGCCAGTCTTAATCTGCTTGTTGTACCGAGCGAATAGCCCATGAACATCCTCAACTTGCCCGACTGGGAAGTCCTGGATGTGGAGGAAAACCAGGGCGACTATCTCATCACCGCCAGGTACATCCCTGGGCCTGCTTCTTGCCCCGTATGCAAGCGTATGTTGCCGCGCCTGCAACTCTTTGGCACCAAGCAGCGCTGCTTTATGGACCTGCCCATCCACGCCAAGCGCGTCGGCATCCTCGTCCGCTACCAGCGTTACCGCTGCAAGGAATGTGGCCACACCTTTGTGCAAGAGCTGCCCGACATGCACGAAGAGCGCAAGATGACCAGGCGGCTGCTGGCGTACATCGAGCAAGAGACGCTGCGCAGGACGTTCGTCAGCGTTGCCGATGACGTGGGGATGGGCGAGAGTTCCGTCCGCTCCGTCTTTCACGATTACGCGGCCCGGCTCGAAAAGAGCTTCAAGTCAAACGTGACACCGCGCTGGCTGGGTATAGACGAGATCAAGATCATCAAGAGGCCGCGCTGCGTGATCGCCAACGTCGAAAAGAACACCATCGTTGATCTGCTTGAGGACAGGACCAAGAAAAAGGTGACGAGATACCTGATGGGCCTGTCCGACCGTCACCTGGTCGAGCTAGTTGCGATGGATATGTGGGGGCCGTACCGCGATGCCGTCCGCGCCGCGCTGCCGGGGGCCGTGATTGTGATCGACAAGTTCCACGTCGTTCGTATGGCCAATGCTTCACTGGACGCCGTCAGAAAAAGTATCCGCGACGGGCTTACACGCAGCCAGTGCAACCGGCTGATGCACGACCGTTTCATCCTGCTCAGGCGCAAGGCCGAGCTTGAGCCGGACAAGCGGCTGATTCTGGACGTATGGCTCGACAGGTTCCCGGCGCTTGGGGCCGCCTACAAGCTCAAGGAAGATTTCTTTGACATTTGGGACACGCCGCAAAGCAGCCAGGCGGCCATAGAGCGATACGAGGAGTGGAAGGCCGGGATACCGGGCGATGTCGCCTGGGCCTTTGAAGATTTGACCACCGCCGTTCAGAACTGGGAGACCGAGATTTTCGCCTACTTTGACCACCGCGTCACGAACGCCTACACCGAGTCTCTCAACAACATCACCAGGCTGATCTATCGTGTTGGCCGGGGCTATTCCTTCGAGGCGATCCGGGCCAAGATGTTGTTCAACGGCGGCCTGCACATCGAGTGCAAGCCCACATACGCGAGAGGCAGGGGCAAAGTGAAAAAGCAAGTCATCTCGGATTATCAACCGATTGACCAGGGTCCTGAGCTCAACTATGGCGTGAGGATTTCAACCGTTCTGCAAAGACTTGAGGGAAAGCTGGAATAGGTCATTTCAACCACCTACCGCGAATCCCCTTTTTATTAAGCTCATCCGGCCTCTTCCTGATGTGCTCGCCGGCCAGAAAAGTGACGTTCCAAACGACGACAAAATCCATGTTGCCCGAGTCCTTGACATTGACCAGGGTCACACACCAATCGATCTTGACGTGGGTGCTGGGATCAGCCATCTCGTAGGACGCACACGCATTGCTTTGCGGGTATTCGCCCGGCTGTACAACCGCAGATGGATCGGCCGTGGGGGGAATCGTAGCAGCGGGAGTGGGCGTCCAAGCGGGTGTAGGCTTACGCGTCGCCGTGCTGGTGGGCGTTGGAGTTGGGGTAGTTGTCGCAGTCGGCGATGGGCTTGGAGACGGAGTAGATGACGGGCTTGCCGTCGCTGTTGCACTTGGCGATGGGCTGGGGGTCACTGTAGGCGATAGGCTAGCTGTCGCGGTCGGCGTGGGGCTGCTGGTTTCGGTTGGCTGGGGTGTAGCTGTTGGTGTAGGCGTTGCGGCGGTGCAGGCTGCCAGCAGCAGGATAAGCAAGATGGCTGGCAGCCAGCCCTTCTTGGGCATGGGGTGCATAACGTTTCTCCTCAATGATGTAAGCACACTGTCTTCTAGTATCGCCATTCATAAGCGCAATGGACCGCGACAAGTGTACCACAGATTGAGCGGACATGATAGCTCAACACAAGTTAGGAAGCTCAAGCCAGGAGATAAGCGGGCAACTGCTCCCTAACAAACAGATAGTTTCTTCCATCCAGGCCGCTCTGACACTACCTTCTGGGGGACTTGGCAAGTTGACAAGTCAGGGAAACAGTCTATCATGGTGAGTAGAACATGTCAGCCTTTTCTGCAAGCGATAGCAAAACTTCAGAGGTGAACAACGATACGTCCCAAGTTGACTAGACACACCACAGTAGATGATTTTGTGAGCTTCTACTGGCTCAAGGAAGAACTGGTCGGTTTTTGTCGGGAGCACGGCTTGTCTACGGCAGGTTCTAAACAGAGTTTGAGTGCCAGGATTCGCCTGTTTTTGGAAACAGGCCAGCCACCAGTCGAGATAGAGCACACGTCTGCCACGCGGATTGCGCGGCGAGCGAACATGCCCCGCACCTTTACTCGTCAGAGCGCCATCGAGCCAGGCTGGCGTTGCAGCCAGGAATTGCGTGCTTTTTTGGAGCAAGAAATTGGAGCGTCCTTTCACTTTGATGGAGTGATGCGTGATTTTATTCATCATGGAGCTGGTAAGACCTTACACGAAGCCATCGTCGCCTGGGAAGCTGAACAGAACAAACCAGAACGGAAGCAAGAAATCGCGCCACAGTTTGAATACAATCGGCATATTCGGGAATATTTCAGCTTGCATCCAGGCGCCACATTGGCGGAAGCGATTCAGGCTTGGAACGCCAAGAAATCTCGCCGGAGTGGAAGTGAGAGCAACCCACCAGCATCCGAGTAGATGGCACAGTCTAAATCATGATGCGGTGCATATCCTCTAACGACAAGCGCCATAATGTGAAAAAGTCGCAGTCCAAATCGGGCAATGGCCGCACATCGACAGTTTTCTTGTAGCAACTTGGCAGCGACCTGAATGTTCGAAATGACTCACGCATCGCAGGTATATGCGTAGATCTTTTGAGGATAAGGTTGAAGACAAGATAGCGTAAGCCACCGGCATCTTCTTCATAAGCATCCCACTCGTTGGAAAAGCGCCCACGATCACATCCTTATCCAGAGGGGGAACAGGGTGTTGCCAGTCAGTGCGAGCAGCTTGTGCGTGTAGGGTGGCTGGCTGCGAGCCGTGTCATAGTGAGCGCCGATGAGGATAGCGGCCCCTCGGCATCCTGCCGGCCAGCAAATGCGCCGCCCACGCCAAGCAGCAAAACGATACACAGCAGCGTCACAGGCTTCATAATCGCCTCCTCATCGCACTTGATCCCACACCAAGCTCTTGAGCCAATCTACCAGATAGTCTGCCGTCGCTGACCGGTCGATGAACAGCGTGACCAGATCCGAATGATAGCCCTCATCGACGACGCGCACCTGGGCCACGCTTCTGCCACCACCGTTGACCCGGCCGGCAAACGAGAACGAGTTCTGGACATCCACCAGCGGGTCCTTCGCCCCGTGGATGCAGAGCACCGGGATGCCTTCATCCCCACGCACGTGGCGAATCGGATCGGCTTGCATCCAGGCTTGCGGGTCATCGCCCAGGTAATCGCTGAGCAGCTTGCGGGCGGTCTGATTCCTACAAGCCGAAAAATCCAGCGGACCGCTGATCAGCAGCAAACC
>JAFGFO010000395.1 GCA_016931085.1 Thermoflexales bacterium
CAAGCTGGCCGAGATGCTGGGTTGGGCGCGGCGGATGGCGCGCGCCGAGTGGCGCAAGTCGCCGCGCGGGCGGGCCGAGATGGTGGGTTACAAGGCGCACGATTTGCGGCCGGAGACGATGGCCAGTGTTGAGTGGGGCGGGCTGCTGTCGGGCGATGAGGCTTTGGAGATGGATTGGACCCGGCGCGCGGTGGATGGCGGGGTGAGGCACCGGCACTATGAAGGTGAAGAGCGGCAGGGACGCGGGCCGCTGGTGCTGGTGCGCGACGAGTCTGGCTCGATGGTTGGCGCGCCGCACAGCCTGGCTGTGGCGCTTGAGTGGGCGCTGCTGGAGATCGCCCGCCGCGACCGGCGCGAGTTTTACAGCGTTCCCTTTTCCGGCACGGGCCAGTATCACGTGTGGAAAGCGCCGTCGCCCGCTGAGCCTGACCCTGGCAGCTTGCTGAGCCACCTGTCGCACTTTTATGGCGGCGGCACCGAGCCTTACGCGCCGTTGGCCCAAGCCCTCGAGCTGATCCAATCTCACAACCTTCGCGCCGACATCTTGATGATCACCGACGATGACTTTGCCGAGCCGCCGGCCGAGTTCCTGGAGCGGCTGGCCGAGGCCAAGCGGCGTTGCCCGCTGCGCGTCGTCGTGGTGGTCGTCGGGGCGGACGACGCGCAGGCCCGTGCATTTGCGGATAAAGTGACCACCGTCAGTGATCTGGTACACGACCGCGAGCAGTTACGTGGTGCAGTAGCAGGGGTGGTGTAATGCGAAATGAGCAAGAAGAAAAAGTCATCTGATGACGCAGGTTCGATTGCCGATGGCCTTGGCTTTACCCGTGAGGCACGTGGGGGCGAGGCAGATAAGCGGCTGTGCTTGAGCTTGATGATCTACGTGAGCGATGAGATGAAGGCCAGGGGTGTCACCGGCGACGTGCACGAGTTCAGGCGGCAATATGAGCGAGTGTTGAACGGCAAGCGCGAGTGCCCGCTGGCGGCCACGTGTCCCAAGTATCGCCGGGCCATCGAGCGCGGCGCCAAGATGGTGTATCCGAAGGACGGCGACAGCCGAAACCGGCCGGTCCAACTGGCCTTGTGGGGCTGAGTGAGGTTATTGGGCGATTGGATTCCTGGCAGGCAACTGCTGCCTGCCAGGATCTGTTCTACTGGCATCAGGACTGGCCGTTGACGGCCTCGCCTTCAAGTCGAACGACATTTTGCACGCGCCGCGCAAGCGCATCGGACAGTAGCTCGAGAAAGGTGGAAGCAGGGATGGCATCATCCTGTTGAGCAGAACGAGCGATATATGAGTCCATCAGGCTCTGAAATTCAGCACAACTCATCTCGGTCAATCGTTTCTCAGCCATCGGACCCGCTCCTTGCTCTTTGCCCACATTACCCGGTGTTCCCATCGGCCTACGATCTCCACCGCAGCCCTGAGACACGATAAGAAAGGTAAAGGATTGTAGAGTAGTGCTTTATCTATGTACTCCTCTTATCAATGCTTCCAGGTCAGAGTAGTCATAAGGTGGGCGACGCCGAATGGCGAGGACCAGGCACTGCTCTTCAATAATCAGATAGATGATGCGCCAATGCCCTAGCCGCAGGCGACGCGCTTCATATTGCTCATCTGTTTGAGTCAGGCGTTTGCTATTGGGCGGGCGTGGGTCTTGTTCCAGCCCATCAATTGCTGTGGTCATTTGGCGGCGCACATTGCTTGGTAACCGTTTCAACTCGGTCCAGGCTGCGCTGCTCAAATTGGCCTTGGGTTTACTCTTGGGCGTCATGCATGGCCTCTAGTTCCGCACGTGCTTGTTCCCAGGGAATGTAGCCAGCTTTTTCCAGGTCGCCGCCGGCAGCTTTCAATTCAGCCAAGGCTTGCTGGACGATAGCTACATCTTGGGCATCTTCCATTGCTTCTGCAATACGTTCCCAGGTGGCGATGTCCAATAGCACTGCGGTTGGTTTGCCTCCCGCCCCAATTACAAACTGCACGTTTTCTGTTATCACGGGAGATTCGATCATTTGACTTTCCTTTCTACCTGCCAATGCCTACATTTGTACAGTTGCGGTGCGCTTTGCATAGAATTGCTATGGCAGGCACCAATACCTGAACCCGTTACAAGTTGTTGGTAGCTGATGATTTGCGTGCCAAATTGTTACCTCAATACACAGTGTAATCCCAATGTCCCGACAAGTCAAGCGGCTTTTTCACAAAAATGTTGTGTTAGCAGGCCTTATGAGCCTGCCAGGAAGAAACCCAAAAGATGCACAATTAACCAGGAGGAACTATGACAGACGAACCGTACGATTTCGACCGTTGCACGATCACGCTGGTGATCCAACTGATGCCTTGTACGGATGGAGCCGATCGTCGCGCCATCGTGGGCGTGACCAGCCACGGCGACGCCCCGATCGCCCAGGCGCTTTCCCTGTCGGAACTCAACCTGCCGCTGCTGCTGGCCAGGCTGTTGAACCAGTTGCGAGTGGAAATGCCGGCACGCGAGGCCGCCAGCAAGGCCCGCCAAAGCGCGGCAAAACAAGCTGCCCAGGCTAAGTCCAAGGTCAAACCCATCGCCCAGCCCAGGCCCAAAGCTGGCGCTGGTCTCGATCAAGACGGAGACGTGGATGACCAAGACGACTTGGACGAGCAAGGCGACCTGGACGGACAAGATGGTGACCTGGACGGTCAAGGCGCTGGCCAGGCAGTTGGCAAGGCGGGCGAGAAAGCGCGCCCGGCAAGCGCGCAGCCGGCTCGGCCCGCCACCGCCCCGGCCAATCAGCCGGCATTGTTTTAGGAGGACGATATGGCAACCATTCTGATCGAAGGTCAGCAGTTCGAGTGGGCAGATGAGTTCTGCCGAGACGACGAGTCGCTGAAGAAATCCCTGGCCGTGTTCTACCCCGGCGTGTCCGAAACCGAGATAAAGCGCGAGATTGGCCCGAGTGGGCAGCCGCTCATCCGGGTCGTCAAGCGCGCGCTGCCCAAGGGCTGCGTCGCAGACATCGCCGCGGTGCTGGTGCAGTCGCCGCGAACTGTCAACCCGGCCATCGAGATGTACCAGCGCATCATCCGGGAGGAGTTGTCGCTGGAGGCTCTGGCGGCCATGGCAGATCAGGTCCAGGAGGCCATCGCTTCGGGTGAAGAGATGGCCAGGCAAGTCAAGGCAGTCCGCGACAGGCTGGCGCGCAGCGCGCCCACGCCGTCGGCGCTCGTGCCGCCAGGATTCTAATGTCGAGCAGAGGAGGGGGTTGGGGACAATCCTCTCCTTCTTGTAGGAGCGGACAATGGACGTACACGAGGCGATCAGCAGGCTGATTTCTATCCAGAAATCCTATTCGGCCGAGCACGCCTGCTGGATACTGCACGAGGTGCTTGCCGGGATCGAGATGATCG
>JAFGFO010000396.1 GCA_016931085.1 Thermoflexales bacterium
ATAGCCGCCGAGCTTGCGGCAGGTATGGAAACCTGCCCTACGGAGGTCTCTCCGACAGCCTGCTAGGCGCGCTCGCGATTCGATATGTCTCAGCACGCTCCGCGTCTCGGCGGTGAAAAATGAATCAGCCAAGCCCCTGGTTAACCAGGGGCTTGTGTATTGAGGATGCATTTCAGTTTGGGGGCAGATGCTTCTCGATCGGGCTATGCCGCGTATGGGGGACTGGCAAAATGTGCTGAATCGTGATAAACTTGGGTCACTTGAGTGGATAGATCAATGCGCTGTTTAATCATTTCTGACGTTCACGCTAATCTGGCTGCGTTCGAAGCCGTGTTGGCCGACGCGGGCGAGGTCGATATCACATGGTGCCTGGGCGATATGGTGGGTTACGGGCCGGCTCCAAACGAGTGCATGGCGCTTTTGCGCAAAACCAAGCACGTCTGCCTGGCCGGCAATCACGACTGGGCCGTGTTGGGTAAATTGGATTTGCGCGGCTTTAACGCGGACGCGCGCCAGGCCAATGAATGGACCCGAGAAGTTATCAGCCCATCGGTTCGCAACTATCTGTATGGACTTCCCCCCCTGCGCGTTGAGCGCGAGAGATACACCCTGGCTCATGGCAGCCCGCGCCAGCCGATCTGGGAATACATTCTCGACCCGCTGACAGCCGAGTTGAACTTTGCGGCTTTTGAAACCTCGATTTGCCTGGTGGGCCACACGCACATTCCGGCCGTGTTTTACACGCCGCCCGACTCGCGTGATAACCACAGGTGCGAGGCTCTTCCCCCACACAGCCACCAGCCGGTCAGCCTGGCCGAGGGGCGCTGGATCGTCAACCCCGGCAGCGTCGGCCAGCCGCGCGATGGCAACCCGGCCGCCTCTTATGCGCTGCTCGACCTGGACACTCTGACGCTCGAATACCGGCGTGTCCAGTACGATATCAGGGCCACTCAGGAACGCATGCGCGAGGCCAAATTACCCATTCGCCTGGTCGAGCGGCTGGCGGTGGGACACTGAGACGTAAAACGTGAAACGTAATAAGAGGAGAGAGCGATGAACAAGTCAACGATCTTGGGTATGTATCTGACAGTCTGTCTGGCAGTTATCCTGAGCGGCTGCGCCGGCGGCGGCGCCCGCGAACAAGGGCCCATGCCCTCCATGGCGCCCATCGAGAAGGAGGTCGCCTCCGAGTCTGCCGCGCCTGGCGCCGCACCCAAGATGAACGAAGAACAATACGCCCAACAATTGGCCACCACCGGTCGGGCCGATGTGGACCCCCAAACCGGCCTGAACCGCATGGTGATCTACAACGCCAGCCTGGAACTGGTCGTGAAGGATACGCTCCAGGCCGTCGAGTCGGCCCGCCAAATCATCCAGGACGCCGGCGGTTATCTCAAAGAGTCCAAATCGTATCGCGACGACGAACAGCTCCGGGCGTCGATGACGGCGCGCGTGCCGGCTGAAAAGCTCACCGAAACGCTGGAAAAACTCAAGACTGTCGCCCTGACTGTAGAAAGTGAAGGGTTGAGCGGCGAAGACGTGACCAACGAATACACCGATCTGCAATCGCGCCGGCGTAACCTGGAAGCCAGCGAAAAGCAGTACCTGGCCATTCTCGAAAAAGCCGACAAGATCGAAGATGTGTTGGCCGTCCAACGAGAACTCACCACGGTCCGCGAGCAAATCGAGCAGATACAAGGCCGGATGGATTATCTGTCCAAGAGCGCGGCCTTTGCCACCATCCAAATCACGCTGACGCCCGACGCGCTGGCTCGCCCGCTGGCCATCGGCGGCTGGCGGCCGCAGGGCACCGCCCGGAACGCGATTGAAGCGCTGGTGTGGGCGCTGAAAACGTTGGGAGATATCCTGATCTGGGCCGTGATTTGCATCTTGCCGGTGGCCTTGATCCTGGGTTTGCCGCTCTTTTTCGTCGTTCGCTGGATCAGGCGGAACCGGAAGCCAAAGATGGCCAAGCCGCAGGCCAAGACGGTCCTGAGCAAGCAGGAGTGAGGCTTGATCCTTTGCTTGTAGGAGCGCTCTCCGGGTGCCGCGTCGCGCCTGGGAAGGCGCTCTTGCGGCGTGTCATACATATGGAGTGCATCTATGACCAACGAATTAGCCGTCGTGATCCTGGCCGCCGGCCAGGGAACCCGTATGAAATCTGATCTGCCCAAGGTGCTGCATCCGCTTGCCGGCCGCCCCATGCTGGCTTACAGCCTGGAGTTGGCGGCCCAGCTCAGCCCCGAGCCGCCTGTACTCGTCGTCGGCCACGGCGCTGACGCCGTCAGGCAAGCCGCCGGCGACCGCGCTCGCTGTGTCGAGCAATCGCCCCAATTGGGCACCGGCCACGCCGTGCTACAAGCCGCGCCGCTGCTCAAAGGGAATTGCCAACACCTCATCGTCTTTTACGCCGACATGCCGTTGTTCCGCCTTGAGACGCTGCAGGGCTTGATCGAGCAGCATCGCGGCCAGGCCGCCACCTTGACCGTGCTCACCGTCGAGCCAGACACCCCGCGCGGCTTTGGGCGCATCCTGCGCGACGAGGCCGGGCGCGTCACGGCCATCGTGGAGGAACACGAGGCCACGCCGGCCCAACGCGCCATCCGCGAGCTGAACACCGGGCTGTACGTGCTCGAGGCGGACTGGCTGTGGGCGCAGCTGCCACGCTTGCCGCTCAGCCCCAAGGGCGAGTACTACTTGACCGATTTGGTCCTCATGGCGGCCCAGGCCGGCCGCCGCGTCGAGTCAAGCTTGTGCGCCGACCCAAGCGAGGCCCTGGGCATCAACACGCGCGCTCACCTGGCTGAGGCGGAAACGCTCGCGCGCAAACGCATCAATGAGCAGGTGATGCTCGCCGGTGTAACGCTGGTCGACCCGGCCACGACGTATATCGAGGCCGGCGTGCAGGTCGGGGCGGACACGATCATTTACCCCAATACTCACGTGCAGGGCAACACCCGTATAGGCGGCGCGTGCATCATCGGCCCCAATACCATTATCCGCAGCAGCACGATCGGCAGCCACTGCGAGATCGAGGCCTCTGTGGTCGAAGGCGCAACGCTGGAAGATGAGGTCGACGTGGGCCCGTTTGCCCACCTGCGCAAGGGCGCTTATCTGTGCCGCGGGGTGCACATGGGCAACTTTGGCGAGGTGAAAAACAGCCGGCTGGGGCCCGGCACCAAGATGGGGCATTTTAGCTACCTGGGTGACGCGACGACCGGCGCCAACGTCAATATCGGCTGCGGCACCATCACCTGCAACTATGATGGTCAACGCAAGCACCCGACCGTCATCGAAGACGGGGCCTTCATCGGCTCGGATACGATGCTGATCGCGCCGGTGCGCGTGGGATACAAAGCCAAGACCGGTGCAGGTTCGGTCGTCACGCACGATGTGCCGGACGGGGCCATTGCCTACGGCGTGCCGGCCCACGTCAAGATTCCCCCTTCGACCACGTAGGGGCAGACCCCCGTGTCTGCCCTGGAAACTCAGGGGATCCTTGCGGGGCGCGTAGGCTTGCCGCTCTAGTTTAAGCTACGATAAACGCATTGTCAGACTCTGAAATAACTCGAATCTTACCGCGAAGGCGCGAAGGACACCAAGAAAATTAAGGTGGGGCAAGATTCTTTAAAGAATGGCTCGTTTTTATCAAGATTCTTGATGCCCATATTAAAAATCTTTGCGCTCGCCAATCCCCGCAGGGGATTGGATGCGTCTTGGCGGTGAAAAAAGCCTTTTTTCAGTGGACTTATTGTCATGAATGTAAACACTGCCACTGAGCTGCTCACCCTGGCCGCGCTGATCTTGGCCAATGCATTTTTCGCCGCGGCCGAGGTGGCCGTGGCCCAAATGCGCAAAGCCCGCCTGAAACAATTGATCGAGGAGGGACATCACAGCGCGCTCGTGCTGGAACGACTGGTCGACAACTCGACCCGCACACTCACCACACTGCAACTGGGCACCACTTTTGCCCAGTTGCTGGCAGCCGCCACGGCCACGGCCGTTTTTTTACCTCGCTTGAGCGCCACCCTGCAACGCGCCGCTTGGGCCCCGGCCGCCAGCGATTGGGGCGGCCTGGCTTTGCTCGTGCTGAGCCTGGCGGTGTTGATCCTGGTGGCGGGCCGCATGGTGCCGCAGACACTGGCCTTGCGCTACGCCGAGCCACTCGCCCTGGCCCTGGCGACCCCGCTCGACTGGCTGGCGACTCTGTTCAGCCCACTGGTCTGGCTGTTGATCCTTTTGTCTAACTTGCTCGCCCGGCCGCTTGGCGGGGGTGCGCGCGACAGCTTGACGATGATCACCGAGGAAGAAATCAAGACCATCGTGGATGCCGGCGAGGAAGGGGGCGTGATCGAGAAAGACGAAAAGGCCATGATTTACTC
>JAFGFO010000397.1 GCA_016931085.1 Thermoflexales bacterium
GCGCTGGCCGCCTTTGACAACGTCAGCCAGCAGTTGGAGCTGCAGCGCCTGCAGTTGGACGCCCAGATCCAGGTCGGCGTGGCGCGCGCGCAGGCGATGGGCGCGGCGATCGCCAATATGCAGATCAAGATGTTCGGCACGCCCGAGGCCGCCGACAGCATCTTGCGCCTGATGTCGTTCGCCGAAGGCATGAACGACGTGCTGGGCGCCGTGCCGCCGTCCGTCAAGACCCTGGGCGGGCAGTTGATCGGCAAGGTGATGGGCGGAAATGGCGAGTCAGGCGGCCCTCAACCGATGACCGTCGAGCAGGTGGCCGAGCTGATGCCGCAGGTGATGAGACTCGCCGATCGCACGCTGGACGTGAGCAAGCTCAAGAAGCAAACCGTGGCCCAGGTGCTCGACCTGCTAGCGGCCCAGGCCGCCGAAGAGGATCAGCCGCTCGTCGCCCAGGCCAAGCAGGCATTGGAGCTGCTGCCCTTTGCGGCCGAGGCCAAGTTCGAAGACGTCTACCTGCGCTACACGGCCTAGCTCTGTAGACAAGACCTGACAGGTCTTCTTCAGACCTGTCAGGTCTTGATTCAAAATGACCAAGAGCCTGTTCAAGCGCATCGCCGGCTGGCTGGCCATTGATCCCAACGACTTGTGGCTGGACGTGGCCGACCCAGAGGCAAAGGTCAGATCTCTTCTGGCTGAGATGGACAGCGGGTTGGTGCAAACCAAGGATGCCGTGGCGAAGGCGGTCGTCAAGGAGCACCAACTGGCACAACGCCTGGCAAGAATGGCAGCCGCCATCGCCGAGTGGGACGCCAAGGCCGACGCGGCCTTGCAGGCTGGCGACGAGAAGGCCGCCCGCCGGGCGCTCGAACGCAAGCAGCCCTACCGCCGCGCGGCTCAAGACATCCAGGCCTCGCTCGACAAGCAGCGACAGACCGTGGCCGAGATGAAGGCTAGCCTGAGCTTACTGCAGGCCAAAGCCAACGAGATACGTCAGCGGCGCGATTCGCCGTAGGAGCGCGCTATGATGCAAAATACAGGACAAGCAGAGATCTCAGCACCCGATATGCTGCATGCCTTTACCGGCATTTCCAGCGATCAGGTCGTGGACCTGGTGCGGACCGCTTTAAGCCAACGCGGTACAGTTGAAGCCGCCCTGGTCGAACGGCTCGTCCATTACCCGCTAGAATCGCTGACCGGCTTTCTGTTTAGCAGCTCGGCTGCCTTTTACCTGGCCGAGCGCGGCGCCAATCCCAGGGTCAAGACCTTTGTCGACGCGCTGTACTATATCGGCACCTGCCTGTCGGGCTACGCCGGCGTCTTGGCCCAGACGCAGACCGGGCGGGCGATCGCCACGCTCGTGATGGCCTTCGGCCCGGCCCTGACCGCTAATGTGCTCGATCCGCCAGGCAAGGCCGCCGCGGCGTCCGTGCAAGGCCAGGAGATGATGATCGAGCGGCTCGACGCCATCCTGGACGAGCTGCGCAAACAAGCTTGACGCGCCTGGAACGTCTGTTATAATAGGCTGGAGAAACGGGGTTTCTGTCAGAAACGCCGTTTCTGAACGATGAGCAAAATAAGCGGCCAGTCGTTAGGCCGCTTTGTTGTGTGGAGTAAAAGCGTGATATTAGACAAGTTAGACGGTATCGAGGCGCGTTACGAAGAACTGGGCAGGCTGATGAGTGATCCCGATGCCCTGGCCGATTACGGGCTGCTCAAGGAATACGGCCAGGAGCGGGCTGAGCTGGAGGCGGTGGTCGAGGCCTACCGGCGCCACAAGGCGCTCAGCCGCGAATTGGAGGGTGCGCGCAGCCTGGCGGACTCGGACGAGCCCGACATGGCCGCCATGGCGGCCGACGAGGTGGCGCGCCTGGAGCAGGCGCAGAGCGCCCAATGGGAAGAACTCAGGCGCTTGCTGTTGCCGCGCGACCCCAACGACGACAAAAACGTGATCGTCGAAATCCGGGCCGGCACCGGCGGCGAGGAGGCGGCGCTGTTTGGAGCCGAGCTGCTCCGCATGTACAGCCGCTACGCCGAGATGCGCCATTGGAAGGTCGAGCTGCTGTCGGCCAACGAGACCGGCATCGGCGGCTATAAAGAAGTCATCGTGATGATCAAGGGGCAGGGCGCCTACAGCCGCCTCAAGTACGAAAGCGGCGTCCACCGCGTGCAGCGCGTGCCGGTGACCGAGTCGTCGGGCCGCATCCATACCAGCACGGCCACCGTGGCTGTGCTGCCCGAGGTGGACGAGGTCGAGATCGCTATCCCCGAAAAGGATATCGAGATGGAGGTCTACAAGAGCGCTGGCGCCGGCGGGCAGAACGTGCAAAAGAACTCGACCGCCGTGCGCCTCCGGCATTTGCCCACAGGCATGGTGGTGCAGTGCCAGGACGAACGCAGCCAACTCCAAAACCGCCTGCGCGCCATGGCGGTCCTGCGCGCCCGCTTGTACGATATCGAACAGAACAAGCGCGACCAGGAGACCATCGACGAGCGCCGCAGCCAGATTGGCCAGGCCTTCCGCAGTGAAAAGATTCGCACCTATAACTTTCCACAAAGCCGCATCACCGACCACCGCATCGATCAGTCCTACTATGCCTTCAAGATGCAGTCCATCCTCAACGGCGATTTGGACGAGGTGATTGACGAGCTGGCCACACAAGACCAGGCCGAGCGATTGCAGGCAGTGGGGATCTAGGGTTTCAGATTTGCAGGTTTCAGATTGCAGGTTTCAGGTTGCAGGTGCTGATGTTCAGGCCGAAGCTGAACTGCGCTTACATCGCATATTGCAAGAAGCGGCGCGGCGCCTGGAAGAGGCCGGTGTGGACAGCCCGCGCCTGGCGGCCGAGTTGCTGCTGGCGCACGCTTTGGGCGTCTCGCGCACGCAGCTCCTGGCCAGCGCTGCTCTCCCCTCATCCCCTTACCCTCTCACCCAGTCACCTTGTCACCTTGTCACCTTGTCACCCCCCCACCTCGTCACTTTTCAGTCTCTCGTCGATCGCTGTGTAGATGGTGAACCTCTTGCCTACATAATTGGGCATAAGGAGTTTTACGATCTAGACCTGGCCTGCGACGTGCGTGCGCTCATCCCCCGCCCCGAAACGGAGCTTTTGGTCCAAACGATCCTCGACGCTACACTTGAAACTCGAAACCTGAAACTTTTAACCCTCATCGCCGACGTCGGCACCGGGGGGGGCTGCATCGCCATCACGTTGGCGGCGCATTGGCCGGCGGCGGTGGTGTATGCGGTCGATGTGTCGCCAGCCGCGCTGGCCCTGGCGCAGCAGAATGCCCAACGCTGCCAAGTGGCCGGGCGGATCACGTTCTTGCGGGGTGACTTGCTCGAGCCGCTGCCCGAAGCGGTGGACGTGATCGCGGCCAACCTGCCCTACGTCACCACGTCCGAATGGGAGGGCTTGCCGGCCCACATTCGCCTGCACGAGCCGCGCATGGCACTGGACGGCGGCGGCGACGGGCTGGAACTCGTGCGCCGCTTGTTGGCGCAAGCCCCTCAGCGCCTGCTGCCCGGTGGGCTGGTGGTGCTGGAGATTGGCGCCGCGCAGGGGCAGGCCGTGTTAGAATTGGCCCGCGCGGCGTTCCCGGCCGCGCGCGTGGAACTGAAGCAAGATTACGGCCGCCTGGACCGGCTGGTCGTCATCGACACCCTAAACCTTTAACTTGAAACCTGAAACCCTCATGTCTTATCGCTTGATTGCTCTAGATTTGGATGGGACCTTGATGGGCAGCGAGCAGACCTTTTCGCCGCGCGTGCGGCAGGCGCTGAGCGCCGCCCAGACCAGCGGCGCTCAGGTGACGCTGGCGACCGGCCGCAGTTATCTTTCGGCCCATCCCTTTGCCGCCGAGTTGGGCATCAACGTGCCGTTGGTGTGTTACCAGGGCGGGCTGATCGTCGAGCCGGGCGGGCGCGTGCTGCACCAGCTCGTTTTGCGGCGGGAGCTTGCCGCCCAGGTATTGGCACTGGCGGCCGAACGCGACTGGCACGCCACCTTGTACCAGGATGGGCAAATTTACGTGACCGAAATGCGCCACTCCCCCGCTTTCTACTACTCGATGCTCAACCCCGGTGTGCAGCACGTGGCTGATTGGCAACCCCTGCTCGAGCGTGACCCCGACAAGGTGCTGCTGGTGGCCGAGGATCCGGCGCAGACCGAGCTGATTTACGCCGAGATGAAGGAGCGCTTCTCCGCTTCGATGCAGATCGTCCGCTCGCACGCGCTGTTCGTCGAAGCCAACCCACCCGGTGTGAACAAGGGGGCGGGACTGGCCTGGCTGGCCGATTACCTGGGCGTGGGGCAGACGCAGGTGATGGCGGTCGGCGACCAGGACAACGACGCGCCGATGCTGGCCTGGGCCGGCCTGGGTGTGGCGGTAGGGAATGCCAGCCCGGCCTGCCTGGCCGCGGCTGATTGGATCGCCCCGCCGCTGGAGGAGGACGGCGCGGCGGTCGCCATCGAGCGCTTTGTGTTGGGGATCAGTTCCCAGGGCGTTGCCCTGGGCTAATGTTAGGCCGCCCTTTCGGGGCTGGGTGGGCTAAGGTGCCGTGCTGCACGTGTTATGTAAGCTTGGGATTTATGGCCACGCCTCGAAGAACTCTCCCGGCCCCAGGTGGGACCGGGAGAGTCTTTGTCTGCACGTAGCGCTCGTTCGGTCGAGTGTTACTGGTTCTTGAGCACTGTCGGCATATAGATCTGGTACGAGACGTTCACGTCGAACGCGTTGCTGACGCCGAACTTGGCTGCCAGCGACGCCGTGATGACCACGTTCGTGCCTGCCGCGCCGATCGAAACGGGGAACGAGCGCTGCGACTGGTTGCTAAAGGCGATGGTCGTGGGCGCGATCGTCCCAGTGCTGTCTTCCAGGATCACGCTGTCTGTGACAGTGAAGGGAGTCGAGTTGTCCGCGCTGCTGTAGGCTGTGAGTGTGACCTGGAACGGCACGCCTTGCGCCTGCGGTGATGCGATGGTGGCAAAGCCAAAGTGGTTGAGGGCTGCGGCGGCAGTGACGTCGAAGGCATTGCTTTGCCCGGTCTTGCCCAGGTAATCCACGCTGATCACCACATTATTCCGGGTGGCCCGGATGGTCACCGGCACGACAAGCGAGGATTGGTTGTTGAACGTGGCCTGGGTGGGTGTGATGGTGCCAGTCGTGTCGTTCAGCGTGACAACCCCGCTGAACGGATAGGGATTGTCGTCGCTGCCCACGGCATGGATGGTGATGTTGAAGGCCTGGTTCAGCGTCTGCGGGCTGGAGACGGTGTCGATCGTAAAGTGATGCAGCACTGGCCCAGTGGTGACGTTGAAGGGGTTGCTGTTGGCCGTCTTGCTGCTGTACGAAGCGTTGATGACGACGTTGGTTTGCGAGACGCCGATGGTCACGTTGAAGGTCTTGGACGATTGGTTGGCGAACGAGGTCGAAGTAGGTGAGATGGTGGTGGTCGAGTCGGCCAGCAGAACTTCGCCCGTGATCGGGAAGGGGCTGCCCTCGTTGTCGATGGCGCCCACCGTGATGGCAAAGGGCACGTCTACCGATTGGCTGCCGATCGGGTTGATCGTCAGGTGATCGTAGACAGGCATCGGGCGGACGTTGAAGGCGTTGGACAGGCCGGTGATGGCGCCGCCGGCCATGCTGGCGCGCAAGACGATGCCGGTCTCCGAGATCGGGATCGTGACCGAAAAGACGCGCCGGTACTGGTTGGAGAACAGCACCGTGCCGCCGGTGGACACTGCGCCGCCGTCGATGCCGAGCAGCCCACCATCCACTCTTTCGATGCTGACGGTGCCGGTGAAAGGCGCCGCCGGCACGCCATTGCTCAGCGTCGCCGTCAGCGTGACAGGGAAGGCCCGGTTGATGCGCTGCGGCGAGGCGATGGTGGCAAAGCGGAATTCGTCAAAGTCGACCGGCATGCTGTCGACGTTGACTTGCAGCACATTGCCACAGCCCGGCGCCAGGGCGATGTTCCACGAGCCCTGGTTGCCCACCCAGATCTCGTAGGTGCCCAAGCTGGGCACGTAGTGGGTCTCGTCGCCGGGCGTGACCGTCATGGTCGTCATTTGTGTCACGCGGAAGCCGATGCCCAGGTTGCGCCCGAACTTGTCGTCGGCGTCCACCGCTTTGCTCGTCTTGCGCGCGCGCCAGATCTGCGTGCCGCCGCCGCTGTTGCGGGTGGTGGCGTACAGATAGTCGCCGTGTGGCATCATGCGGTAGGCCGAGTAGTTTTCAGGCTCGCCAAAGCCGTCGGCGTTGACCTGGTCCCAGTAGCGCAGGTTGGGGACGAGCGGGTCAGAGCCGTCCGCGCTGCCGTCGGTGCGGAAGATCTCGGCCCCGCTGACCGCGTTGGCCGTGCCCACGTACAGGAAGCCGTCGAACACGGCCGCGTGAGGTGCCGCCGCGTTATCGGCATCCTGGCTGCCCGAACTGCGCGCAAAACCGGGCCGATTCACCTGCGTCCAGTTGGTGCGCCCGTCGGCGCTGCGGTAGAGCTTGGTGCCATCCACGGCGTTCTCGGTCAGGGCGTACAGGTGCGATCCGCCCGCGCTTTCGAAGGCCACCAGGGACAGGATCTCGACGTTGTCCGGGTCCGAAAAGCCATCTTCAGTCGCCGGGCTCCAGTTCGTCCCGTCGGCCGAGTACCAGATTTCCCCGCCGGCCGGGCTGCCGGCCGTGTTGCGGGTGCTAAAGAACAGGTAGCCGCCGTAGGACGTGATGTAGGCAATGCGCGTGTTGGGCGTGGTAAAGCCGGGGATGGGGACGTTGGTGAACGAATCGGCCTCCTCGCGATCGTAGCGGTACAGCTTGGCGCCGGTGCCGTCGTTGTTCTCGGTGCCGATGTACAGCGTGCCGTTCCAGTCGTACAGGGCTGTGATAGCCTCGTTGTGAACGTCGCCGACGATGTATGCGCCCACCGCCCCCACGCGGGTCCACTCGTTGCCATTATCCGACAAGCGGTAGATGCGCCCGCCGCTCGTGGCGTCGACGCGCGTGCCGATGTACAGCTTGCCCTTGTGAACTTCGATCGAGTCCACCCGCCGGTTGACAAACGCTTCACCTGTGCGGATGTTGCTGGCGCCCACATCCACCCAATGGGTGCCCGAGATCGTCTTGTACATCCTGGCCTCGTTCGGGAAAAACCCACCGCCCGGCGTGCCGATGTACAGCTCGCCATCGTATTCCTCGATGGCGTGAATCTCTCGAATGCCCCACCACCAGCCGTCATCGACGACCTGCTGCCACTCTTCCAGCGGCGGGACCAGCGGCGTGCGCCAGACCTGGGCGGCGGCGGTGCGGGCCGTGCCGGCGAACAAGAAGCGCCCGTCGTTGCCGTTGAAGGACAGCAGCGCCTCGATCGAGGTATTGGTGGGAGCCGCCACGGCAAATCCGCGCACGATGTCCGGCGACCACAGCCGGCCGTTGGCCGAGCGGTGCACCTCACCGCCGTTCCCGGTCGTGTTGCGCAGCCCGGCGTAGAGATAGCCGTCCGTCGAGTGCAGCGTGCGGACAGAATCGTTTTGCCAGGTGGTCAACCCTCCGCCCCACAGTTGCTCAAAGTTTACCCCATCGGACGAGGCGTACAGTTCCGCGCCGTTGGGGTAGCCGTCGCCACCGCCGTCATTGCGGTTGGTCGTGCCGACGTACAGCACGCCGTTGTGTATGGCCATGGCGCTGATGGCGGCGTTATCCGGGTTGGCGATGCCGCCCTGCGCCACCAACTCCCAGGTGTGGCTGGCCTGGCTAAAGCGCCAGATCTGCGCGCCCAGGTTGTCTTCGTCCGTGCGCGTGCCGGCGTACAGATAGCCCTTGAACACGATCGAGCTGACAAAGCCGCGCTGCCGTTGGTCCAAGTTGGGCGGGGTGCGCACGCTCCAGCCAAAGTTGGAACCGACCACCGAGACCTCGTACATCTCGGCCCGGTTGGCGTTGGTCGTGTCGTCGCCGCCAACCCACACGTTATTGCGGTACAGCGCCAACGTGGCCCAGCTATTGACGTTGATGCCGGAAGGCGCCGTCTCGTCGGCGCGCGCCCAGTTGCCCAGGTCGGTGCTGAAATACAGCCGGGCCGGGGCGGCCGTGCGCCGCGTGGCCGCCAGCATATAGTTGCCGGTGGGGTAGACCAAAAAGTCGTTGACGACGACCGTGTTGGGGTCGTTGGCGCCGGTGCCCAGGCCGCGATAAAAGCCCGAGGCTGGCGAAAAGCCGCTGGAACCGCTGCTGCGGAACACACCCGCGCCGTCCACAGCATCTTCGGTGCCCACGACGAGGTACTTGGAGCCGCTAGTGGGCGTGTAGATTTCCATCGTGCGGATGGCGATCTCGGGATTGTTCGGCGCGTCTAGCAAGCCGCCCTCCGTCCGCTCGCGCCACCAGCGCTCATCCGGCGTGGCCGGGTTGGGCTTGGCGACGACGGGATGGGTGACGTCCACGCTCCCGTCGGCATAGGTGGTGACCTCGATCGTCTCGTTGCGGGACACGCTGCGATCGGTGTATTCCAGCCGGAGCTGGTAGGTGCGCGGGCCGTAGCGCAGCGGCACCTGGTAGATGCCGGCACGCGGCAGGAAGCGCGGCACTTCGTTGTCGACTTTGAGCAGGGCAGCCGCCCGCGTGCGCAGCGCCACATAGACCGGCTCGGCGCACGGGTCGTCGATGTGCTGGTTGGGGATGTCGGTCCGCCACACCTCGCCGCCGGTGCGCTCAAAACCGGTATAGTTGACCTTGACCGGCGTCTCGTTGCGCGTCCCGGCGAACAGCGAATGCTTGTAGGTGTACAAGGCCGAGACGCGAAAGTTTTGGAAAAAGCCAAAGCCCTCGGTGCCCACCTGGTCCCACTTCAAGTAACCGGGGAAGTTGGTTTGGTTGGAATCGAGCGCGGTGCCGTCGGTGCGCCACACCTCGCCGCCAAAGTCGATGCAGTCGGCCGCTCCACCCAGGTTGCAGTTGGGCTTTTCGGTGCCGGCGTACAGGTAATCGCGAAAGATGGCAAACGCCGTGACGGCCTGGTTGTAACCATCGGTGTTCTGCGGCGTCTCGTCGCGGCTAAAGCCGCCGCGGCTGACCTGGTGCTGTGTAAAGTCTTTGCTGCCGGTGTTGGAGCGGTACACCGCGCCGCCCGGGTCTTCGATGACAGGCACCGGGAAGGTAGAAGCCATCCGGCGCGTGCCGACGTACAGGTAGCCATTGAAGGTCTTGAGAGCCGACACTTCGACGATGACGGGGTTAGCGGTGTTAAAACCACTCGTCGTGGGACAGTCGGTCTCAAAAGTACACCAGGCCGAGGTGGTGCGGTACAGCAGTTGTGCGCCACCCGAATCACGCCGCGTGCCGACGTACAGGCGCGGCGTGCTCGTCCCGGTGGGCGTAAAGACCTCCATGGCGCTGATGCGCGTGTTGCTGGCATCGGGCCAGCCGGGCGTGGCACCCTGGCAGGTCGAGGTGTTGTCGTCGGTGGCCGGGGTGGGGAAGTAGCACACCTGGGCGCCCTTGGGATCGGTGGTATTTTCCGTGCCGACCCACAGCTTGCTGTCAAAGTAGGCCAGCGCCGTGGCTTGGATGTTGCTGGCCGTGCCAAAGTCTCGCCCGCCGATGCGCGCCCACGAGTTGCCGTCTGGATTCAGGGCAAACACGCGCGCCAGGTCGTCGGTCGTGTCGCCCAGCGTGCCGAGGTGGGCGCCCGTGGCGATGAACAGGCGGCCGGCTGCCACCAGCATGGCGTTGATGCGATTGGCCGGGATGATGCCGTCGCCGTCGGATTGGAGGTCGTCGATGCCGCGCGCTCCCACCTGGGTCCAGTGTACACCGTCGGTGGTGCGATACACAAAGCCGCCGGCGTTTTCTTCGTTGTTGACGCCCACGTACAGCGAGCCCTGGTACTGGGCGAATGTCGTCACCTCTTCGTTTTCGTTGAACGGCACGGCCGGGTCGACCGTGGCGTCAAAGTTGGCGTTGCCGCGCAGGATGCCTACGCGCTGGATCCACAGCTCTTCGTGGGTGGGCAGCTTGACGCGCCACACCTGCGCGCCTTCGGCGGTGTCATTGTGCGTGCCCACGTACAGGTGGCGCGCCGTGGGATTCTGGAACACGACCAGGACGTTACCTGACCTGTTGTCCAGGTCACCCACGCCCGGCAACGCCACCGGCGACCACTCTTCGCCGTCGACGGTGCGAAAGACGCGCAACTGCCGGCCGGCTGGCGCCTCCATAGACAGGTACAGGCTGCCGTTAGCCTCGACCATGCTGCGCACGGCGATGTTGCTCGGCTCGCCCAAGCCCGCGCCAAACAGGCGCGTCCAGTTGATGCCATCGTAGGTGCGGTACAGTTCAGCGCCCGTGAAGGTGTTGCGCGTGCCGACGTAAAGCGCGTGCTTGTACACGTACATGGCCGAGGCATCGATGTTGTGCCAGGACGAGGTGCCGGTCAGGCCAAAGCCATCCTCGGCCAGCTTGGTCCACACGTCCGGCGCTGTGCCCGGCACGCGCCGCCATACCTGGGTTCCAGAGACGCCGGTAAAGCTGGTGCCGACGTACAGGTTGCCCTGGAAGACGGCCGCGCTGCGAATGCCGTGGTTGGAGCTGTCGAAAAACGAAATGTTCTCCGCCGTCCAGGCGCTGCCGTTATAGTGCTGGACTTCGGGCTTGCCCAAGCCATCCTCGTCGCTGCCAAACACCCACAGCTCATCCTCCCAAACCAGCATGGCGCGCACGGTGTCGATGTCATTGCTGAAGGTGGGCTGCCCGCCGAACAAATCGTTGATGGGGTTCCACGTGCCCAGCCCGCCGGTCTGCGAGCGATAGATGGCCACGTGGTTGTTGGTCGCGCCCGCCACCAGCGGCACGGCGCAGTTAGGGCAACTGACCATGGCGTACAAATAGCCGTCGTATTCCGCCATGGCGTACACCGCCGAGGCTGTAGCGGCCGGGATGCCCGCAATCTGGTAGCGCCGCGGCGAATAGCTGGCGCCGTCACTCGAGCCCAGGATTTCGGCCCCGTCACCGGCCGTGCCGGCGTCGTCCGTGCCGACGTACACCTCGCCGCGGTAGACGACCATCGAGCCGACGCCGCGGATGTCCGCCTCGCCCAACTCGGTGCCCAGCTCTTTGACCGGGTCGGGATAATTTTCCCAGTATTCCCCTGGGGCAGTTGGCGCCAATGTCGCGGCCGGCGCGGCTGGCGCCAAATCGGGTGGCTCGACCGGCCCGGCTTGCGAGCCGGCCGGCACGAGCGCCAAAAGTAAGGTAACGATCATGACAATGTTGAATAGTTTACGGTCCATTTTTCAATTTCCTCCTAGTTTTTCAAATGTCTCGAATTTCTTACAGCCTGACACGAGCTCTGAAAGCGACTTGCAATAGAGACCTCCTTTCAAGTCTTTATCTTGGGCAAATTATTTGTGGCGGCAGTGAGGGCAGCCGCCAGGCTTGTCTGGCTTTTGCACATACACCGTCATTATCTTACAAGCTGGCGTCTTTGTCAAGCGCTCCCGCCATTGCCGGCCGCCGGCCGGGGACTCTTCTTGGACGGGAAACGGCTCAAGACGACGGCCTCCACCGGCACCAACACGCGCTCGCCTACCGCAAGCTCGCCCTTGGGTCTCTCCGGCTGAGACTTGCCGGCCGGCAGGACGAAAATGCCCAATGGCGTGTCTACCTTGGTGTGCTGCCTGTCAACCAACGCCAACCCCAGCAGGTAGCCCTCCGAGTCTATGGAACAACTGGTGACATAGCCGATCACCTGGCCGCGCCGCTCGACCACCGGCGCGCCCGTCTCGGGGCGGCGCACGCCCTTCTGGCTCATGCGCCAACGCACCAGCTCGCGCTTGCGCTCCGCGTCGCGCACCTGCAGCGCGCGGCGGCCGATGAAGAAGGGCTTGTGGTACTTGACGTAGGCGGCAAAGCCGGCCTCGGCCGGGCTGATGGCGTATGGCCCGGCCAGCTCGTGGCCGTAGAGCGGCAAGCCAGCCTCGGTGCGGGTGCTGTCGCGGGCGGCCAGCCCGCACGGCTTGACGCCAAAGGAGTCGCCCACCTCCAGGATAGCCCGCCATAACGTTCGCAAATGCTCGGGATGAACGAAAAGCTCGAAACCCATCCGCTCGCCGGTGTAGCCGGTGCGCGCGGCAACGAGCGGGATGCCGGCCAGCTCGGTCTCAATTACGTCGTTGCGACACATACGGCCTAACGCTTGCTGGATGGCCGGCTCGCCAGTCAACGCCTGCAAAATCTTGGCCGAGTTGGGCCCCTGCAGCGCCAGGTCGCGCTTTTGGCGCTCTCCTTCAGCCGGGTCCTTCAGATTGCGCAGCTCGGCCCTGCCTTGCACTTGTACCCACGGGCGCTGGCGGTCGATGACAACCTGCCCCCCATTGACGGCGTTGAGCCAATCCCAATCCTTGTTCTCGTTGACCGCGTTGACCACCAGCAAGAGCCGGCTGGCGGCCAGGCGGTAGATGAAAAAGTCGTCAATCACGTTTCCATCCGGGTCCAACAGGTAGGCATAACAGGCCCGCCCGTCGGCCAGCCGCCCGGCATCGTTCGAGGCGACCGCATCCAGGAAAGACAGCGCATGTTCACCCTCAATCTCGAACACGCCCATGTGTGCAACGTCGAACAACCCGGCCGCCTGGCGCACCGCGCCGTGCTCCTCGCTCACGCCGGTGTACCACACCGGCATGTCCCAGCCGGCGAAGGGGATGAGCTTGGCGCCCAACTGGCGGTGCTCTTCGTACAACGGCGTCCGCTGGCTGTTTCCGGCCGGCTGGCTCCACGCCCACTTGAGCTTGTCAGATTGCGGCGCGGCCAGCGCAAGGCCGGCCTGGCCGATGAAGTAGGGCTTGCTAAGATCAATGGGAAGAGTGGTTTCAGGTTTGAGTTGAGGGCCGTCGGTCATTGGTCGTTCGTCGTTCGTCGGCCACATGGGCAGTGGGATGTGGGGCGTATGGTCAGCCTGCGCCTGGCGGACGACGATGGGGCCGGGCAGGCGAGCGCGCGGGTCGTCGTCGAACGCGACGTAGCCGTCGGACAGCGCGCGCAGCCAGGCAGCCACGCGGGCGGCTTTTTGCCCCGGCACGATCAACTGGTAGAGATTCTCCCCGGCCGCCCGGCACAACACGCCGCCGCTCATCACCTGCCCGTCTTTTTCCAGCAAGAAGGTGGCTTGCTCGCCGCCAGCCTCCAGGCCGCTCACGTCGTTGGTGGTAGCCAGTTGCAAAAAGCTGCTGGCGGGGACGCCTGCGATTTCGAAGGTGACGGCAGTCTGCGAGTAGGCGTCTTGCAACGTCCAAAAGTGGGGATATCCCCGCCACACGTCCGCGCCCGTCTTGGCGACCAATTCCTGGACGATCAGCTTGGATTCTTCCAACGCGTCAAAGTTGACCTTGGCGCCGCCGGGGTAGGGGCGGGCCGTTTGAAGCGCCTTGGCTATCGCCTCGGCCAGACGCTCCATCTCAGGCTCGCGCAGGCCGCGCTGGGTGATCCAGGGCGTGCCCAGGCGGACGCCGCTGGCACGCGCGGCGCAGTCGTCACCCGGGATGGTGTTGCGATTGGCCACGATGCCGGCTAAGTCGAGGATGCGGACGGCCGGGTCACCCATCAGGCCATTAGGAAATGGTGTGCCATCGCTGGCATGGATCGTCTTGCAATCGAGCACCAGCATGTGCGAGTCGGTGCCCCCGTAGGCCACGCGTAGGCCCTGCTCCTGCAGGCATTTGACCAGGTGCCTGGCATTGGCGACGATTTGCTTTTGCAACGCGGCAAACTGTGGGCTGGCAGCCAGATTGAAGGCCACGGCCATGGCGGCGATGGTGTTGATGTGCGGCCCGCCTTGTCCGCCAGGGAACACGGCCCGGTCGATCCGCCTGGCCAACTTTTCGTCTGTCGTCAGGATGCACGCCCCGCGTGGGCCACACAAGGTTTTGTGGGTCGTAAAGCTCACCACGTGGGCGTAGCCCACGGGCGAGGGGAAGGCCCCGGTGCACACCAGGCCGGCCACGTGGCTGATGTCGGCCAGCAGGTAAGCGCCCACGCTGTCGGCGATCTCGCGAAAGGCCGCCCAGTCCGGCGCGTAGGGGTACGAGGTGTAGCCGGCCACGATCACGCGCGGCTTACAACTGGCCGCCAGCTCGGCGATTTCGTCGTAATCCAGCCGCTCGCTGGCTGCATTGACCGAGTAGGACGCCCGGCTATAGAACTGGCCGGACCAGTTGGCCGGGCTGCCGTGCGACAGGTGCCCACCGTGCAGCAAGCTCATGCCCATCAAGACCTCACCAGGTTCGAGCAGGGCCTTGTAGACGGCCAGGTTGGCCGGCGAGCCCGAGAGCGGCTGAACGTTGACAAAGATGTTGCCGGCGGGGGTGCTGCCGGTGGCGAACAACTCGGCGCAGCGGCGGCGGGCCAGCGCCTCGACCATGTCCACGTACTCGGTGCCCATGTAGTAACGCGGTGCACCAACGCGGCGAAAGTAAGCCAACGCGTCTTCATAGTCGAGGATCTCTTGCACGCTTTGGGCGCGCGTGCGGGGCGGCGGGTAGCCTTCGGCGTAGATGTTTTGAAACACGCTGCCCTCCGCTTGCAGCACGGCCTGGGGGGCCATCGATTCCGAGGGGATCATGATCAACTTGCGCACTTGGCGCTCGGCCTCGCACGCGATCAACTCGGCCGTCTGGGGGTCTAGCTCGGACAGCTCGCCACGAAACAAAAAATCGTCCATGTTATTTACAGCCATTTTTCCCTTCCTGCAAATAGTAGTAAGGTATCCTCTCAATAATTCGGGGTAGGGGCAGACCTACGTGTCTGCCCTGGGGCAAACACACAGGTTTGCTCCTACATTTTGAGAATATACGTATAGGGTATTGTCAATCGTGTGGATTCTCAAGTTCGCTCTCAATAACTCGCAGCAGGTTCACAAGGCTCATGGCTTGTCCACAAAACACAGTCTCCTCGTTACTTACATGGAAATGGTGAGGAAAGTTGTCCAACTCGGGGTGATCAGGCGTGTTGTCCCAACGCCGCCGCAGCGTGACTTTATCGTCAGCCATCCACTGATGACGGTAGTCGACGGTCACAACATGGTCAGCGTGGAGAGCGAAATACTCGGCTGCTTCTACAAAATCGCCGTTGGTCAACGTCGCGCGGATACGGACATAGCCATCATCGGTGTTGATCCACGAGCGAACGATGTGGTATTCAGCAATAATTGGACTGTTCACCAAGGCCAACTGGATCTCGGCGAGATAAGAATCGATCTCATTCATGGTCGCCAGTGCCGCGCAAGATATGCAATCGGGAAACCAGGCGTTGGCGCATCTTGCACAAGACGTTCCACTCCATAAGATCGGCCGTGTCCGGCATCTGCCCGGACTGGAAGCGTTTCCAGAACTCGTCCGAACTCCATTCATACTGGCGCTCGAATTGAGCGAGCGACGCCTCTACCCGCGCCAGGTCGGCCTCATCGCGCGCAATCTGATGCTCGATGACTTTGTGTAAAGCCGTATCCAGAAACGTGTCATGAAACCCGGCTACATAAAGCCGCTCCAACCGCCGGACATTGGTCAAAGTTGACATATCACGCCTCTCCATCAAGACCTACACCACACTATAGCACAATGCGCTACCTTTGACAAGCCATAAAAACAGACCCTAAGGGTTTTCATAAACCCTTAGGGTCTGAAAGCTATTTTTGAAACAGCCGGACGTGCTAGGGCGCCGGCAGCTTGTACAGTTGGAGTATCTTGAGATAGTTGGCGCGCTCGAAGGCGGCCGGCTCGGCCACCTTTTGCTGGCTCATGCTGCCCTGCATTTGTGCGATCGAATCATATTCGTGCTCTTCCATCCAGCGCACGAGATCCGTCTCGAGCGTGCGGATGTGATCCACGCCTTCTCGGAGAAGCACGGCGCCCAGGGTAGCCACTTTGGCGCCGACCATCATGCACTTGAGCACGTCTTCGGCGGTGTGCACGCCGCCGGTCACAGCCATGTTGGCCTTGATGCGCCCGTACAGGATCGCCACCCAGCGCAGCCGGACGCGCAGCTCGCTCGAGGAGCTGAGGGTCAGGTTGGGCACCACCTCCAACGCCTCCAGGTTCAGGTCGGGTTGGTAAAAGCGGTTGAACAACACCAGCCCGTCGGCACCCGCCCCGTCCAACTGCCGGGCGACGTTGGCAAAGGCGGTGAAAAAGTGCCCTAGTTTGACTGCCACCGGGATCTTGACGCTGGCTTTGACGCTCTGCACCAACTCCAGGTACATTTTCTCCACATCGGCGCCGCTCAAGGCCAGGTCGGTCGGGATGTAGTAGACGTTAAGCTCCAAGGCGTCGGCCCCGGCCTGCTCGATTTTCTTGGCGTAATCGACCCAGCCGCCGCTCGAGACGCCGTTGAGACTGCCGATAATCGGCACGCCGACGGCTTGCTTGGCCTTGCGAATCAGTTCCAGGTAACCCTCCGGGCCGATGTTATAGTGGCCCAGGTCTGGAAAGTAGCTGAGTGCTTCCGCAAAGCTGTCGGTGTCGCGCGTCAGGTAATGGTTGAGCGCCTCGCTTTCGAGCGTGATTTGCTCCTCGAACAGCGAGTACATCGTGATCGCCGCGGCCCCGGCATCCTCCATATGCTTGATGCCGTCCAGCTTTTTCGACAGCGGCGAGGCGGCCGGCACGAGCGGGCTTTTGAGCTGTAGCCCCAGGTAGGTGGTCGATAAATCTGCCATCGCAATTCTCCTTTCACAATCAATGACCAACGACGAATGACGACTGTTGGTCGTTGGTCATTAGTCCTTGGTCGCTCCGAACTCCATCGTCGCCAGGTGCTCGTACATGCGCCAACGCTTGTGCACGTCCTCCTGGGCCAGCTTGAGCAGGCGTTCGGCGGCTTCTTCGTTGAACTGGGTCAACATCTTGAAGCGCGTCTCGTTGTACACGTACTGATCCAAAGGAATCGACGGCGCCTTGGAATCCAGCTTCAAGGGATTCTTGCCTTCGGCCGCCAGGGCCGGATTGTAGCGGATCAGCGGCCAGTGGCCGGACTGCACGGCCAGCTTTTGCTGGTCCAGGCCACGCCGCAGATCGTAGCCGTGCATCAGGCAGTGCGAGTAGGCGATGATGAGTGACGGACCGTTGTAAGCCTCGGCCTCCAGGAAAGCGCGGATGGTCTGGGCGTCGTTGGCGCCCATGGCCACGCGCGCCACGTAGATGTTGCCGTAGATCATGGCCAGCAGGCCCAAGTCTTTCTTGGGCAGCGGCTTGCCACCGGCGGCGAACTTGGCCACCGCCGCGCGCGGGGTGGCCTTGGACATCTGCCCGCCGGTGTTCGAGTACACCTCGGTGTCGAGCACCAGCACGTTGACGTTGCGGCCGGAGGCCAGCACGTGGTCCAGCCCGCCGTAGCCGATGTCGTAGGCCCAGCCGTCACCGCCGACGATCCACACGCTCCGCCGCACCAAGGCGTCGGCCACGCTGAGCAGTTCTTTGCTCTCTCTCTGATCTCTCCCGGCAAGCTTGGCTTTCAGATCGGCCACCCGTCGGCGCTGCTCGATGATGCCCGCTTCCGTGGATTGGTCGGCGTTCAGCAGCGTCTGGACCAGCTCGCTGCCGATCTCGCCGGCCAACTGGGTCACCAGCTCGCGGGCGTACTCGTTCTGCTTGTCCAGCGTCAGGCGGAAGCCAAAGCCGAACTCGGCGTTGTCCTCGAACAGCGAGTTGGACCA
>JAFGFO010000053.1 GCA_016931085.1 Thermoflexales bacterium
CCCACAAAGGGGAGGGGGATTGGACTGCACGGCGGTGGGTGATGGGCGTTTACAAAGCAGTCAACTGATTTTGGTCACACCCAAATACTTTCGTGCCTTTCGTGCGCGAAGCGTTCGTGTCATTCGTGATAAAAAGGAGTAAAAAGATGAACGATATCGTGTCAAAAGTTCAAAAGTGGTTCCAGGCCGAGGAGGCCGCCGCGCACTGCGACGGGCCGTGTGGCGTGTACGACCCGGCTGACGCCCGCATCAAGGCTGAAGCGGTTCTGTCCATGACCAAAAAGATCCTGGCGCTCGCGCCGCCGGCGGATAACAATCCCCAGGCCTGGGCGGCTTATCTAAACACCATGGCCCGCTACATTCAGATCAAGGAGGATCAGGCCCACAAGACCAAGACCGAGCTGCTGGTGCTGTGGACGGACTATTTCAAGCCCCAGCACCTGGAGCAATACCCGGACCTGCACGACGTGTTCTGGAGTGCCGCCAAGTTGTGCTCGGCTTGCAAGGTGGAAGTCAACCTGGAAAAAGCGACCGAATTGGTCGAGACGGTCAAAAAGATCCACCAGATGTTCTGGGCCACCAAGGGGCGTGACGTGACCTTTTACCTGGCAAGCTGATAGGGTAGAGACCCTAAAGATTTTTAAAACCTTTAGGGTCTTGCGTATAGCTTCTCCATGCTTGCAAACAGCCCGCGTGAAGTGCTGCTGTGGCTAGTGAGCTTCCGGAAGCGCTTTCGCGTGACCGGAAGCTCGATGGTGCCACTGCTCCAAGAGGGCGACGAGGTGCTGGTCGACCCGCGCGCCTACCGCAGGCAGCCCCCCCGGCCGGGTGATGTCGTGTTGGTCCAACACCCTTACCGCACCGACTTGCGTATGGTCAAGCGGGTGACGGCTATAGTGGGCGATGATCACTACCAGGTCCAGGGCGACAACCTGTCAGAAAGCACGGACAGTCGATCCTTCGGTGCCCTCAGCGCCCAATACATCCTGGGACGAGTGACCAGCCGCATTTCAAATTTTACTTGTTCTGGTTGCTGTAGCCTGGACCTTCCTTGAAGAACTTGGTGTTGTAGGGGATGTCATCGCACAGGTTGACGACTTCGCCACCGGCGGCTGTGAGCTTGGCTGCGCCGTGAGGGATGCGCCCCTGGCCCGCTTTCATCGTGTAAGCCTCGGGTACCTCGTCTTCGGGGAAGATGGCCTCGTAGGGGCATTCTGGCACGCACGCGCCGCAGTCGATGCACGTGTCGCCGTCAATGTAGAACCACGGCCATTCGTTTTCTGGTCCGCCAGGGACGATGCACTCGACCGGGCAGACTTCCGCACACGCGCCGTCGCGCAAACACAAGCTGGTGATAATATGAGCCATGTGAGTATCTCCTTATGGGTCGCTGAAATTGGGTTACGCTTGTTCTCATTGTATCCGTTTTGTTTGTCTTGTCAAGCGAGCGTCGCTGGGCGCCGTTGGCGTGCGATCTCGTACAAGGCGATCGAGCCGGCCACCGCCACATTGAGTGAGCCGATCCTGCCGCGCATGGGCAGCCGCACCAAGAAATCACACGTTTCTCGCACCAGGCGGCTGATGCCCTGGCCCTCACTGCCCACTACGAGCGCCAACGGCCCGCTGAGATCGGCCTGGGTGTAATCCAAGGCGCCCGGCGCGCTCTCCAGGCCGGCGACCCACAGGCCGGCCTGCTTCAGACCTTCGAGTGCGCGCGTCATATTGGTCACGCGCGCGATCCGCAGGTGCTCGGTCGCGCCTGAGGAGGCATTGACGACGGCCGGGGTGATCGAGGCCGCCCGGTGCTCGGGAATGATCACGCCATCTACTCCAACTGCTTCAGCCGTGCGGAGTAACGTCCCTACGTTTTGGGGATCTTGCACGCGGTCCATCACCAACACCAAGCCACTGCGCTCGTCACTGGCGGCCATGAGTGCGTCGACGTCGACATAAGGGTACTCTCTGACCTCTGCGACAATCCCCTGGGCCTCCGCGCGCTCCGCGCGGAGCGCGTGGATCAACTGGCCGTGCGGCACATAGTGCACCGGGATATTCCGTCTTTCGGCCAAGGCGATGCTTTCGGCCAACACCCCCTTGCGTTGGGCGTTCTCGGCTACACTGAGTGTGACTATTTTGCGCCGGCCCGCTCGCAACGCCTCGACCACCGCCTGGCGGCCATACAAAAGTTCGGTCACGAGATACCTCGATCGAGTTTGTTCCATACTCTGCCTAGCCGAGTACTAGGCAGAACATGCGCTTTGCGCCTCACCAAACATCAATTTTTACCACAAAGGACACCAAGGACACGCGGTATAGAATACCGTCGGAATCCTTCGTGTCATTCGTGATTTATTTTCGAAATAGTATACCACAATCGGCGGCAAACCTTAAATTACCTTGACATTTCCTTGCTTTTCGTGTATATTTAGATTGGTTGTAAATCCTATCGAAATAGTAGATATTTGTGAAACTTTCCAAGCGTGGGGAATATGGATTGAGGGCGATGGTCGCTCTTGCCTCGAATGGGCCAGAGCCAGCCGCTGTTCCCATCAAGGACATCGCCAGGCAAGAGCGCATCCCAACCAAGTTCTTGGAGCAAATTTTGCTCACCTTGAAAAACGCCGGCCTGCTGCAAAGCAAGGCCGGGACCGGAGGAGGTTACCATCTCGCCAGGCCTCCAAGCGAGATCACGCTAGGGCAGATCATCCGGGTATTGGATGGCCCGCTGGCGCCGATTCGCTGCGTCAGCAAGTTGGCCTACGAGCCATGCGCATGCCCGGACGAAGAAACGTGCGGCTTGCGGCTCGTGATGCTCGACGTGCGGAATGCCATTGCCGAGATCCTCGATCACACAACTCTTGCCGACGTGACCACGCGTGTTGAGAAGGCGCATACCCAAAACGGCGGTGGGTGAGGGTAGAATTTTTTTGCGTCAAATGTATACTATTATGGTAGACATTGTATACTTACAAGAGGAGAAAAATGAACGAGAGCAGTCGTAAAGCTATTCTGCTGATGATGTTGGCCGGTATACTGTTAGCCGGTTGCCGGCCAGTGCCAGCGGCGCAGACAGGCGGCCAGTTGGAGGGCACGATCACCATATCGGGCGCTTGGGCGCTTTACCCGATGATGATAAGTTGGGGTGAAGAGTTTCAAAAGGCCAATCCCGGCGTCCAATTCGACATCTCGGCCGGCGGCGCCGGCAAGGGCATGTCCGATGCCCTGTCGGGTGCGGTCGATATCGGGATGGTTTCGCGTGACATTGCGCTGGAAGAGGAAGCGAAGGGGGCATTCTGGGTGGCAGTGACGAAGGACGCCGTGTTCCCGACCATAAACGCGCAAAACCCGGTAGCGGCTGACTTGCTAAAATCGGGTGTGTCGCGTGAGATGTTTGTGGGTATTTACATGAAGGGTGACGTGAGCACTTGGGGGCAGGTTCTCGGCCGGGCCGACGTAACAGACGAGATTCACGTGTATACCCGCTCCGACTCGTGCGGTGCGGCTGAGACGTGGGCCAAGTATTTGGACGGGAAGCAGGAAGACCTGCTTGGCATCGGTGTGTACGGCGATCCCGGACTGTTGGACGCGGTTGTCAAGGATCCGCTGGGGATGGGTTTTAACAACTTGAATTATGTTTTTGACGCCGAGACTGGCTTGCCGGTGCAGGGGGCCGTGGTGCTCCCGATTGACGCCAACGGAGATGGCCGGGTCGATGCCGATGAGCTGCTCGAGACCAAGGCCGATGCGGTCCAGGCGGTCGCCTCTGGCACGTATCCCTCGCCCCCGGCGCGTGCTTTGAACCTGGTCACCCAAGGCAAGCCCAGTGGCCTGGTGCATGCGTTCATGCTCTGGATTCTCGCCGACGGTCAAAAATACGTGGACGAGGTAGGCTACATCGAGTTGTTGCCCGAACAAATCCAGCAGGGCCGCGACAAGTTGGAGTAGAACGCAAGATCAGAGTCAATAATTAACAATTAACAATTAATCCGGGAGAGACATGATGAGTGTAGGGCTTACCCGTTTGAGACGATTTACCCCAGGTGTGTCATTCTTGTCCTGGCGGCGCGCCCAGGATCGGGCCGCCGGCGGAGTGTTTTTTATTATCGCTGCCCTGCCGCCGCTGCTGGCGGTGCTGCTGATTGTCGCGTTGTTGGCCCGTTCCTGGCCCATCCTGGAGACCAAGCCGGTCTGGGCGCTGCTGGCGGGCCAAATCTGGAAGCCGTTCAAGGGAGAATTCGGCTTTTACCCCTTTATCATCGGCACCTTGTGGGTGACGGTGGTCGCCATGGTATTGGCTGTGCCGCCTTGCCTGTTGAGTGCGATTTACCTGGTCGAGTATGCTCGCCCTTCTGTACGGGTTGTCATCAAGCCGCTGCTCGATCTGCTGGCGGGTATTCCCTCGGTCGTTTATGGTGTGTGGGGGATGGTGGCGGTGGTGCCGGCTGTGCAAGCGTTTGCCAGGCCGCTCTTGAGCCGCTGGTTTGGCAGCGTACCACTTTTTGCATCCAAGAACCCGACCGGTTATGGCGTTTTGTCTGGCGGGGTGGTTTTGGCTGTGATGGTCGCGCCGGTGATCATTGCCGTCGTCTACGAGGTGTTGCAATCGATCCCGCTCGGCTTGCGAGAGGCGTCGTTGGCGGTCGGTGCCACGCGCTGGCAGACGGTCAAGTATGCCGTTCTGCCGCGTGCCCTGCCGGGCGTCATTGCCGCCGTGGTGCTCGGTTTCTCGCGCGCCTTTGGCGAGACGATGGCCGTCTTGATGGTGGTTGGCAACGTCCCTCAGGTTCCTTCGTCCATCTTTGATGCAGCTTATCCCTTGACGGCCTTGATTGCTAACAACTATGGGGAGATGATGTCCATCCCACTCTACGATGCTGCGTTGATGGGGGCAGCCTTGGTGCTTTTGCTGATTGTGCTGGGATTCAATATCCTGGCCACGGTTGTGCTACACCAGGTAGCCAGGAGGTCGAAAGCATGAAAAAGCGAGTGGTGCGACGGCACGTTGAGGAGTGGATTTTTCAGGCCTTGATGTTGGCCTCGTTTGCCTTGATAGTCGCCAGCCTGGGAGGGATTTTGCTGACCGTGCTGGTCAAGGGCTTGCCGGCGCTCAACTGGGCCATGATCACTCAGACCCCCAAGGGGGGGTATTACCTGGGCAAAGAGGGGGGCATTTTGAACGCGATTGTCGGCTCGCTGTACCTGGCCGGTGGGGCGACGCTGATCGCGCTGATCGTCGGCCTGCCGATTGCGTTGTACCTGGAGACCTACGCGCGCGCCTCGGCCTGGGGGCGACTGGTGCGCCTGGCGCTGGATGTCTTGTGGGGTGTTCCCTCGATTGTGTACGGCGCGTTTGGTTTCACGATCATGCTGGCATTGGGTTTGCGCGCTTCGCTGTTGGGTGGTATCATTGCGCTGGCCTTGGTGGAGCTGCCGATCATGACGCGAGCCATCGACGAAGTGATTCAACTGATCCCTTTCGAGCTTAAGGAGACTTCTTTCGCCTTGGGCGCGACGCGTTTTGAGGTGGCGGCGGAAGTTATCGTTCGCCAGGTCCTGCCGGGCTTGGTGACGGCTGTGTTGTTGGCCTTTGGACGCGGCATCGGCGATGCCGCGTCGGTGCTGTTCACTGCCGGCTATACCGACCGCATGCCCGACTCGCTGCTGCGCCCGGTGGCCTCGCTGCCTTTGGCGGTTTTCTTTCAGCTCGGCACGCCCGTCCCCCAAGTCCAGCAGCGCGGCTACGCGGCGGCCCTGGTACTGACGGTCATGATCCTGGTCATCAGCCTGGCTGCGAGGTGGTCAGCCGGGCGCTTGGGCCGCTACGTGATCAAGTAGGAGATCGACATGCACATTCAGGTTCGCAATCTCAACGTGCGCTACAACGACCTCCAGGCGCTCAAGGATATCAACGTCGATATTCCTCGCAAGCAGATCACCGTCATCCTCGGCAATTCTGGCTGTGGCAAGACGACGCTGCTCAAGAGCATCAATCGCTTGCTCGACCTGACGGACAGCGCCAAGATTTCGGGCCAGGTCCTGATCGATGGCATCGACGTTTACGACCCGGGCGTGGACGTCACCGAGGTGCGGAAGAGAGCTGGCCTGCTTTCGCAACGGCCTTATCCCTTGCCCATGTCGATTTACGACAACGTGGCGTATGGCGCGCGTCTGCACGGTCTCAAGAAGGAGCTCAAGCTTGATGCCCAGGTCCAACATTATCTGGAGATGGCCGGTTTGTGGGATGAGGTCAAGGACCGCCTGCACGCACCGGCGGGGGGCTTGTCGATTGGCCAGCAGCAACGCTTGTGCCTGGCGCGTGGGTTGGCCGTGGAGCCCGAGATCTTGTTGGGGGATGAGCCTACCTCGGCGCTGGACCCGATCTCGGCTCAGCACATTGAGCGGCGCCTGCTCGATTTAAAGCGCGATTACACGGTCGTGTTGGTGACGCACATCTTGCGCCAGGCCAGGCGCCTGGCCGATTACGTGATCTATATGTACCTGGGAGAGGTGATTGAATGTGGCCCGGCGGGCGAGCTGCTTGCGCATCCCAAGGACGCTCGCACGCGAGCTTATATCGGCGGGGAGATATAGGGGTTAACGCGGGAATGTAATCGTGAAGCTTGTCCCGCCGCGGTGGTCTAACTGGATCTGGCCGTCCAACTGTTCGGTCAAAAGGATGACGAGTTGCAGCCCAAGCGACTGGGTGTTTCGAAAGTCCAACTCCGCCGGCAAGCCGATCCCATTATCGCTCACGACCATGCAGACCTCTTCGCCCGCTTGCCAAAGCTTCACCTCAACCTTTTTCTGTCTTTCTCTGTCTGTTTCTCTATCTGACTTGGGGAAGGCGTGCCTGAGGCTGTTTGAAATCAGCTCGTTGAGGATCAAGCCGCACGGCACGGCTGGGCCGATGCCCAGAAAAACATCGCTGCCTTCCACGTTCACTGTGATGGCGCTGACATCGGTCGATTGTGAATAAAGCAGACCGGCGGTCAGCGATTGCACGTATTCGGCCAGGTCGATCCTGGCCATGTCCTGGGACTGGTAGAGTTGTTCGTGGGCCAGCGCCATCGACTGAACGCGATGGGTAGTGTTGCGCAGGGTGTCGATGACCTGTGCGTCATGGGTGTGATCGGCTTGCAAGCGGAGCAAGCTGACGATGATCTGCAAGTTGTTCTTGACCCGGTCGTGGATTTCCTTCAACAACTCGTCTTTTTCCGCCAGCGAGGCTTGGATGCGTTCTTCGGCATGCTTGCGTTCGGTGATATCACGAACGATGAGCTGCACGTCCTCTTTCTCGCCCCAGGCCAGGTAGCCGGCGACCAGCTCGACCGGGACAAAGCGGCCGTCCAGGCGCGCCAACGTGCTTTCGATCTGCATGCTTGCGCCGCTGTGGACAGCGCCACTGTACACACTGGCAATAAACGTTGAGTATGCTTCGCGCTGCTCGGCCGCAATCAACTCGTGCAGCTTGCGGCCGGCAAGCTCGGTCTCGTTTGCCGCGCCGGCCAGCGCCAGCATGGCTGGATTGGCCAGCTCGATCGCGCCGCTGGCGCCCAGGATCAAGATGCCTTCCGGCGACAGCTCGACCAGTCGTTCGAACCTGGCTCGCTCTGCCAGCAGTTGGCGATAGCGGTTCAGGCGTGTCACCGTGCTCACCCGAGCCCGCAATTCTGCACCGTCAAAGGGTTTGGTGATGAAATCGTCGGCGCCGGCTTCCAGTCCTTGCAGGCGTGACTGGCGATCGCCCAGGGCTGTCACCAAGATGACCGGCACGTGTGCCAGGAGTGGGTCGGTCCGTATGTGGCGACAGACCTCAAAGCCCGACATGCCTGGCATCATAACATCCAGCAGAATCAAGTCGGGTGCGAGTTGCCTGGCTATATCCAAGGCTTCTTGGCCACTGCTGGCCGGGATCAAAGTGTATTTTGCCTGCCTCAGCAGTACGGCCACCATTTCGCGTGCGTCGTCGTCGTCGTCGACGATCAAGATAGTGCTCTTACTACTTGTCATGTGAGGCCGTATCCTCTTTCAGGGGCAGCACTATCTCCACGACGATGCCTGGCCCGTCGTCTCGATTGAAGGCCCGGCAGGTCCCGCCGATGCTCCAGACTTGCGTGGCGACGATGGATAGCCCCAGGCCCATTCCCGCCACCTCGCCGCTTGAGAGCTTGTCGACCTGGTAATAGGGCCTCCAGATATGCGCCAGTTGTTCTGGCGGGAGTGTCAGGCCGTCGTCGCGGATTCGGATGCTGATTTGGTGAGGGGTGGGGCGGGCGATGTGGACCTGGACGCTAGGCGCTTGCATGGGGTGAAATTTGAGTGCGTTTTCCAGGATTTCCCATAGAATCAATTCGACGTTGTGCTGCGAGAGAGGCAGGCAGCCCTGGTCCAACTGGCCCTCACTCGAGACGCTGGCGCTCAGCGCCAGCTCGCCGCTGATGTGGGTCACGAGGGCTGGCAGCCTGGCCAGTTGGAATGCTTCGCCAGGCTGGCGAGCCAGGCTGGGTGCGTGCAGGTATTGCACGATGTCCTCGATTTCTTCACGGAGGCGTTCCACGCCTTTAAAAGCCTGTTGAAGGAAGGTGGCAATGGCCTCTTTGGACAGGCTGGCTGTCTGAGCGATGAGAAATTGCAGCCCGCTGTAGATGGGCACGAGCGGTGTGCGCAGCTTGTGGGCAATCATCGAGTGAAAGCGATTCAACTCGTCCTGTAAGACTGTCCCGACTGTGATGTCGTGAAGGCGGATAACGCGCGCCTTTTCTTCACCCGGCACGTTGAGCACGTTGACCTGCAGCCACAGCGCCTTGGCCATCGGCGTCTCTGGGCGTACCAGGTAAAGCGGCCCCAGCTCATGGACGGGTGTCATCCCGTTCAACCAGCCTGTCCAGGCGGCCTGGGGCTCGCAGTGATAGTGCTTTTGGGCCAGTTCATAGAACGATGTGGCCGAGGCCTGGCTTTCTCTGCTCAGGTCGAGATAGGTCTGGGCTTGTGAGTTGGCGTAAGTGACGCGATCTTGTTCGTCGATCATCAAGTAGCCATCGGTGGCATGCTCGACTACCCATTCGAACTTGGCCCGCTCCGCCAACAGGCGACGGTAGCGGTTCAGGCGCGTCACGGTGTGCACCCGCGCTCGTAGCTCGGACTTGTCAAAGGGCTTGGTGATAAAATCGTCGGCGCCGGCTTCCAGCCCCTCCAGGCGTGATGGACGATCCCCCAGGGCTGTGATCAGGATGATTGGCACGTGCTCCAGAAGCGGGTTAGCTCGCAGGCGGCGGCAAGCCTCGAAGCCTGACATGATGGGCATCATGACGTCCAGCAGAATCAAGTCAGGTGTGAGCTGCTCGGCTTTGTCCAACGCCTCTTGGCCGTCGCCAGCCAGAACCAAGTGGTACTCTTCCCGTTGGAGCAGCATGGCCACCAGTTCGCGGGCGTCGTCGTCGTCGTCCACAATGAGAATGATGCTTTTTGTGTCAGTTGCCATGGCAAATCAGAAAATCAGCAAATCAGCCCAGCCTAATAGTCTGCTCATGATAACACTTTGCTCAGAAACGTCAATTTCTTGCAAGCTCAAGTGTGTGGCGAGTCCTCACGATGTGTGCTATACTTGGGTGAGACCCTTTTCGAAAATGACATAAAGGAGGCAACATGTACCTGTTGGTTTGTGTACTGGATAATCCTTCACACCTGACGGCGGTGCTGGATGGGTGGACGGATGCAGGGGTGATGGGTGTCACGGTGCTGGACAGCACGGGTGTCCAGCGCGTACGGCAGCGGATGGGCCAGGAATCTGTTCCCATGTTCATGGGGTTCAGCCGCCTGCTGCGCACCGACCAATACAGCCACAACACGCTGTTTGCTGTCGTGAAGGACATGGACACGATCGAGCGAGCTGTCGCCGCCACCGAGGCCGTTACCGGTGACCTGGCCGGCCCGCACACCGGCATCTTGTTTGCGCTGCCGCTCGAAGCCGCCTGGGGCTTGCCCAAACAGCGGCCGGATACAAACGAGTGAGAGGGCGCTATGGCCTGGATAATCTTTATCATCAGTTCTGCCATCATTGTGGCGGCCGCTATCAAGCTGGCTGAATATGGCGACGTGATTGCCGTGCGCACGCGCCTGGGCGGGATGTTCGTCGGCGCGTTGTTGCTGGCGGGCGCCACCTCGCTGCCGGAGTTGGTCACGGCGATCAGCTCGATCCAACAGACTGTGCCCAACCTGGCGGCCGGCAACTTTTTCGGCAGCAATATGATCAACATGTTTTTGCTGGCGGTGCTGGATTTGCTCAACCACCGCGCGCGCATTCTGCGCCAGGTGGCCTTCACCCACGCCTTGACCGTCGCCTTGGCCAGCTTGTTGGCTGGCCTGGTCATATTTTTTGTGCTGGCCGACATCCCCGGGCAGGTGGGATGGGTCGGCCTGGACAGCCTCGTTGTGATGCTGGCCTACATCGGCGGCGTGTGGCTGATTCAACAACAGGGCCAGCAGTCGGGCGCTTCCATCGAGCCAGCCCAAGAAGCGCTCAGCGCTCGCGTGCCAAGTTTGAAGCAAGCCCTGTTGGGCTTTGGCGCGGCGGCGGCGGTGCTCATCATCGTCGTGCCTCACATGGTCTCGTCCAGCGCCGAAATCGCCCAAATCACCGGCCTGGGCACAGGCTTTGTGGGGGCGGTGCTGGTGGCCTTTGTCACTTCGCTGCCCGAGCTGGTCGCCGCGTTGGCGGCGATTCGCCTGGGCGCGTTCGACATGGCCGTGGGTAATCTCTTTGGCAGCAATGTGTTCAACATGTTCGCGCTGGCCTTGGTGGACGTGTTTTATGTGCAGGGGCGCTTCCTGGGCGTGATCGATCCTACGTTTGCGCTGGTTGGCCTGCTTGGCTTGTTGTTGACCAACATGGCCTTGGTCGGCAACCTGGCTCGCCTGGAGCGGCGCTTTTTGTTCCTCGAGGTGGATGCGTTGTTGATCATACTCGTTTATCTGGCCGGTGTGTTCTTTTTGTATTCGCGTGGCCTTGGAATGTAGATCACGAATGTCGCCGAGTGACGAATGACACGGATCTGTCTAAATGTCGGCTTTTTCCTAAAGCCGGCATTCGTGACATTCGCATTTCTTTAGCTAAACTTGAGTTTCCCTTGAGCTAAACTTGAAGCAGGCCGCGCCGTTTTAGGCTATGATAGGCATATCTTGTCTGAAAAGGAAATATCATGCCAGTTCTTAATGGCGCCATGGCGGCTGGCGCTGAAGTGACTGATTTGTCTGTGCTGCTGCTGTACAACCTGGATCCGGCTTGGCTGGTCCACGAGATCGAGGAGGCGTTCCGGGATTTGCAGTGCCTCGTGTCGGCTTTGGAGGGGCAAGGACATCCTGTCGCGTTGGTGCCTATTTACGATGCTGATCTCGTCACGCCGCTCCACGATTACGATCCCCAAGACTATATCGTTCTCAACTGGTGCGAGGAGGTGCCCGGCCTGCCGCGCAGCTCGCCGCTGCCGGCCAAGGCGCTCGAGGCATTGAACTTTACCTATACCGGCTCGCCGCCAGGCGTCCTGGCGCTCAGTGAGGACAAGCGCCAGGTCAAAGAGATCCTGGCACACTATGACGTGCCCACGCCTCGCTGGCGCGTCTATGAGCCGGGCGAGGCCACGGCCTTGACGGCGCTTGACGATTGGGATCGCTTCCCCGCCATCGTCAAGCCGGCTCTCGAGCATTGCAGTTTTGGAATAACGCCCCAGTCGGTGGTCACGACGCCCGGTGAATTGCGCCAGCGGCTGAGCTATGTCTTTGACACCTTTCACCAACCGGCCTTGGTCGAGGACTATATTGCTGGCCGCGAGTTTCACGTTGGCCTGTGGGGCAACGGCACGGTCGAGATGCTGCCGCCGGTTGAGATCGACTTTTCAAAATTCAGCGATGTGCACGAACAGATTTGTTCGTATGACTTCAAGTTCAACCCCGGCTCGATTTACTTTAAAGAAATAGATTTGATGCTTGCTGATTTGAGCCAGGCTGAAGTAGACTTGTTGGAGCAATCCTCCCTGGCCGCTTATCGCGCCGTGGGCTGCCGTGACTATGCCCGGCTGGATGTGCGGCTGCAAGATGGCATTTTTCACGTGATCGATGTCAATCCCAATGCCTGCCTCGACGCGCACAGCAGCCTGGGTTACGCGGCCAGGCTGGCGGGTTACTCTTATGGCGCCTTGGGTAGCCGCCTGGTCAGGCTGGCCGCGGCGCGACATCCCATACTGGGGAACACAGACAGTACGCTACAAACCTGAAGCACGGCGTGTGTATCACGGCCGTCGGCTGAGACAAGTGCAGAGGGGATGGTATGGACGGGTTTATGGCTGTGTTTCTGGCTTTGATTGTCGTGCTCGTGGTCCTGATCGTGGGAGGTGTTTTTTCCGAGCCGATTGCGGCCTGGCTGCGCCGCCGCTTCAACTGGTCGTATGAGGGGGACCAGTTTTTGATATTGGGACTGGTGATCTTGGTCGCGTTCACATCTGGCCTCGTCACCATGTACGTACTGCTCAGGCCATAAGGCGTGTGCATCTTGAACCGAGTTTTTGCAAAGCAAAAACTCGGTTTCTGTTTTTCACACTTGCCTCCTTGGCATCTTTGCGTTAAAATTAGTCATACAAGGTAGATCTGCATGACCAAACTGCTTGTTGTAGACGACGATGACTTGCTCCGGCGCAGCCTGACATATCGCTTAGAGCGCGAAGGGTATAGCGTGACGAGCGCCGAGAGCGGCGAAGAGGCGCTGGCCTTTGCGCGGCGCGATCAGCCCGACTTGATCGTGCTCGACATTGGCCTGCCGGACCGCGATGGCCTCGACGTGGCGCGCACGCTTCAACGCGAAATGAACGTGCCCATCCTCTTTCTCAGCGGGCGCGACCGGGAAATGGACGTCGTCATCGGGCTGGAGGTGGGCGCGGAGGACTATGTCACCAAGCCGTTTGGGATGAAGGAACTCTTGACGCGCATCCGCGTCATCTTACGGCGCTCAGCTCGCCCGCCAAGCCCGATGTCGGAGGAAGCTCTGGCTGTGGGTGAGCTGTGGCTCGATCCCAAGGCACACGAGGCGCGTGTGCGGGGCGTGGCGGTTGATCTGCCACCCAAGGAGTTTGAACTCTTGCGCCTGTTGATGGCCAATGCCGGCACGGTGCTTTCAACGAACTATCTCCTCGATGCCGTGTGGGGCAGCGAGTTCACTGGGGCCGTGCAGGTCTTGTATGTCCACATCGGTTGGCTGCGCGAGCGCATCGAGGCCGACCCGCGTCACCCGCATTACATTCAGACTGTGCGTGGCGTGGGCTACAAATTCGCGGCGGAGGATCGGAATGATGCGCAGCCTGCGCGCTAAACTGGCCGCCAGCCACAGTCTGCCCATCTTGCTCCTCTTGCCTATCCTTAGCCTGTACCTCTTTTACGTCCTGGAAGATTTTTTTGTCGACAGCTTGCTCCAGCAATTGACTTATCAGGCCAATTTGCTGTCGCATCAAGTCGAACAACAGCCCGAATTGCTGGACGACCCACAGGCCGCGCAGACCTTCCTGGCGAGTGTGGCGCCCTTGACGGATGGGCGAGTGGTCATCTTGTCAACGGACAGCGTGATCCTCGCTTCGACACGGCAAGACGACGATCGCGTCGGCACGCGCTATGCCGATCAAGCTGTCGAGCAGGCTTTGCAGGGTGAAAGCGTGAGCGGGATTGCCCCCGGCTCTGGCGCTGAAGTGGCTTTTGTCGTTGTCCCGCTCGAACGAGATGGCGCCATCGCCGGGGCGATGCGCGTGTCCTACGAGGTGAACGACTTGCGTTCGTGGTTCAGCCAGTTGCAGGGCTTGGTGCTGGTGGGTGTTCTGTTGGTCCTTCTCTTGGGCGTGGGCATCGGGCTTGGCCTGGCCACGACCATTACCCAGCCGCTGCGGCAACTGGACCAAAGCGCGCGGGGGATCGCTGCCGGAGAGTATCACGCCAGGGTGAACGTGCAGAGCAGGGATGAAGTAGGCACGTTGGCGCGCAGCTTCAACCAGATGGCGGAGCGCCTGGAAGAGGCCGAGCAGGCTCGCGGGCGGCAACTGGCTGTGATCGTCCACGAGTTGGCGCGCCCGCTGACGGGCATGCAGGCCGCTATCGAGACGCTGCGCGACGGCGCGGACGCCGGCGGCGCGGACGCCGATGGTGAGATGCGTGCCGTTTTACTCGGCGGCATTGAACAGGAATTGGCGCGGCTGGATCGGCTGATTGGGACGCTGCAAGGCATGCACAAGCTCACGTTGCACCCCTTGCAATTGAACCGCGCCAAGATCGGGCTCGAGCGCGTGATTCGCGCCTGTGTGGTGAATTACGAGCCGGCCGCGGCTCAATTGGGCCTCACGCTTTCGGTCGAGATCCCCCCCCGCCTGCCGCGCGTGTCCGCCGACGAAGACCGTGTCATCCAGGTGTTGACGAATCTGTTGGATAATGCGCTCAAGTTCACGCCGAGCGGTGGAAGTGTCACTGTGCAGGCCAGGCGAAAGGGTGGGGCCGTAGCGGTCACCGTGGCGGATACAGGCGAGGGCATCACAGCGGAGGAACTGCCTCACATCTTTCAGCAGTTTTACAGCGGCCAATCGCGCCCGCCCGAAAAGCGCGGCATGGGATTGGGCCTGGCCCTCTGCCGCGAGATCGTCACCGCCCACGGCGGGCAGATCACGGTCGAGAGCCAGCCAGGCCAGGGTGCGCGCTTTACCTTCACGCTGCCCAAGTAGGCCAGCCGCCCGCTCTTGTAGGGGCAGGCCTCCGTGCCTGTCTTCCTGGGCTATTTTCGAAGTAGAACACATGAGCTGCACTCTTCACCATAGACGAGAATTTTTTCACCGCAAAGGCGCGAAGAACGCCAAGTCTTTTGATTTGGGTGTGACCAAATTTGGTTGGTGGTACTTTTTTGGCGTTTTCCATAGACGCGCACTGCCCCATCAGGCGGGCATCAACC
>JAFGFO010000398.1 GCA_016931085.1 Thermoflexales bacterium
GTATAACCAGTACAACGGCGGCGTCTATCACCCGGAGGCCATCCGGCGCTACCTGTGGCACGCCTATGACACCTGGCCGCGCCGCCCTGCCTACGTGCTGCTGATGGGCGAAGGCAACTTTAATTTCAAGAACTATCCGTGCGTGAATTGCTCGGTGAGCGATATCCAGGGCGAGCCGATCCTGATCCCGCCCTACCTGGTCTTTGCCGACCCCTGGCAAGGGGAAGTGCCGGCCGACAATCTGTTCGTGGCGATCAGCGGGAGCGATCTGCTGCCGGATATGATGATTGGGCGGCTGCCGGCCCTGAACGCTGCCGAGGCCGAGGCGATGGTGGACAAGCTGCTGGCCCAGACCGGGCCGCAGTTCGAGCCGGCCGGCTGGCGCGCCCACTTTTTGTGCGTGGCCGACAATCCCGACGACGGCGGCAATTTCCAGGCCGATTGTGATGCTGGCCTGGCGCTGGTGCCCGGCAGGTACGCCAAGAGCAAGGTGTACCACCAGCAGGCGCCGTACACCTCGACAGCCGCCACCAGGGCGGCCATCATCCAGGCGATTGACGCGGGCGCGACGGACCTGGTCTACCATGGTCACGGCTCGATCAACCGCTGGGCCCACGAGCCCCTGTTGGACGTTGCGGGCACATCTTCCCTGGCCAACGTCGGGCGGCTGCCGGTGATCCAGACCTACGGCTGCCTGGATGGCATGTTCTTCTATCCCAAGTTCCCCAGCATGGCCGAGACGCTTCTGCGCATGCCGGGGCGCGGCTCGATCGGCCAGTGGTCGTCTGCTGGCTTGGGCTACGCCTCACAGCACACTTACTTACAAGAGGGCTTTTTCCGCTCCTTGTTCGAAGGCAGCGCGCCATTTCTTGAGGGCGCGTCGACATTTGGGCAAGCCGCGCTGGCCGGGAAACTCAAATTATGGGCCGCCAGGGGCACGAGCGCCAATCATCTCTACCAGACTTATACGCTGTTTGGTGACCCGGCCCTGGTGCTGGCGCCCTACCTGGAATTGGCGCAGCAAGCCACCCCGGGGGGCTGGCGGCCTGGACAAATGCTGACCTACACACTGGTTTTCACCAACGCCCATTTTCAATCCTCGGTCAGCGGTGTGTTGACCGACATCTTGCCAGATGGCTTGATCTCTCCCCACGTGACGTGGAGCGGCGTAGTGCTCACACCAGCCGGGGAAGGTGTCTGGCGGGTGGGTGGCCTGGCTTACAACTCACCCGCCTTGGTCACCATGAGCGCTCAACTGGAGCCACGCTGGGTGTGGCCACGGACAGCCCTGACTAACACCTCACACTTGCTCGTGCAGCCGCCGGGCGAGCTGCCGGCAGTAGCCAACGCCAGTCTGGCCCGCGAGCTGTTGCTGCCGGATTTACAGATAACCCAGGCACTGGAACCGCTCGATACCTGGCAGCCAGGCGACGCCGTAACCTTTAGCCTATCTTTTTCGAACGCCGGCGCATCGACGGCGTGGTCGACGGTGGTGACGGATATGCCGGGTTTGAACGTGACGCTGCACGTGGCGCACGCCAGCCGCCCCATCACGCCGCTCAACGCGCACGCCTGGCAAGTGGGTGACCTGCCGCCGGGTGATGGCGGGACGCTGCTTTTGGCAGCGCGCCTGCCCAAGCTTGACCCTGATTCGGCCTACGTCGTGACCAATGCGGCCAGTATCGGCAGCCCGATCTTTGATCCCCTGCCAGCCAACAATACAGCCTTCATCGCCCGCCCTGTGCAGCCAATCTATCGCGTCTATTTGCCGGTGATCCTGAGAGGCTAAGGTCTTGACCTTTAGGGGCTAGAATGGTGATTCTGAAAGAGGGATAGCTTGTCTAAGCTGCCAGGTGGGGTATAATGGACGCGGAGGAGTTGCTATGATTCGATGGCATCACAAGATCATGATCGCGCTAGGCGCGCTTGCCAGCCTGGCGCTGCCGGCCTTGGCCGTCATCACCATGGTCGAGGGCACGTTCAAAGCCACAGCGTTGAGCGATCGCGTGCAGATCGAGTGGCAGACGGCCACCGAGTTCGACAACGATGGTTTTCGCCTGCGGCGTTCCACCTCGAGCAGTGGACCATTCCAGGGCATTAGCGTGCTGTACGAGGGTGAACAAGTCAGCTACATCTCGTCGGCTGATCCCAGCGGTGCGATCGGCGCATTGTATGTCGTATACGACACCCAGGCGCCGGCCGGCTTTGTCTATTATTACCAGTTGCAAGATGTGCCCAAAGACGGCAGCACGGGCGGGTTGCATGGGCCGGTAAGCGTGGTATTTGGCACCCCCGCGTCTCCGGCCTCCTCAACGCCCACGGCCTCTTCGACCCCTACGGCCTCCTCGACCCCTACGGCCTCGCCCACTTCGGGTGGCTCAGTGCCAACGGCGGCTTTTCCGGCCACGGCTACACTCACTCCCACACCCGGTGCACCCACGGCCACACAGGGAGCGGGTACGCCCTCGGCCACGCCGCAGCCCAACACGCCCACCGCCACGCCGGGAGCGGGCACGCCCTCGGCCACGCCGCGGCCTAACACACCTGTCCCCACGGCCACGCGCACGCCGGGGCCGGGCACGCCCTCGGCTACAACGCCGCCTAATACACCTGTCCCCACGCCCACGCGCACGCCGGGGCCGGGCACCCCCTCGGCCACAACGCTGCCTAATACACCTGTCCCCACGGCCACGTTCACGCCAGGCCCGGACATGCCCCCTGCCGCTACACCCACGTCTCCATCGCTGCCAGACACGCCGGCGGCCACTGCCACGCCAGCTTCCACCAGCGAGCCAGGCGTCCCGCCGGCGACTACAGCCACTCCTCGCGCCGGCGGGATCATGATCGCCACGCTGGAGCCATCGGCGGGCGAGTTGACCGCGCTGGCACCCACTCCGCTTGCCGGCGCTACACCCACGCCGCAGCCCACCCCAGTTCCCAGCTCGGGCTGCTGGCCGGCAGTCGGGCTGAGCATCTTGTTAGTGGGATCGCTTGGAGGGCGCAAGGGTATCTCAGTGATAAGACTATGAGACTAGATAACTACAAGACGATCAGCTTGATCTTGATCCTTGTCTTGCTTCTGCCGGCCTGCTGGCGGCCCTCGCCGCAGCCAACGGAGCCGCCGCAGCCCGTAGCGAGCGGCGACGAGGTAGCTCTGAAATTGCTGGTGTCCTCGCCAGGCGTATACCGCGTGACGGGGCGCGATCTACTCGAGGCTGGCTGGAGCCAGGCCATGCTAGACCCGGCACGCCTGTCGCTGAGCTGCGCCGGGCAGCCGGTCCCCGTTCACGCCGAGGGCCAGGCCGAGGCCATGAGCTTGACCTTTTACGGCCAGCCACCCGACAGCCGCTACACGCCTTACCGCGCCTACTGGCTGTCGCGCGGGGATGGATTGACGCCGATGGAGGGCGGGACGCTTGCCTCGACAGCGAGTGGGGTGGTGGTGACCGTCACCCAACGCTTTGAGCAAGACAAGTTGTACATCTCGCGTGCGCCAGGCGGAGGCCAGGCCGGCTCAGACCAATGGTTCTGGCAGACAGTCTCAGCCCCGCGGGGCATTACGCTGACGCTGTCTGTGGAAACGACTCCCCTCGCATCTGAGCCAGTCCGGCTGGAAATGGCGCTGTGGGGGTCCACCTCCGACCCGGTCGAGCCTGACCATGCCCTGCGACTGGTGCTCAACGGGCAGCCGGCCGGCGAATATCGTTGGGACGGCCGCGACAAGCGCCAGCAAGCGTCATTCACGCTGCCGGCCGGCGCTCTGCTCTCCGGCGAAAACAAGCTGGCCGTTTTCTTGCCGGGCGATACCGGCGCGAGTGCTGACACAGTTTTGATCAACTGGGTCGAGGTGACGTACCACTGCCGCCTGGAAGATGGGGTGCAAGCAGAAGGACTGCCGGTGGCCTTTGAAAGTGCCCGCTTCCTGGCTGGCCCATCGCTGTTGGACATCACCGACCCCACCGCGCCGCTGTGGGTGGCCGGCGCCGGCGAGGACGGCGGCGGCGCCGGCGAGGACGCCGCGGCGCGCTTGGCGCCAGTGGTACTCTCGCACACCCGGCGGCCAGAGATCGTCCCGGCGCAGCTCGTGCCTGACTGGCAAACGCCAGCCGCCGGGGCCGAGATGCTGATCATCGCTGACCCCGCCCTGAGCGCCGCTGCTACACCCTTGATCGAATGGCGCGCTGCACAGGGCTTGAGCGCGGCGCTGCTCACCACCGACCAGGTCTATGACCAGTTTGGAAATGGCGAGCCAGATCCGGCGGCCATACGCGCCTTGATCGGCCAAAGCCAGACCTCCTGGCCCGAACCGCACCCCCGCTACGTCCTGCTGCTGGGCGACGCGAGCTACGATTACCGCGGCGTGCTGGGCAAGCCGCCGGCAGCAGGCGTGATTTCACCCATGATCGCCGTGGACTTTAGCGGCGAGACCACCAGCGATGCTGTCATGGCCGACGTGGACCAGGACGGTTTGCCTGACGTTGCACTGGGGCGTTTGCCAGCGCGAAACGCGGCCGAGGCCGAGGCGCTCGTGGCGCGTACGATCGAGTACGAAAAAGCCGCCCCGGCCGGTGACTGGCAGCGCCAGGTGGTGATGATTGCCGACCCGTCGGAAGCGATCTTTGCTCGCCTGGCCGACGAGCTGGCGGCCAGGCTGCCGCCGGGACGCTTTGATCTGGCACGCTTGTACACCAAGGACCCGCCCAGCGTGGTGCGCGCACTCAACGATGGCGCGCTGCTGGTGTTCTACGTGGGCCACGGCAGCCTGGGATTGTGGGGAAAGGACGGGCTGCTGACAGTTGAGGCGGTCGAGAACTTGTCGAACGCCGGGCGGCGGCCGGTAGTCGTCAACTTTACGTGCTTGACTGGCTACTTTGCCCACCCGACAGCCGAGTCGATGGGCGAAAAGCTGCTGCGCCCAGCCGGGGGCGGAGCGGTGGCCGTCGTCGTGCCCAGCAGCCTGACCCTGCCCAACGATCAGCAATCGTTTGCCCGTCTGCTGGTCGAGTCGTTGGCTACACCTGGCACAACACTGGGCGAGGCACTGCTGCGCGCTCAGCGCGAGTCAAGCAGCTCGCGTGATGTCCGGCTGACCTATGCCTTGCTGGGCGACCCGGCCATGAAATTGATTTCAAAGTAGAGACGCCCCGCCGAGGCGTCTCTACTAGCGGACAAGGAGGAGGGACGATGAACGCAGACTGTGTTTCGAGGATAGGCATGGCACTGGTCGCTTGCCCATCGCTGGGAGTGGGGTTGTGGTGCGCTTGGCAGGTAGCGCACGCGGCGGATACGGACGTCGTGCTCAGCGAGGTGATGTTTAACCCCGCTTGCAATGCCATGCCGGGCGAACCGTGTGGGAGCGGTATAGAAGAGGATGAGAGCCGCTTTGAGTGGGTCGAGATCTATAACAAGGGCGGCGGCAGCGTGGACCTGAGCGGCTGGCGGATTTGTGACGAGCTCCCAGCAAACTGCGACCCCTTGACCGGCACCCTCCCGCCCGGCGCGTATTGGCTCGTGGCTCACAATAACGACGCGCCCTATTACGACCTGCAGTCCGAGTTTGACAATTATGGCGCCAGCGTAGACAATGCCAAGACTCTTTTCTTGAACGATCCGATTGGCAGCAATGGATTGGCCGATGGCGATGCCGTGTATCTCACCACGGCTAACTCGTTCTGCGGCCCGTCCGGTGACCTGCCGTGTGTCGTAGATTGCGTTTCATGGGACAGTTACAACTCGTGCGCCGCGTTAGTGGATGAGGTCACGCTGGCCTATTGGCCGGGCGCCGGCGGCTATGACGACACCAATTTGACCTATCGCGAGCGCGACGGCCAGTCGATCGTCAATGTCAACGGCAAGTGGTACCAGGGCGGGCCGGGAACAGACCAGGCGAACCAGGCCTCCCCCTACGCGGAAAATATCGCTGAAGGCGGCACCCCGACGGCCATCGCCTTGTTTTTCTTGGGCTGTGACGCCCGGCTGGCCGGTTTGTCCTTGCTGCTGACCTTGGGAATGGCGGGCGCCATCGCCGCGTTCCAACTGTTGCGCTGGCAGCGCAGAAAGTGAGGCGGAAATTATGTTCAAGCCAATCAACCCTAATCGTCCGGGCTTTGCTGTCGTATATCGCGCGGCGGGTAAAACACAGGCTGAAGTCATCCGTGGCCGGCTTGAAACAGCCGGAATCCCCGTCCTGCTCGATTACGAGAGCGCCGGGCTGGTGATTGGACTGACTATCGATGGGCTGGGCGAAGTGCGGGTGATGGTCCCCCAGTCGTGCGTCGAGGAGGCGCTCGCCTTGCTCGCCGAGTCACCAGATGACGGCGTTTCGGAAAACGGCGTTTCGGAGGACGTCTTCTGGGATGACGGTGTAGAGACGTAATATATTACGTCTCTACGGAATTGCGCGGCGTGTCCATTCGAGGGGGTCGACGTTCACGCCTCTCACGCGCAGATCCCAGTGCAGGTGGGCCCCGGTTGAAAGCCCGGTGCTGCCGACGCGCCCGACAAGCTCCCCAGCCTGCACAAGCTGGCCTGGGCTGACGTTGATCTCCGACAGGTGATAAAAGCCGCTGTGCACGCCCCAGCCGTGGTCCAAGATCACGGCTGTGCCGCGCACCATCAGCGGCTCCGCCAGAACCACGATGCCGGCGGCCGGCGCATAGACCGGCGTGCCACCGCCGGCTGAGAAATCGATGCCTTCGTGATAGCTGTTAAAGGCGCCCCCGCTATACGTGCGGCGTGTGCCAAAGACAGAGCTAATCTTGCCCTGTACAGGTAGGATGAACAAGCCGCTCCAGTAACGCTCCTGCCGAAAGATGCCAAACACACTCCACAGCTTTTCACGTTCGGCTTGAATCATGGCCGGATCGAGCAGCGCTTGCTTGTCGGGTGGCAGGTTGATCCTTTCTTGCCCAAACTTCCCGGCCAAAATTTGTACGTCCACCGACGTGGCCACCTGGTGGCCTTTCTCGTCGGTCGCCGTCAGCACCAGGGGGTACACCCCCGGCTTTTGCATGGCATGCACGCCGATCAAGGCCGTGTAAGCGCCGTCACTGCCGGCAAACGGAATGATCCAATCCAGGAAAGAGCCTTGCAGGGCCAGCGCTTTTACCGTGCCAACCGTGATGACCAGCACATTGCCCTGGACGACCGTCTGCGGCGCCACGTGAATACTGCTGAAAGGCAGGGGAGCGGTGATCGCATCGAGTGGCTGCATGCCAGGCGATGCGGCTTCGCCGCTGGGAATGAGCAGCCGCTGGCCAGAGTAAATGACCGAGGGGTTTTCCAGTTGGTTGGCCGAGACGATCGCCCACACCGTCGTCCCGTAACGCAGCGCGATCCGAAATAGTGTTTCACCCGGCTGCACGACGTGAACCACTGCCTGCTGCTGGCCGGGCGGCTCAGGGGTGGCCAGCAGCGCGGTGACGGGTACAATCAAGCGCTGGCCCACGTACACGACGCTCGGGTTGGCCATGCCGTTGAGTTGGGCCAGTATGGCAACGTTGGCGCGGTAGCGCGTGGCGATGTTGTACAGCGTGTCGCCAGCGCCTACGATGTAGACGGCCGGCGAGTCGAGCGGGGGAGAATCGGCCCACGCCTGGCCACATGCAAGCAAGCCTGCCAGCCCGACAGCCAGGACGAGCGCTATCAGCCAGGCTTTTTTCATAGTGTCCCCTCGCTGATGGACAGTTGGTCGCCGATATTGACGCGCTCCAGCAGCGCCGGAGGGCCTTCCAATACGTAACGAGCCGAGTGGCGTGGCGCATAATACAGGCCAAAGGGACGGGCCAATGCCTTGTCTACCACACGGAAGCGGCCGTCCAGCCAGATCGCCGCAATGGGGAAAAAGACAAACATCATGTGTATCGCCGTCGTCACCACGCTCTCGATCTTTTCATCGAGCAGCAGGCCCTCATCCTCGGCCAACGCCCGGCGAAAGGTCAGGCCACGCAGACGGCACAAAAAGCTCGTGCACCACTTGAGCTTGGGCAAAAGAACCTCGCCACTCGTGTTGTTCTTGACCATCATATCCTCAGGGCTGATAGAGATGGCAGAATTCTCTATCTGATTTCTCTACACCCGCACTTGCGCGCAGGTGCAAGTGTCTGATTTCTGCCATGATAACAGAAGCTTGGTGTTTGCGCAAGACCCACTCTCCAGTTTTCCATACGGGACTCCGCAGCAATAGGCGACAACGAGCATACGTCCCCCCCAATGGCGTCATTTTGCGGCTGGGCGCCCCACTTACCTCCCCGAA
>JAFGFO010000399.1 GCA_016931085.1 Thermoflexales bacterium
CTCAGCTCTTCCACGCGCCGGTTGAGATCGACAAAGATGCGCGCCTTGTCCAGCGCCAGCGTCGTCTGGTCGGCCAGTGACAACACAAAGTCCAGGTCGTCGTTGGTATAACGCTGCTCCGACTGCCGGTCGCCCAGGGCCAGCCAGCCCTCCAACGCGCGGCCGGAGCCGGAGCGCCGGCTGCTGCGCAGGGGCACGAACAACGAGGCGCCCAACACGTTCAGCCGGTCCAACTCGGGTGCGAGGCCAGGCGGCAGAGGCCGCTCGGCTTCGAGATACAGCGGGACGCGGCTCTCGGTCAACAAGGCCGCCAGTGGGCTATCGGGCGGGAAGCGCACCGCCCCGGGGGCGGGGCGAGGCATGTCAGGCAAAGTCGAGGCCAGGTAGCCGGCCACCTGGGGGTTATGCAAATAAACGTACATCGCCTTCGGGTGCAGAGCGTGCTCGATCTCGGCGCGTAGCGATTCCAGCATGTGCTCGACGTCAACTTGTTCGGTCAATCGCTCGCTAAAGGCCTGCAGCGAGCTGCGATAGTCCACCCTCCCGCGTTGAAAAATAGCGTCCACGGCGTGCTGGATCCTGTCTCGAGCCGGGTCGAGCAGCACGGCCACCACCAGGACGAGCGCGGCGATCAGCCAGGGGGTGTGGACCTCCACCGTCGAGCGCAGCAGTAGGCTGACGGCATTGATCATCAAAAAGTACACGCCGACAATCACGGCGGTCAACAGCGCATAGCTCACGCCACGACTGACGACCATGTCAATGTCCAGGGCACGGTAGCGCACGATCGAATAGGCGATGGCCAGGGGGAACAGGACCAGCGGCAGCATATAGACCCAGGGGACCAGCACCGTCGTCATGCCAAATAGCGCGCGAACGACGTACACCCCCACCGGCACAAAGGCCAGGAACGTCCCCCACAAGATGACGTTGCTCTGGCGGCGGACGATGGGAGAAGACGAGAAGAAGCGGCGATAAGCTATCATGCCGATAAAGGCCAGCAGTCCCAGGCCGCCGTAATAGTAGCCATAGCGCCAGGCGGGAATATACGCCAGCGGGTCGGCCATATCGTACACGACCCTCAGGCCATAGAGGAACAAGGCCAAGGTAGGCAGGTAGGGCAGCCAGCGCAGCGCCTGCCAGCGCGCCGCCAGGCGCTGTTCCTGGGGAAACAAGAGTGCCAGGCCGATCATGGCGCCGCCGACCAGGGGGACGCTGCCCGTCCACAGCCAGGACAACTGGTGCGTCGTGATCAGGTCGAACAGCAAGCCGGTCATGACGGCCACGCCGCAGCACATCAGCGCAAAAACGCGCCCGACGGCCTGCCGGTAACGCATCCGAAAGACCCAAATGCCAATGACCAGGTAGCTCAAGCCGACCAGGTAGGGGATGAGGAAGAATCCCACGATATCCCAGCCGCTGAAAGGCGCCAAGGCAAGGATAAACTGGGTGTGCTGGCCAGTGTTCGGGTCGACGAAATCAAAAACGGCCGCGTCTCCAACGCGACGCTCGCGCAGCAGTTCGTTCAGACCAGCCGTTGTCTGCACGGGCTTGCTGTTCACGGCCACCAGGCGGTGCGGCTGCAGCACGCCGGCCTGCACCCCGTGCCACTGCGGGTCGAACGTACCTGCCACGACCAGGGTTGGCTCAAGCGTAAAGCCTGGGAAAGGCAAACGCACCCACGACCAGGCCAACAGCGGCGCAGCGACATAGACTGCCACCGTGATGGCCAGGATGACGGAGCTTACGATCAAAGCCCCACGTTCCAGGTATGTATGCCATCGAGCCGCTTGACCGGGATTTTGCACTGCCATGAACCCTGCCCACGCTTACGTCATTGGGGGGACCGCCACAGGAACGGCAAAAGCACTCCGTTCACTCACACGAGTTCATTTTATCACAAGCCAGGCATTTTGTCTATTCCGATAATGTGTGTATAATGTGCCTACAACTATTGTACCCTGAACGAGCAAAAAGGCAAATAGATCATGGACAAATTTCGCATCTTGATCGCCAAGCCAGGACTGGACGGGCACGATCGCGGCGCCAAGATCATCGCCCGCGCGCTGCGCGACGCCGGCTTCGAGGTCATCTACACCGGCCTGCGCCAGACGCCGGAAATGATCGCCGAGGCGGCGCTGCAGGAGGACGTGGACGCCGTGGGGCTGTCCATCTTGTCCGGCGCGCACAACACCCTCCTGCCGCGCGTGGCCGAGCTGCTGCGGAAGAGCGGCCTCGACGACGTGCTAATCTTTGCCGGCGGCATCATACCCGACGAGGACATCCCAGCGCTGAAAGAGGCCGGCGTGCGGGCCGTGTTCGGGCCGGGGACGAATACGGACGAGGTGGTGAGAGTGATCAGGGATGATATAATGCGTAAAACGTAATTACGTTTCACGCTTCAGAGGCACTCGACATAGTCACACATACCTCCCTGATCCAAGACACCCTGGCCGGCAACCGCCGCGCGCTGGCCCGTCTGCTGAGCCGGATCGAAGACGGCGGGGCGGCGGCGGGCGCGTTGCTGGCCGCGCTGTACCCGCACACCGGCCGCGCTTACCTCCTCGGCGTCACCGGCGCGCCGGGCACGGGCAAAAGCACGCTGGTGGCCGAGCTGGCCAAGGCGTATCGCCGCCAAGGCCAGACGGTCAGCATCGTCGCCGTCGATCCGAGCAGCCCGTTCAGCGGCGGCGCGCTGCTGGGCGACCGCATCCGCATGCGTGATCTGGCCGGCGACGCGGGCGTGTTCATACGCAGCATGGCCACGCGCGGCAGCCTGGGCGGGCTGGCGCGCGCCACGGCCGGCGTGTGCCAGGCGCTGGACGCGGCCGGCTACGGCCTGATCTTGATCGAAACCGTAGGGGCGGGCCAGGCCGAGGTGGACATTGCTCGCACGGCCGATACGACGCTAGTGGTCGAAGCGCCCGGCATGGGCGACGAGGTGCAGGCCATCAAGGCCGGGATCTTGGAAATCGCCGACGTGCTGGTGGTGAACAAGGCCGACCGCGAGGGCGCCGACAGCACCGCTCGCGCGCTGCAGGCCATGCTGGAGCTGGGCGCGGCCGGGCCGTGGCGGGTGCCTGTTTTGAAGACGATCGCCTTGGAAGGCAAGGGGATCGCGGAGGTGGTGGAGGCGGTCGAGCGGCACCGGCAGTACCTGGCCGGCAGCGGCGAGAGAGAGCGGCGGGCGCGCCGGCGGGTGGAGGGCGAGCTGGACGCCGTCCTGCGCGAGGCGTTGATGCGCGATCTTGTGAAGCGACTGCCGGACGGCGAGCTGGAGGCGGCCGTCGAGCGCATCCTGGCGCGCGAGACGGACCCGTATTCGGCGGCGGACGAGTTGTTGGAGGGTACAGATGTTGGATAAAGAGCTGTACAAGCGCATGTATGCCGCTTACCGGCAGTGGAACAAGGCCGAGCTGGCCGAGCAGGTGCGCAATGCCGGGCAACTGGCGCCGGCCCAGGCCTGGCGGCGCTATGTCGAGCTGGTCGAGTTGTGTTGGAAGCTGAGCCCACCGCAAAGTGAGGCGCAGCAAAAGCAAAAGACGGCCGAGTTGGCGCGGTATTACGAGCGGGTTCAGAAGCTGGAAGCGTGGAGGCGGGAGCATGGAAAGACGGCTTGAGCCGGCGCTCCGCACCCATATTCAAGACTAGCTGGAGCAATTTGCCGCTGCGCTTGAGACACCAAATCTGCTGGTCGAGTACCACCAATCTTTGTTGGCACAGATCGAAGCGTTATTTAATGAGGCATAGAATAGACCCTCCCCACATTCCCCAAGTGTGGTAAAATTGGGCCAATATGCCTATCTTATCCACATCCGCCATTTCCAAATCCTACGGCGCGCAAGACGTGCTGGAGGGTATCACGTGCGCCCTGGCCCATGGGCAGCGTGCAGCCCTGGTCGGCGCCAACGGCACCGGCAAGACAACGCTGCTGCGGATCCTGGCCGGCCTGGAGGAACCCTCCGGCGGGCAGGTCCACCGCGCGCGCGGCGCAAGCATAGGCTACCTGCCCCAACGCGCCGACGAGGAGCTGGCAGGCTCGCAAACCGTCCACGCGGAGATGCTGAGCGTGTTCACTGACCTGCGCGCCCAGGCCGAGGAGCTGCGCCGGCTGGAACAGACCATGGCCGAGCCGGGCCAGTACGAAGCGGTGGTCGAGCGCTACGGTGAGCTGCTCGAACGCTTCGAGCACGCCGGCGGCTATACCTACGAGCAGCGCATCGTGCAGACCTTGTCAGCATTGGGCTTTGACCCAAGCGAGCTGGAACGACCCGTGTGCCAACTGTCGGGCGGGCAAAAGACGCGCGTGCTGCTGGCCAAGCTGGTGCTGCAAACCCCCGACGTGCTGCTGCTCGACGAGCCGACGAATCACCTCGACGTCGAGGCGGTCGAATGGCTAGAAGCGACGCTGCGCGATTTCAAGGGCGCGCTGATCGTCGTGGCCCACGACCGCTACTTCCTGGACGCCGTGGCCCAGACGGTCTGGGAGCTCGAGCGGGGCCACATGGAAAGCTACCCGGGCAATTATTCGCAGTACACGGCCCTGCGCGCCGAGCGGCACGCCCAACGCCAACTCGAGTACAAGCGCCAGCAGGAATACATCGCCCACCAGGAGGATTTCATCCGCCGCTACATGGCCGGGCAAAAGACGCGCCAGGCCCAGGGCAGGCTCAAGCGCCTCCAACGGCTGGAACGCGCCGAGCGGCCCCGGGACGCTAAAGCGTTGGGGCTGCGCCTGCAGACCGAGCTGCGCAGCGGCGACCTGGTGCTGTACGCGCGCGAGCTGGTCATCGGCTACCCCGGCGACGAGCCGCTGCTGGCCTGCCCCTGGCTAGAGCTGCGGCGGCGGCAGCGCGTGGCCTTCTGGGGGCCAAACGGCACCGGCAAGACCACCTTCCTCAAGACCGCGCTCGGCCAGGTGCCACCCCTGGGCGGCGAGATCGAGTTCGGCGCTTCGGTCTACGTGGGCTACTTTGCCCAGGTACACGAGGAGCTGGACCCGGCGCGCACGATCCTCGAGACCATCCTCGACGTCAAGAACCTGCCCATCGAGCAGGCACGCGGGCTGCTGGGGCGCTACCTGTTTTCGGGCGACGAGGTGTTCAAGCCGGTGGGGGCGCTGTCGGGCGGCGAAAGAGCCCGCGTGGCCTTGTGCGTGCTCACGCTGCAAGGCGCTAACGTGCTCCTGCTCGACGAGCCGAGCAATTACCTGGACATCGCCTCGCAAGAGGTGCTGGAAGAGGTGCTGGCCGAGTTTGGCGGGACGATCCTGATGGTCAGCCACGACCGCTACCTGGTGGACCGGCTGGCCACCCACGTGTGGGCGATCGAAGACAGGCAAGTGGTGGTGTATGAAGGCGGGTACAGCGCCTGGCAAGAGAGACGCGAAGCTAAAAAGCAGGCGGGGAAGAAGGGCACAGGGACGATTGGCAGGCAAGAGGGGAAGCGGGAAGCCGGCGACGAGCGGGAGGAATGGAAAAAGCGGCGAGCGGAAGAGTCCCGCCTGGCCCGCCAGCAGCGCCACCAGGCCCAACACGCGGCCGAGCTGGAGAAAGCGATCGCCGAGAAGGAGGCGCGCCTGCAAGCCCTGTCTGCCGCATTGGAACAGGCGGGCACGGCCGGCCTGGTCGAGCGCGTGCAGCGATTGGGCACGCAGTACGCGCAGATGGAGGCCGAGCTGCACGCGGCGATAGAGGAATGGGAACGAATTGCACAGAGCACAGAAACGTGATAAGACTCTCCTGAAAAAACTAGGAGTTTACCGCATCGAGCGCCTGCTCGACCTGGCGCGGCGAGCAAAAGGGGGACACGATGCCAAGTCATCATCAGCGGTGGCGAGGTAACCACACAAGTTTGCTGGCAAATTGTGTCTACATGATGTATAATGTAGTTACATTTTGACGAGAGGTGGTGTGATGAACGAAATGAGTGTGGGTGTGCGGGAATTGAAAACGCGCTTGAGCGAATACCTGCGCCAGGTCAAGACCGGACAGACAATCGTTATTACTGAGCACGGACAGCCAGTAGGCCGCATTGTGCCGGCCACTCGAACAATCGATGCGCGCCTGCGTGCTATGGTGCAGGCCGGGTTGATCGCTTGGAGCGGCAAAAAGTTGTCGTTGATGGCGCCGGTGGCGCGGGCACACGGTGAGCGCAGCGTGGCCGATTTGTTGGTGGAGGATCGCGAATGATTGTTTACCTGGATGCCAGCGCACTCGTCAAGCGTTACGTGGCCGAAAGCGGTTCGGCGGAAATGGGACATTTGATCGCTCATGCGGATGCCGTGGGCACATCGCTGATAAGCCGGGCCGAGGTGGCGGCTGCGCTGGCTAAAGCGGTGCGGATGGATGTGCTGTCACGCGACGAAGCCCTGGCAGCCTTGCAAGTCTTTCGCGCCCAATGGACTGACCTGGCGCGCCTGCAGCTCACAGAGTTGATCTTGGCGCAGGCAGACAGTCTTACCTGGGAGCATGGATTGCGGGGTTATGATGCCGTTCACCTGGCGGCAGCATTGTTCTGGCAAGAAACGCTCGGCGAGCCAGTCACATTGGCGACGTTTGACGTGCAGTTGTGGCACGCTGGGCGTGCGGCTGGTTTGCTGCCATGGCCGGCCAGTTTGGAGCCATTGCAATTTGGATGAAAATACAGGGGCAGAGAATATTTCCTAGACCTACGGCAAGCCCTATGACGAAGCGACCGATGATTATCACCGCGAGCCGTTCGTTGGAGATGTGAGTGAGGGCAAGGGCGACCCGATTTACCAGGCGCGTGCCTATCATACCAAGTCCAAGTGTGAGCAAATCATCCAAGCTGTAGAGCAAGAATAAAGACCTTTACGCAAAGCGTGCAGAGGATTTTTAATTCTTCTCTGTGCTCTCTGTTCGCTTCGCGTCTGTGGCTAAATTCCCTATGTACATCATCGGACTGACCGGCAACATCGCCACGGGCAAAAGCACGGTAAGCGCCATGCTAGCCGAGCTGGGCGCGCACGTGATCGACGCCGACGCGCTCGTCCACACGCTCCAGCAGCGCGGCCAGCCGGTCTATACCGCCATCGTGGCCGAGTTCGGCCCAGGCATTCTGCGCCCCGGCGGCGAAATCGAGCGCGGACGGCTGGGCGCGCGCGTCTTTGCCGACCCGGCCGAGCTGGCCCGCCTGGAAGCCATCGTCCACCCGGCGGTGAACCAGGAAATAGAATATCAAATAGCAAATATCAAATCGCAAATCGCGACGGCGCCGGCCGAAGGCGAGGGGCAGAAACATGCCAGGGCAACTGGTCGCAGTGAACCTGAAACGTTAAACCTGAAACCTGAAACCGGCATCGTCGTCATCGAGGCGATCAAGCTGATCGAGACCGGCCGGCACGCGAGCTGCCAGGCATTGTGGGTGGTGACGGCCCCCTACCAGGTCCAGCTCGATCGGCTGATGCGCCGGCGCGGCTTGGGTGAAGCTGAAGCGCGCCTGCGCATCGAGGCCCAACCGCCACAGGCGGACAAGATCGCCCTGGCCGATGTGGTGATTGACAACGGCGGCGATATGGCCTATACTCGTAGGCAGGTGATCGAAAACTGGGAAGAGATTAGGAAACGACTATGAGAGCAAGATATTCGCCACTCGTCGAGCGGGGACAAGCCGTGTGGGGTCGGGTCCGGCGCTTTTTTACCGCGCCGGTTTTCGAAGACGAAGACAAGAGCCGCAGCGCCGGGCTGCTGAGCGCCATGCTGAACGTGATCCTGGGCGTCATGCTGACCGGGGTGACCTTCATGGTCATCCAAGACCCTAGACACTTGACGTTGAGCATAGGAAGCATCACGGTGACGCTGAGCCTGGCGCTCCTGGGCCTGCGCCTTCTGATGCGCCGCGGGCGCGTACGCCTGGCCAGCGCCTTGTTGTCGCTCACGCTGATGCTGGCGATCACCCTCTCCACCTACGACTATGGCGGCATCACGAACCCCATCATCTGCGGCGGCTACCTGCTGTGCATCATCATCGCCGGTCTGCTGCTGGACGGGAGCGCCGCAGTCGCCTTCACCTGCCTGGGCATGCTGGCCATAGCCTGGATGTGGTACGGCGCCCAAAGCCAGGCGACGAGCGAGCTCGTGCGGTCAGACCTGGCGTTTGGCCTGATGGCGGACAATCTCATCCTCATCATGGGCGGGCTGCTGCTGCGCTACGCCGCCGACAACACGGCCGACGCGTTCGCGCGCGTCCGCCGCCACGAACGCCAGTTGGCCGAGAGCAACCGCCAGTTGCAAGCCACCCGTCTCTCCCTCGAAGATCACAGCCAACGCCTGGGAAGCACGGTCCAGCACTATGCCGATTACATCACGCGGGTGATACAAGGCGACCTGGCGGCCCGCCTGGAGATCGACGAAAACGGCCCCAACGCGGACGATCCGCTGCTGGTGATGGGGCGCCAGTTGAACGACATGACCGCCAACATGCAGCACGTCATCGGCCAAATCTGGTACGCGGTCAGGAGCTTGAACAAGTCGGCCGGCGGCATCCTGGAGGCGACCACCCAGCAAGCGGCCGGCGCCAACCAACAATCCAGCGCGATCGCTCAAACGGTCACGACGATGGACGAGGTCAAGGCCCTCACCGAGCAAGCGGCCAACCAGGTGCGCGAGGTGGCCGACGCGGCCAAGCGCACGGTCGAGGTCTCGCGCGATGGCCAAAAGGCCGTCCAAAATAATATCGAGAGCATGAACGAGATCAAGGAACACGTGAATGGAATCGCTCGAAACATCGTGGCGTTGTCGCAGCGCGTGCAGCAAATCAGCGAGATCATCACCACAGTGAGCGAAATCGCCGCGCGTTCCAACATGCTGGCGTTGAACGCCGCGATCGAGGCGGCCCGGGCCGGGGAGCAAGGGCGCGGCTTTGCCGTGGTGGCCGCCGAGGTGCGCTACCTGGCCAAGCAATCGCGCCAGGCCGCCACCCAGGTCAAAGCCATCTTGTCGGAAATCCAGCAGGCGACCGAGGCGACGGTGGCGGCGACGGAGGGAGGCGCCAAGGGCGTCGACAAAGGCGTGCAACTGGCCGAGCAATCCCGGCAGGCGATCGAGCAGTTGTACGGCGTGATTCACGAGTCCGCGCGGGCCGCGGTGCAGGTGGTGAGCGGCGGGCAGCAGCAGCAACTGGGCATCGAGCAAATCGCACAGGCCATGCAGAACATCAACCAGGCCACGCTCCAAAACCTGTCCAGCGTCCGCCAGGCGGAAAAAGCCGCCCAAGACCTGAACGGGCTGGCGCGCGAGCTGATGGCCGCCGTGGAACAGTACCAGTTGTAATTTGACCTTCTGCACTTTCTGGTTTACAATAAATCGCGAACGCTAACGCAAATCCCTGGGGGTATAATGTGAGTGAATTGAACGAATCCGATGTCAAAGTACGGCGCGCTAAACCGTCCGACTCGGCGGCGATCAAGGCCTTTGTGGAAGATGCCACCCACGGGCGGGTCGACACCGACCGGGCTCAGATCCTGGAAAAACTCGGCTCCAAAGGGGTCCTGCTGGCCCACACCGAGCGCCTGATCGGCCTGGCCGGCTTTCGGGTGGAGAACCTGGTGGGGCGGGTCGAAGATTTGCTCGTTTACCCGGCGGCGCTACGCCCGGTGGCCGGCAAGGTCCTGCTGGATGCGATCGAAACCGAGGCCAACGGGCTCAAGTGCGAGATTGTGTTGATCTTTATCCACATGGAAGCCTCGCAAGAGCTGGTCGACTTTTGTGAATCGCGCGGATACGCCGCGCCGGACACGAGGAACTGGCCGCCTCCCTGGACAGGCGCGGTCAAAGAATTCGGCGGCTCGGACCGCTTCGTCCTGTTCAAGCAACTGCGCGAGCGGGTGCTCAAGCCGATCTAATCACATCGAAAGGAAGACGATGCAGCGCATCATAGACGTTTACAACCAACACCCCAAGCTGACGGCCTGGGCGGTACTGGCCATCGGGATGGTCGCCATCTTGTTGTGGTCGGCCCGCGACGTGGGACTGCTGCCGCAGCAGACGGCCGCCCTGGTGATCGCCACGATTGGCCTGGCCGGGCTGTGCGTGTGGATCATCGGCTGGGAAGACGAAGAGGCCGAAGACGAGGCCGCGTAGGGGCAGACACACACGTCTGCCCCCCTACCACCAGACCAGGAACGAGGTCCAGGTCAAAGCCGAAAGCGCACCCCACCCCGCCCGCACGCTGATGACGACGCGCTGCCCCGGGGTCAATTGCCCCAGCTCGAACACACGCACCGTGTAGCCGCGTTCGTCACTTGGCATCATGGCCAACTCCTGGTCACCGCCTGGGAAATGAACCACGGCGACGACGTTGGCGTGCGGCACAGGTTGGCCGCGCTGATCCATAACATAGACGTGCAGCTTTTGCGTGCCCCAACGCCCGGTGACAGCCGAGTGCAGTGAGGCAAGCGGCTTGAGCGCCGTGACTTGAACGGCTTGGGCCGGGCTGGCCGGCGGGGGGTCCAGCACATCGAAACTCAGACGTTGGGAGGCATACACCTGGCCCAGATCCCCCAAGTGGACGCGCTGCTCGGGGGCAAGGTCAGGATGCCATTCCATGCGCGCGCGCTCAAAGTACTGCACGATCCGCCCACCCTCCGACTTGAACTCGGTAATAGGCCAGCCGAAAAATGCCTCCCCACCGTGGGCATTGAAGAAAATCAGGAACGCGTACGACACCGTGTGGCCGGTGGCGGGGAAATAGCGCCGGTTGGGATCGCCGGCGGAAGGGATGTCCGAGCTCGGGATGGGCGGGTCACCCCGTCCAAGCAAGCTGCCCAGGGGGCCGGGCTGCACGGGCGAGGTCGAGTTCTCGGGATAGGCGTCCAGGCGCAGGTTCTGGAAATATTGAACCTGCCGGCCGTCTTGGAGGATCTCTCCGGTCAGGGGCTGGCCCACGATGTCCACACCGCCGTTCTCGTTGAAAAAGCGCAGGAACTCGCCCCGCACGTTGTGGCCGGTATCGGGGAAATACTGGTTGGGGACAGTTTGGGCCTGCAAGCCGCCGACTGCCACCAACAAGCTGACGATCACCGCCAAGGCCGCCAGTCCAGACTTGTTCATCTTGATACTATTGTACACCCGCGCGGCGCTTTTGGCAATACTGCGCCCGTAGGGCTCGAAGCGCGTCCTAGCCCAATTCACGCGCCAGGCTGGCCCACTCGGCCAGCGACAGCGTTTCGGCGCGGCGGCGGCCGTCCAGCCCGGCCCGCTCGAGGGCGGCGGCGACCCGGTCCTGGGAGCAGGCCAAGCCGCCGGCCAGGGCATTGTGAAGCTGTTTGCGCCGCTGCGAAAAGCCGGCCCGCGCGACGGCAAAGAAGCGCTCGACGTCGGCCACCTCCACCGGCGGCTGCGCGTAGGTCTCGATCCTGACGATGGCCGAGTCCACCTTGGGCGGGGGGTAAAACGCGCCGGCCTTGATCCGGCCGGCGATCGAGGGATGGCCGTAAAACTGGACGCTGAGCGCCAGCAAGCTCATGTCACCCGGCCTGGCCGTGATGCGTTGGGCCACCTCCAACTGAACGGTCAGCACGATCACGCGCGGCCGGGGGCTGGTCTCCAGGAGGCGTCTGAAAATCTGGGCGGTGAGGTTGTAGGGGATGTTGCCGACGACGGCGGAAATCGCGATTTGCGGTTTGCGATTTGCGATTTGCAAGATGTCGCCGTGGACGATCTGGACGTTGGGATAAGGGGCGAGCGTCTGGTGCAAGATGGGGATGAGGGCGGCGTCCAGCTCGACCGCGATCACCTGCCTGGCGCGCTCGGCCAGGTGGCGGGTCAAGCCGCCAAGCCCCGGGCCGATTTCCAGCACCGTATCCTGGTCTGTCAACTCAGCCGCGTTGGCGATGCGCGCCAGCACCCGCTCGTCGGACAAGAAATTCTGTCCCAGGCTCTTTTGGGGGCGCAGGCCGGCTTGTTTCAACAGCTCGCTGACGTTGATCGGCTGAGGCATGGCTGTTCTAAAGATAGTTTCAGGTTTCAGGTCTCAGGTCTCATTCCCGCGAAGCGTTCCTACTCCCTACTCCCTATCCTCATGGCTCCGGCGGCCAGTCGGGGATCACGTAATTGATGTCCGAAGGCACCGGGGCGAGCAAGTACACGTCGACCCAGCGATACCACAGCACCAGGTTATGGTCATCGTAGCCCAGGTCGATGCGGCGTCCCTTGATGGCCCCGCCCGTGTCGCCGGCGGCGCCCACGCCATAACCCGGCACGAACACGCGGCTGCCCAATTGCACCACGCGCGGGTCGACGGCCACGATGCCGTGCCCCATCGTCCAGCCCAGCCGGGTGCGGCCATAATACGAAGCCGTGGTGGGGGTGCCGGCCGTCGAGGCGCTGTAGGACGTGGCCAGCATGCGCACCCGCCGCCAGTAGTCGACCGGCCCCTGAGGTGTCTCCAGCGTGCGCACGATCACGCCCGTGCCATAGCTGATGATCTTGTTCTGGGGTGGGCGGACGATGCCCTGGTCTTCTAATCTACGGCTGGTTTCTTGCCCGTCTTCATAGTGCACGCGGATCCGTTTTTGGAGCACGCCGTTCTCGCCGGCGTGGCGCAGCGCCTGGTGATCTATCTCCAGATCGGGGTCGGGCATCCACAGGACTTCGAAAGGCACCGGCTCTTGCTCGATCGAGAACGTTTCTCGCACGCGCACCACCTTGATGTCCATGCCGGCCACCAGGCCGCTGTCCAGTGGTGGTTGAGCGTAATCCAGCCCGGTCAAGGCCACGTTCGCCTCGGCCAATGCGTCGGCCACGTTGGCGCTGTGGGTGCGCGCGCGCAGCCGGCGGCCGTCCACCAGGATCGTCAGCGGGGTGGCGGTCTTGACGGCGATGGCCAAGCCAGGCTGGGTGGGGGCCGACAAGGCGGGCTGGACGCGATCCGCCTCGTGCAGCACGATGCCGGCCTCGCGCAGGGCCTCGCCCACCGAGGGAGCCGTCGTGTTCAGGCTGTAGGAACGGCCGTCCAGGCTCAACTCCATGGCTACCGCGCGCTTGACGATCAACTCGAGCGCCGGCTTGGACGAGTCGAGCCAGCCAAGCCGGGCGGTCAACGCTCGGCCCAACGGCAAAGCGGCCGCCAGGGCCCCGCTTCCTCTTTCAGATGAGCTTCCAGGCGGCGCGGCAGCGGATGACGCTTCCGGGAAGGCGACGACTTTATCGTGGGGCGAGAGCGCGATACCCAACTCGGCCAGGATATCTGGGACGGAATGCTTGAGGCTGCGCCCGGTGACGAGCGTGCCGTCGACGTGAACGCGGACAGGGCGAGCGCGGTCGATGCGGATGATCTCGCCCGGCTCGATCCGTTCGGCCAGCGCCGGGGTGACGCGATCCTCGGCGTAAACGACAACGCCGGCGTCCTGCAGGGCGCTTTCCACGGTCGGTTGATGGGTACGCCATTCGTACCTGGCGCCCTCCACATGGAGGACGACCGGGACCAACAAGCGAAAGTAGCCGGCGCCCATCAGGCCGCCAGCGAGGGCCACGAGGGCCAGGGTCAATAAGCCCGCGCAGCCGGCCGGCCGGCGGGGGTGTGTCGGAACAGATGTCGTTACCATACGTTCTGTGGCAGGAACAGAAACGCCCGATGCCTTGAACCTGCAAGCTCAGACCTTAAACCGCTTTGGTCGTGCACCCTTTGTCGAACCTGGTCGCCCGACTTGCTCCAGCCAGTTAGCTCCAGCCCGGCGCTCCTGCGTCACCCAAGAGTTATTCCTAACCGTTGCTGCCTTCCGGCCCTGGCGGGGTTGGGGAACCTCCTGCCGCGCAGGACCAGACCTTCAACGCCACTTGTCTGTGGTAGGCTCGAACGTCCAGGCCCTCGAAAGGGGCTTCCGCCCCGCTAAGCAGATTTCGGGTTCAGGGCACTGCTAGCTCCCCGCCTAGCACGACCAGGCTAATGGTAATGCAGGCTGGGGAATTTGTCAAGCCCGGGACAAAAAAATAGCGGAGAGGGTGGGATTCGAACCCACGGAGCATTTCTGCTCACGCGCTCTCCAGGCGCGCGCGTTAGGCCAGACTACGCTACCTCTCCAGCTAATCCGGCGCCATTATACCATCGCTGCGGGCATTTGTCCATACAGATGGCCAGACGCTAGGCTTCCGAAGTCTTAGACTTTGGAAGTCTTTGGATTGGACAGTCCGGCTGAATCCGGCTATAATAGCGCCATTGGCCATGAACGACGACAAAGTGGGGGTCTTGGATCCCCGCACTCAAAATCAAAAACGAGACGCTCGACGTCCCAACGCCATCGGTGTGCTGCACCACCCCAAGCTGCCCGGCTCGATCGGCCTGGCCGACGAGATCGCGGCGGCTCTGCGTGACGAGTGGGGAGTCCAATCCTGGCGCGCTTCGACTTGGGATACGGCGGCCATCGGCGAGCGATTGGCTGGCCTGGACCTGCTGGTCATCCTGGGCGGCGACGGTTCGCTGCTGCGCGGGGCGCGCATGGCCGCCCCTCAGCACGTGCCGATCCTGGGGGTGAACATGGGGCGGCTGGGCTTTTTGACCGAGTGCAGCCCGGAGGAATGGCGGCAGACCCTGGGCGAGGTGATGCGCGGGCGCTACTGGATCGAGCGGCACATGATGCTCCAAGTCGAGTCCTTCCGAGACGAACAAGTGCTGGGCCGGCACACGGCGCTCAACGACGTGGTCGTCAGCCGCGGCAGCCTGGCCCGCCTGGTGCGCCTGCCGACCCACATCGATGGCGGCTACCTGAGCACCTACGCTGCCGACGGCCTGATCGCCTCGACCGCCACCGGCAGCACGGCCTACGCCCTGGCCGCTGGCGGCCCGATCCTGCCGCCCCAACTGGGGAACATCCTGATCATCCCCATCGCGCCCCACATGAGCATGGAACGGGCTATCGTGCTGGATCGCGATGCGCGCGTAGACGTCGTCGTCAACACCGACCACCAGGCGATCTTGACGGTCGATGGCCAGTTCGAATTCGCGCTAGAAGATGGCGACCGTGTCACCGTGCAGGCTGCGCCGCACACGGCCGATTTTGCGCGCGTGCAGCCGCCGCACTATTTTTATCGCACGCTGATCGCGCGTCTCAAACCCCAAGGAGCCAGCGAGTGAGCGAACAAAGCTTTTGCATCAACCACCCGAGCGAGCCCACCAACCTGCGCTGTAACAAGTGCAATGCCCCGATTTGCCCGCGCTGCGCGGTGAGCACGCCGGTGGGCTATCGCTGCAAAAATTGCGTCAGGAGCCAGCAGACCACCTTTTACACGAGCACGTGGTACGATTATCCCCTGGCCGCCGCGGCGAGCCTGGCCATCGGCGGCCTGGCCCAGGTGATCCTGTTTTTCGTCCCCTTCCTGTTGCTGGTCATCTTTGCCGGCGTCCTGGTCGGCGGGATCGTGGCCGAGGCGGTGCGCCTGGTCAACGGCAAGCGGCGCGGGCAGTACACGTGGTTGGTGGTGGGCGCCTGCCTGGTGGCCTGCTCTGTGCCCGGCTTGCTGTGGGGGCTGTTGAGCATGGACCTGGTGAGGGTACTGGTCGGCGGGGTATACCTGGTGCTGGCGGTGGGTGCCGCCAACGCTCGCCTGCGAATAGGAAAATAGGCATTATGTTAGCAGAATTGACCATCCGCGATTTCGCCATCATCGATGAGCTGCGCCTGAGCTTGTCGCCGCACTTTAACGTCTTGACCGGCGAGACGGGCGCCGGCAAATCCATCATCATCGACGCCGTCAGCTTGCTGCTGGGCGGGCGCGCCGAGGCGGTCATGGTGCGCACAGGCGCAGAACGCGCCTTGACAGAGGGGGTCTTTCACCTGGACGGCAGCCTGCGCGAGGCCATCGCCCCGCTGTTGGCCGAGCACGGTTTGGAAGACGACGAGCCGTCCGTGTTGAGCCTGGCGCGCGAGGTGCGCGGCAACGGGCGCGCCGTCTGCCGCGTCAACGGGCGCTCGGTGGCCTTGTCCATCCTCAAAGAGATCGCCCAAAACCTGGTGGATATTCACGGCCAAAGCGAGCACCTCAGCCTGCTGCGCGTGCGCGAGCACGTCAATTTGCTGGACCGTTACGCCGGCTTGTGGGAGCAGCGGGAGCAGTTCGCCGGCTGGGTAGGCCAACTGCGCGCGCTGCAAAGCGAGCTGGGCGCGTTGGAACGCGACGAACGCCAGTTGGCGCAGCGCGCCGACCTGCTCAAGTTCCAGGTCGAGGAAATCGAGGCAGCCAGGCTCAGGCCAGGCGAAGACCTGGAGTTGGAGGCGGAACAACTGCGGCTGGCGAACGCCGAACACCTGGCGCAGTTGGCCGAGGAGGCCTACAGCCTGCTCTACGAGGGAAGCGCCGAGGCGCCGTCCGTCCTGGACGGGCTGGCGCAGGTCAACCGGGGCCTGACCGGCCTGGCGAAAATCGACCCGGCCTTGAGCGAGCTGGCCAAGTCAGTTGAAGAAAGTGGCTATGTGCTGGACGACGCCGCGCGCAGCGTGCGCGACTACCGTGAAAAGATCGAGTTCAACCCCCGCCGGCTCGAGTACGTCGAGGAGCGGCTGGCCCTGGTCAAGCGTCTCAAGCGCAAGTACGGGGCATCCATCGAGGACGTCAACGCCTTTGCCGGCCAAGCCGCCGCTGAGCTGGATCAGATCACGCACCGTGACGAGCGGATCGAGAGCCTGCGCACGCGGGAACGAGAGCTGCTGGACGAGATTGGGCAGAGGGGGCAGGCGCTCTCGGAGGCGCGCCGGGCAGCCGCTATCCAGTTGGCCAAGCAGATTGAGCTCGAATTGAACGACTTACACATGGCTGGGGCGCGCCTGGGCGTTTCGATCGAGTGGGAGGCGGACGAAAGCGGGGCGCGCGCCTCGCATCCCTCGACGCAAGAAGCCGGCCGCTACGTCTTTGACGCCAGTGGCCTGGATCGCGTGGAATTCCTCATCGCGCCCAACGTGGGCGAAGGGCTCAAGCCGCTGAGCAAGGTCGCCTCCGGCGGCGAGACCTCGCGCCTGATGCTGGCGCTCAAGACCGTGCTGTCACGCGCCGACCGCACGCCCACGCTCATCTTTGACGAGATCGACCAGGGCATCGGCGGGCGCGTTGGCGCGATCGTCGGGCGCAAGTTGTGGGGGCTGACCCAAGCCGGCCGGCAGGGCATCAACCACCAGGTGATCTGCATCACCCACCTGCCTCAACTTGCCGCTTATGGCGAGGCGCATTTCAAGGTGGAGAAAAGCGTCGCGGGCGAGCGGACGAGCACGCGCGTCAGCCGCTTGAAAGAGAAGGCGCGGGTCGAAGAATTAGCCCAGATGCTGGGCGCTTCGGGCGAAGGCGCGCTGCGCAGCGCCCAAGAGATTCTGGCCGCCGTCCAGGCTGACAAGAAAGCCAAACCGTGAAACACAAGCTGATCAACCGCCGCACGGGCTGTAGCCTCTGCCTGGCCCTCCTGGCCCTCGCGCTCATCGTGCTGGCCTATAAAGTGGGCCGGGTGGGCAGCCTGGGCCTGTCGCTGCTGGGACGCGCTGAGCGCATGCTGGCCATCCAGCCGGCGCAACTGACGCTCGAGAGTTTGGGGCCGATAGCCGGCGAGGTGCACGCCACTCGCTCCGAATTACACGCCCTCCGTTCAGAACTCGGCCCCGTGCTCGCCATCGCCCCCTATCTTGGCTGGCTGCCGCGTTACGGCGCGGACGTCGAGGCTGCCCCGGCCCTGATGGACTGCGCCATCGAGCTGGTCGACGCGGGCGACCTGGTCCTGACCGGCTTGCAGCCCGCCCTGGCCGAGCTGCCGGGCGACAAAATGTCCATCCAGGCCGCCGTCCAGATCATGCAAGCATTGCAGCCGGCCCTCGAGCAGGCACGGCCTCACCTGGACCAGGCGGCGCAGGCCAGGGCGCGCATTCGCCGCCCCCTTTCTCCACGCCTGGCAAGCCTGTTAGCTCAAGCCGACAAGGCCCTGCCGGCGACCGTGATTGCCGCCGACGCGGCCAGCCTGGCCCCTGAGCTGCTGGGCGCCGACGGGCCACGCACGTACCTGGTTTTGGCTCAGAACAGCGACGAGCTGCGCCCCACCGGCGGCTTTATCAGCAGCGTCGGGCGGGTGGTGGTCGAGAACGGTCAAATCGTCTCGCAGGGCTTTGAAGACAGCTACGCCGTAGACGACTACAGCTTCTCCTATCCCGACGCACCGGCCGAGCTGCAAGCGTATATGGGCTCGGAGATATGGGTGTTTAGAGACTCGAACTGGTCGCCGGACTTTCCCACCAGCGCCGCCAAGGCGATCGAGTTGTACCAGCTCGGCCGGCCTGGCCCCATCGACGGCGTCATCGCCATCAATCTGCGTGCCATCCCGACCTTGTTTGAGGGCTTGGGGCCTGTCAGCGTCCCCGGCTTTAGCCAGGCCGTCACCAGCCAAAGCGTCATTGCCGTCACACGCCAGGCGCTGCTGTCCGAGCCGAACGATCGCTCGGGCGATTGGTGGACCCACCGCAAGGATTTCATGGGATCGTTGGCCGGGGCCGTGATGGGCCGTGTCCAGGCCGGCCTGACGGCCTCGCAGGCCTCGCGCCTGGCATCGGCGGCCCTGGAAACGCTCGAACGGCGCGACATGCTGATCTATCTCACGTCACCCCAAGCGCAGCGCGTATTGGCGCAGCGCAAATGGGACGGCGCGTTGGTGCGCAGCACGGGCGACTCGCTCATGGTGGTTGATGCGAACATGGGATTCAACAAAGTCAATCCCAACATTGACGAGCGACTGGAATACACCGTTCAGCTCGACCAAGCCGGCAGCGGCCGGGCCAGCCTGGTGGCCCGGCACAGCAGTCGCGTCCGCCCCCAAGCGGACTGCGATCCCACGCCACGCTACGACAAGACCTACGAGGGCATGATGAACCGCTGTTACTGGGACATGCTGCGCGTATATGCGCCGGGCGGCAGTTCTCTCATCACCGCCACGCTCCAAGCGCCCGCGCCGCTGGTGGGCAAGCGCTCTAGCGACGGGCAACCCACGGCAGCCCAAGAGCTGGGGTACAGCGTATTTGGATCGTTCTTCGTGCTCGACGGAGGCGCCAGCCAGGTGACACGTTTTGAGTACAGCTTGCCACAGCTCGTCGAGGAAGAGGCTGGGCTGCGGGTCTACAGCCTGTACGTCCAGCGGCAGCCGGCGACGAGTGACCTGCCACTCGATATCGCCGTCGTGCTGCCGGAGGGCGCGCAGTTGGTCAAGACCGACCCGCCGGCGCGGGCATCCGGCCATATGGTGGAGTGGTCACTATCCCTGTCCGCCGACCGGCAGGTGCGCGCCTGGTATCGCCTGCCGCAAAAATAGATCACGAATGACACGAATAGTCGAATTCCACGAATGCCTTTTGGCAAGCGGCCCGCTTCTGAGTGAACGGCGCGTTGGTTGACTTAACGGCCAAACGGTTATATACTCCTAGCCCCAGGGCAGACACAGGGGTCTGCCCCTACAGAAGGAGAACTATGCACAGAAACGCGTTCTATTTGATTGGCCTGAGCCTGGCGTTGGCCGCCTGCGGGGGTGGGACCGCGACGCCGGCGCCTACGGCCACGTCTCAAGCGGCCGCCACCAGCACGGCACCCCCCACCGCTACGGTGGCTCAAGTGGCGACGTCCGCGCTGCCCAGCCAGCCTTCGTCGTTCAAGCTCAACCCGGCGGCGGCCTGCCAGCCGGCCGGCAAGCCGGCCTCCGTGCCGGGGCTCTCGCCGGTGGGGGCAGACGACTGGATCAAGGGTTCACCCAGCGCCCCGGTGACGCTGATGGAATACGCCGACTACCAGTGACCGGGCTGCTCAGGGATTGCGCCCCTGCTCGTGAGTCTGGTAGACTCACATAAAGATACACTCAAGGTTGTTTATCGACATTTTCCGCTGTCGTTTCACGAACACGCGCAAATCACGGCCGAAGCGTCTGAGGCGGCCGGCGCCCAGGGCAAGTTCTGGGAGATGAACGAGCTGCTGTACGCCAGGCAGAGCGAATGGGCTGGCAAGACGGTGGACGAAATGCCCAAGGTCTTGGAAAGCTATGCCAAGGAGATAGGGCTGGATACGGCCCGCTTTGCAAAGGAGCTGGCCGAGGGCACATACAAGGCCAACGTGGAAGCGGATTTGCAAGAATCGCTGGAAGTGGGGCTGCCGGGCACGCCGACCTTCTTCCTCGACGGGGTCCATCTCCCTTCCGACTACCTGGGCATGCTGGATAGCCTCATACCCTGGTTTGCATGGCTCAACAGCAGCCCGATGCAGTTTTCCGCCCCGGACGAGGTGATCGACCCGGCCAAAACGTACACCGCCATCTTCAAGCTGGACAAAGGTGACATCGTCGTCGAGATGTATGCCAGCCAGGCGCCCAACACCGTCAACAGCTTTGTCTTCCTGGCACGCCAAGGCTATTTCGACGGCGTGACCTTCCACCGCGTGCTGAAGGACTTTGTGGCCCAGGCCGGCGACCCCAGCGGCACCGGCATGGGCAGCCCGGGCTATCAATGCAACGACGAGATCGTGCCTGGGCTGAAATTCGACGGCCCAGGCGTGGTTGCCATGGCCAATTCAGGCGAGAACACCAACGGCAGCCAGTTCTTTATCACCTACGCGGCGGCGCCGCAGTTGGACGGCGGCTTTACGATCTTTGGACGCGTGATCGCCGGCATGGACGTGGCGCAGAACATCACCGCGCGCGACCCGGACCAGAACCCCAGCACGCCGGGGGACGCGATCAGGACCGTCGTCATCGAAGAAAAATAGACCTATGTAGGGGCGCAGCATGCTGCGCCCCTACCACATTGGCAAGATGGCCAGGATTCTCGTCATCGTCGAATCGCCCGCCAAGGCCAAGACGATTGGCCGCATCCTGGGCGGGGGATACGTCGTGCGCGCCAGCATGGGGCACGTGCGAGACTTGCCCGCCAAGCAATTGGGCGTGGAGCTCGAGCGCGACTTTCGCCCTACCTACCACCTCGTGCGGATCAAGTCCAAGACGATCGGCGCCCTGCGCGACGCGCTGGAAGGCGCCGGCGAGTTGTACCTGGCCACCGACCCCGACCGCGAGGGTGAGGCGATCGCCTGGCACCTGCTCCAGGTACTCAAGCCGGGCAGTAGACCGGTCCGGCGGGTGGCCTTTCACGAGCTGACGGAGGCAGCGATCCAGGCCGCCTTCGCTCACCCGCGCGGGCTGGACATGGACCTGGTCAACGCCCAGCAAGCGCGGCGCATCCTCGACCGCCTGGTCGGCTACCAGGTCTCGCCCCTCTTGTGGCACACGACCGGCGGCAAGAGCGCCGGGCGGGTGCAGAGCGTGGCGTTGCGCATGGTGGTCGAGCGCGAGCGCGAGATCGCGGCGTTCATCCCAGAGGAATACTGGTCCATCCACGCCCACCTGGCCAAGCCGGCCGATCACGCAGGGTCGCACTTTTGGGCCCGCCTGGTCAAGCTCAACGGCAAAAAGGTGGGGCTGCACGAGACGATCGATCTCAAGACCAGGGAGGAGGCCGAGCACATCATCGCCGACCTGGAAGACGCCGAGTATCGCGTCAAGTCTGTCCAGCGTGAGGAGAAAAAACGCTACCCGTGGCCGCCGTTCACCACCAGCACGCTGCAGCAGGCGGCCTCCGCCCGGCTGCGCATGTCGCCGGCCGAGACGATGAAGATCGCCCAGGAGCTGTACGAGGGAGTCGATATCGGCCAAGGCAAGCCGGTGGGGCTCATCACGTACATGCGGACCGACTCGACAGCCGTGGCGCCCGAAGCGCAGGCGGCCGCCCGCGAACTGATCCGGGAGATGCTGGGAGAGCGCTACTTGCCCCCCACCCCACCCCAGTACAAAACCAAGGTCAAGAACGCCCAAGAGGCGCACGAGGCCATCCGCCCGACCGGCGTGAGGCGCACCCCAGATGCGCTCAAGGCCTATTTGACAGAGCGCCAGCACCGCGTATACGACCTGGTCTGGCGGCGCTTCCTCGCCTCGCAGATGGCGCCGGCCGTGTACGACGTGACGACGGTGGACGTGGAGGCCATCCAAGAAACGCTCAAAGCCGACTTTCGCGCCGTGGGGCGCGTGCTGCTCTTTGACGGCTTTTTGCGAGTGTGGGAAGAGGCGGAAGAAAAAGCCGACGACGAAGACGAGGCCCAGGCGTTGCCGGAGCTGGCAGCCGGCGAGCTGCTCGACTTGCTCGAGCTGCTCGCCCGGCAGCATTTCACCAAGCCGCCGCCGCGTTACACCGAGGCCAGCCTGATCAAGGCGCTCGAAAAGCTCGGCATCGGCCGCCCCAGCACCTATGCCAGCATCGTGGCTACGCTCAAAGATCGCCAGTACGTCAGGCTGGAAAAGCGCTACCTGTATCCCACCCCGCTGGGTGAGGCCACCTGCGACGCGCTGGTGGCAGCTTTCCCCGAGCAGATGGACTATGGCTTTACGGCCCAGATGGAAGACCGGCTGGACGAGGTGTCGCGCGGCGAGCGAGACTGGGTGGCGATGCTGCGCGAGTTTTACACGCCGTTTTCAGCCGCGTTGGGGGAGGCCAAGGGCAAGATGCAGGGAAAGGGAGTAGGGAGTAGGGAAGTAAGAAGTAGGAAGAAAGAGAAGCGAGAGGGCAAGACAAGGGGCAAGAGAGAGAGCAACAAAACCGCAGCGCAGACGGTGGACGTGGCGTGTCCCTTGTGCGGCGCGCCGATGGTCGCGCGCAGCAGCAAGTACGGGCCGTTCCTGGGCTGCTCGACTTTCCCGGCCTGCAAGGGCACGCGCAAGATCGGTGCGACTTTGTAGAGACAAGCCGGTGGGTCGCCCAGGGCAGACACAGGGGTCTGCCCCTACTAACCATCACACCTCGAACGCGTCGCCGCGGGCGGGGATGACAACCTTGGGCAAGCCCCCGGCATGCAAGTCCTTCTGCAAGGCCTGGGCGGCTTCCAGCTCGGCGTGGACGATAAAGACGTGGCGTGGGGTACCAGTGTGGCGGATGTACTCCAGCAGGCCGGCGTGGTCGGCGTGGGCGCTGTAGCCTTCCAGGCGCTCGATACGGGCACGCACGGCCAGCTCCTCGCCAAAAACCTTGACGGACGCCCCATTGCGGCCAGACTGGGGAGCCAGGTCGAGCAGCCGGCGGCCCAGCGTGTTTTCGGCCTGGAAGCCGACAAAGAGGATCGTCGTGGCCGGATCATTCAGGCGGTTGTTCAAGTGGTGCAGGATACGCCCACCCTCGCACATCCCGGACGCGCTGATGATGACGGCCGGCCCTTTGAGGGCGTTGAGCTGTTTAGACTCGTCGACGCTGCGCGTGTAACGCAGGCGCGAAAAGCCAAACGGATCGTTGTGAGGGGCGGCGTACATAAAGTCGGTGATTTCCTCGTCGTAGCACTCGGGGTGAATGCGAAAGATCTCGGTCACGTTGGTGGCCAGCGGGCTGTCGACGTAAATCGAGATGGGAGGGAGCTCGCCGGCTTCGAACAACTGGTGCAGGCCGTAGACGAGTTCCTGGGTGCGTCCGACGGCAAAGGCTGGGATGAGCACCGCGCCCTTGCGCTTGTAGACCTTGGCGATCACCTCGGCCAGCTCGGCCAGTCCCCGCTCGTAATCGAGATGGTAGCGCCCGCCGTAGGTCCCCTCGGTGATCAACACGTCGGCGTTTTCCACGTACTGGGGGTCGCGCAGGATGGGCAGTCCCTTGCGCCCGACGTCGCCGGTGAACACCAGGCGCTGCGGGGGCTGCGTCCCGTTTTCCTCGATCAGCAGCTCGAGCGCCGCCGAGCCCAAGATATGGCCGGCGTCGCGGAAAGTCACCGACACGCCCGGCACGACTTGAATGGCATAGTCATACTCCACGCTCACGAAATGGCGCAAGGCCGTCAGCACGTCGGCCAGCGTATACAGCGGCTTGAAAGGGGACAAGCCCTGCCGTTGGCGGCGCTTGTTGACGTAAGCCACGTCGCTTTCCTGGATATGGGCGCTGTCGCGCAGCATGGTGGAGCACAAATCGCGCGTGGCCGAGGTGCAAAACACGCGCCCCCGGAAGCCATTTTTGAACAGTGAAGGCAGGTTGCCCGAGTGGTCGATGTGGGCGTGGGACAGGATACAGGCGTCTATCTCGGACGCATCGAACGGCAGCGTTTTGTTGCGATCGTAGGTCTCGGAGCGTTTGCCCTGCAGCAAGCCACATTCGAGCAGGATCGAGTGACCGTTCACCCGCAGGAGGTGCATCGAACCCGTCACGGCGCGGGCCGCGCCCCAGAATTGGAGTTGCATGTCAGCCTCTTTAAGAGTTTCAGGTTTCAGGTCTCAGGTTTTACGCATTACGTTTTACGTATCACGCCCAGCACTTGCGGCCCGTAAGTTTTGCGCCGCCAAGGTCCCAGTCCCTCGATGTCTTCAAGCTCAGCCAGCGTTGTGGGGCAACGCTGAGCGATGTCCATCAGGGTCGCGTTGGACATGATGACGTCCGGCTCGACGCCGCGTTGGTGGGCCAGGTCATTGCGCCAGGCGCGCAAGGTCTCGTAGCGCTCCAGGATATGCTCATCGGGCCGTGGTGAATAGGGCGGGCGGGGGATGCTGGCTTCCTGTCCGCGCGCCAACGCCTCCAGGATACCCGGCCCATAGCGCTTGACGTGCAGCGACTTGAGGCCATCAATGCTGAACAGCTCCTGCAAGCAGTGAGGCTGGGCCTGGGCCAGGTTGACGAGGGTCTTGTCGCTAAAGATGTAAAAGACCGGCTGGTCGCGCCGGCTGGCCTCGTGTTCCCGGTAGGCGTGCAACTCGCGGACGAGGGCCTGCTCGCGCCCGGTCAGGTCCCACACCCCCTTGACACGCCAAAAACTGTGAGGGTCGGGCACATCCGGCGGCGCCAGCTCGGCTTGCTGGTCAAAGATCTCGCGTGCTTCTTCCAGGCGGCCGGCGGCTTGCAGCGCGGCCAGTTGCATGGCGCGGATGTCCAGCAAAAAGTGGGTATCCAGGCGGGCATACGCCAAGGCCCCAGGCACCAGGGGGCGCTTGCCCCAATTGTAGCGCTGCCAGCGCTTGTTCAGGCTGACACCGAAGCGTTCCTCGAGGATAGAGGCCAGCCCCAGGCGCGGCCAGCCCAGCACGCGCGCGGCCCACATCGTGTCGAACAAGTTGCGAAATTCAAAGCCCTCGTCGCGCTTGAGACACAAGACATCGTACTCGGCGGCGTGAAAGACTTTTTCCACGCGCGGGTCGGCAAACAAGCTGCCCAAGGGGGCCATGTCCAGGCCGCTGAGCGGGTCGAGCAAATAGTCGCAGGTGGGGATTGAAAACTGCACCAGGCAGACCTTTTCGCGGTAGACGTACATGCTGTCTGACTCGGTGTCTACCGCCACGGCCGGCTCGTCCAGCAGGCGAGCGAGCATCTCGTCCAGGCTAGCCTGGCGTGTAATCAAGGTGGGGGGAGCTAAAGGCTCAACTCGTTTCGTCACGCTGGATTGCATCATCTTTGTCTCGTAAACGCCTGTCACCATGCGCTATATATTACACGCTTACGGGCAATTTGGCAAGGGCAACTTTCATGGTCTGAGGGCTATTTTCGAAAAACTCGGTTTCTGGCCTCCGTATTTGAAAAAGTATCGAGCTAGCGTATCTTCTCAAAAAAGCGGGGGATGGAAGACTTCCGAAGTCTTCTTAGACTTCGGAAGTCTGGCCCGAAGCCCGGCGGCCCCGAAA
>JAFGFO010000400.1 GCA_016931085.1 Thermoflexales bacterium
AGAGCATCACGTCGACAAGCACGCCTTCAAGGTGCCGTTCGTGTGCGGCTGCCGCAACCTGGGCGAGGCGCTGCGGCGCATCGGCGAAGGCGCGGCCATGATCCGCACCAAGGGTGAGGCCGGCACCGGCAACGTCGTCGAGGCCGTGCGCCACGCGCGGGCCGTGCTGGGCGAGATCCGCCGCTTGCAGACGATGGACCGCGCCGAGATGATGAGCTATGCCAAAGACATCGGCGCGCCGTACGAGCTGGTCGTCGAGACGGCCGAGCTAGGGCGCTTGCCGGTGGTCAATTTCGCCGCCGGCGGGATCGCCACGCCGGCCGACGCGGCCTTGATGATGCAGTTGGGTGTGGACGGCGTGTTCGTGGGCAGCGGCATCTTCAAGAGCGGCAACCCGGCCAAGCGGGCCAAGGCCATCGTCGAGGCGACGACGCATTACACAGACCCTGCTGTCATCGCCGAGGTCAGCAAGAACCTGGGCGAGGCCATGGTCGGCATCGAGATCAGCGCCATCGCCGAAGGCGAGCGGCTGGCCGAGCGAGGCTGGTAAGGGTTTGGACGATCGGACTGAAATTTATATCAGGCTCGCCACACTGGACGATGCCGAGATCATTGTCCATCATCGCCGCGCCATGTTTGTCGACTTGGACAAGGCCGATGCGGCCAGCTTGGACGCGATGGATGCCACTTTTAGGCCCTTTGTGCGCCGGGGGCTGGCCGAAGGCTCGTACCTTGGCTGGCTGGCTTGCACGAGCGATGGCCAGGTCGTGGCCGGGGCGGGCCTGATCGTGCACGAGTGGATGGCTGGCCCTAACGATCCTGCCCACCCGTGCCGCGCCTATATCGCTAACGTCTATACCGGGCCGGCCTACCGGGGGCGTGGCATCGCGCGCCAGCTCGTCACGGCCGCCGTGGACTGGTGCCGCGCCCAGGGCTTTAGAGTCATTTCGCTGCACGCCAGCGATTACGGCGCCCCGTTGTACCGCTCGCTGGGTTTCGAGCCGACGAACGAGATGCAGCTCAAGTTGTAGCGCGAAACGCTCTCTCTGGAGGTGGACATGATCACAACATTAGACAAGATTCGGCTATTCGAACGATACCTGGAGTTGATCCAGGGTCATATCGATCCGGCCGTAGATGTTGTGTTGAGCAAATTGTTAGAACGCAAAAGAGGAGAGTTGATACAGCGCCGTGACGAGATGTTCACTCGGCTCGAAGCCTTTGAGAAGCAGTACAACATGGTCTCGAGCGAGTTCTTCGACAAATTCGAGCGAGGCGAGCTTGGAGACGCGCTGGATTTCCTCGAGTGGTCAGCAACCTGGCAGATGTATACTAGTGTGCTCAAATCTCTGGGCGCTTTATCGCCCAAGCCGTTGTCAATCTGATGTTGAACCTGGATACCTTGTTCGATGACTATGAACATCTTTTGCTGCTTAGCCCAGCCGTGCTTCGATTTCACATCCTAAGGCGGCGCACGCTGGAACACGAGGGCTACATTCGCATCAGGGTCGAGTTGATAAACGATGAATTGCTCGAGATCTCTGAATTTTGGACCGACGTAGAAGGCATGCTGAACAAACGTGAATACGGCTATCACTGGCAGGGTGCTGAGGGACAACTTGTCAGCCGGTGGGATAATGTAAATCATCACCGGTCCTTGCTTTACGCACCGCATCATGTTCATCTAGCTGATCGAGTCGAGGGTATAGCCAAGCCGCCAGATTTTGAGACCGTGTTGCACGAGGTGGAGAAGCAGTTGGGGTTCGAGGTATGAGGATTGGTATCCTGGCCCTTCAGGGGGCATTCATCGAGCACGAGCAAGTGCTGCGGCGCTTGGGCGTAGAGACGAGCCAGGTGCGCTTGCCTTCTCAGATGGCCGGCCTGGACGGCTTGATTATCCCAGGCGGCGAGAGCACGACGATCGGCCAGTTGGCCGTGCAATATGGCCTGGTCGAGCCCATTCGCGAGCTGGCTGCCTCTGGGCGGCCGGTGTGGGGCACCTGCGCCGGGCTGATTTTTCTGGCGCGCCAGGTGGAACACTGCCAGCCTTTGCTGAGTCTCTTGGATGTGAGGGTGGTGCGGAACGCCTTTGGCCGCCAGGTGGACAGCTTTGAGATCGACCTGGACGTGCCGGCCCTGTACGCTGAAGAGGATGCGCGGCCCTTTCACGCTATTTTCATTCGCGCGCCCTTGATCGAGTCGGTCGGGGAGGGAGTGAGCGTGTTGGCGCGCCTGCCGGCCGCTTGTCTGGCCGGCCGCAGCCTGCTACCCGATCAAGCCATCGTGGCCGCCCGTCAGGCCAACTTACTGGCCACCGCCTTCCATCCCGAACTTGGCGGCGACGAGCGCTTTCACCGTTATTTCTTGAGTATGGCGATATAGAGAGTTCACGGCTATGGTCCGCCCATTTCAGTTGAGCGACATTCCCCTACTCACCCGCCTGGAAAAAAGCGGCGTGCCATTGTACAATGAAGTGGCACTGACGCACGGGCTACACCCCTGGCGCTCGGCCCTGGCTGGCTATCTCTCGCTGCACAGGCATGGCCTGCACACTTGTGTACTGCCTGCAAGCCAGGCTGGGGGCGGCTTTGCCCAGATGTGGCCGCGGCAAGAGCGCGGCGTGATGACCTACATCGCCCCAGCTTTGTCTGGCAACGAGCCAGGAGCTGTGTGGGTGGAGCTGTTAGAGGCCATGGCCGTGGTGGCCGGCAAGCTGGGCTTGCAGTACTTGATCGCCGAGGTGCCGGGCGAAAGCCCAGCCATCGACGTGCTGCGCCATGCTGGCTTCTCGATCTACCTGCGCCAGGACATTTTGCGCTGTGTGCCGGGCCCGGCGTGCTCGGAAAAGTTGACGGATCCCACTTTGCTGCACAAGGCATCACCATCTGATGAGTGGGCGGTGCAGCAGTTGTACTATAACATCACACCGCGCCTGGCCCAACTGGCCAGCTTTGTCCCTGAAATCAAGCCGGCCAGCCAGGTCTATATCGCCCAAGACGCCGGTGAGGTCACGACCTACCTGGAAATCCGGCCGGGAGCGCTGGGGGCATGGTTTGACGTGATGGTCCATCCACAAGCTGAGGTACACGCCCAGCATGCCCTGATCCATGGCCTGGCGTTGATGGGCCAACAGTCTGAGCGGGCGCTCTATTGCTGTGTGCGGCGCTACCAGGAGTGGTTGTGGGAGCCGCTGTTGGCGTTGGGCTTTGAGGCGTTTGCCTCGAGCGCGGTGATGGTCAAGCGCCTGGTGGCGCCAGTGACCGAGCCGGAACTGTCGCCCGTGGCCGCACTCGAAGCGCGCCAGGCCGCTTCGCCGGTAGCGCGCGCCGCAACCAGTGACCCTCTTCGTGCTACATCGAGGGCAGGTGAGTAAGCAGTGACAAATATGCAACAATTGAAAATTACCGACGATTTGGATGTTTTGTTAGAGGTCTTGCCGTCTTCGATTCGAGACAGGGTCAAAAGTCTCAACCGCGGCGATGCGCTGCTGGAGGTGGTGCTGGACCTGGGGCGCAAGCCCGAGGCCCGCTACATCGACGGCGAGCTTAACCTGAACGATCAGGAGATCACGCAAAGCGAAATCAACCAGGTGGTAGACCTGATTGGCGACTTTGACGCCGACAACCGGGCCGGCCTGGAGCGCACCCTGCACCGCGTCAGCGCCATCCGTAACCGGCGCAGCGCCATCGTCGGCCTGACCTGCCGGGTAGGGCGGGCTGTGTATGGCACCATCGACATCATCGAGGACATTGTCATGTCCGGCAAGAGCATCTTGCTCCTGGGCAAGCCGGGGGTTGGCAAGACGACGATGCTGCGTGAGGCCGCCCGCGTGCTGGCCGAAAAGCGGCGCGTGATCATCGTGGATACCTCCAACGAGATTGGCGGCGACGGGGACATCCCGCACCCGGCCGTCGGGCGAGCCCGCCGCATGCAGGTGCCGCAGCCCAGCTTGCAACACGAGGTGATGATCGAGGCGGTGGAGAATCACATGCCCGAAACGATCGTCATCGACGAAATCGGGCGCGAGCTGGAGACCCTGGCGGCTCGCACCATCGCCGAGCGCGGCGTACAATTGATCGCCACCGCTCACGGCAACACGCTCGACAATCTTTTGCTCAATCCGACCTTGTCGGACCTGGTGGGCGGCATCGAGAGCGTGACGCTTTCGGACGAGGAGGCCCGCCGGCGCGGAACGCAAAAAACGGTGCTGGAGAGACGCGCCCCACCTACTTTTGACGTGCTGATCGAGATCCAAGACCGCCAAAAGCTGCTGGTGCATCACGACGTGGCGCAGTCGGTGGACAGCTTGCTGCGCGGCCGCGCTCCAGATACCGAGCTGCGCTATCGCGACGAAGACGGCGAGGTCCATACCACGGTCAGCTCGAGTTCGCAAGGCGCTGCCCTCGAAAGCAATGGCATGCAAGCCCCTTCAGCCTTGCAGTTCGCGCAGCGCGCCGAGCGGGCCACGCTCCAGTCCAAGCGCGTCTTTGCCTACGGCGTGGCCCACAACCGGCTGGCCCAGGTCTCGGCTCGCTTGCGCGTGCCGCTGAGTGTAGTCGAGGAGCTGGGCTCGGCCGAGCTGTTGATGATCGTCAAGAGCCAGTGGAACAGGCGCCCGCGTGTGGTGACCGACGCCGAGCGGCGCGGCCTGCCCATCTATGTGCTGCGCTCGAACACGGCCCAGCAGATCGAAAAATGCCTGGTGGATATCTTTGACCTCAAGGATGACGATAATAACGGCTTTTACGATCTGGCCTTGCACGAAGCGCAGGAAGCGATTCGACAGGTCCAAGACGGCGCCAAGTGGGTGGACCTGTCACCCCAAACCTCCTTCGTGCGCCGCGCTCAACACGAGATGGCCCGCCAATCGAATCTGATTAGCCACAGCTACGGGCGGGACCCGCGCCGGCACGTGAGGATATACCGCGAGTGAGCGCATTTATCACTTTCGAAGGGCCTGACGGCAGCGGCAAATCCACCCAGATCCACTTGCTGGCCGAGTTCCTGCGCGGGCAAGGTTATGACGTGTTGACCACGCGCGAGCCAGGCGGCACACCCATTGGCGAGCAAATCCGTGACGTGCTGCACAGCTTGCACAACAAGGCCATGTCGCCGCGCGCAGAAATCTTGCTCTACTGCGCCAGCCGGGCCCAACTCGTCGAGCAGCTCATCCGCCCCCACCTGGCGACCGGCGGGGTGGTGCTATGCGACCGCTATGCCGACAGCACCCTGGCTTACCAGGGCTACGGCCACGGGCTTCCCCTGCTCACCTTGCGCATGATCTTGGGCTTCGCCACAGGGGGGCTGCGGCCCGACGTGACGATTTACCTGGACGTGGAGAGTGACGAGGGCCTGCAGCGGCGCAAGGCCAGCGGAGACGAGTGGAACCGCATGGACGAACAGTCGCTCGACTTTCACCGCCGCGTGCGCCTGGGTTACCTGGCGCTGGCACACGACCAGCCACAACGCTGGCGCGTCTTGGACGGCGCTCGCCCCGTCGACCTCATCGCCGAGGACATCCGCGCCATCGTGGCGGAACGCCTGGCAGATTGGAAGCTAAAGCCGGCGTCTGGGGATTGAGCAAGCTCTTGCTCTCCCTCATTAACAATTAATAATTAATAATTAACAATTAATAATTAAAAATCCTCTCCCGTCCCCATCTCGCCCAGTTCTGGCATGGACTTTTCGATCGCTTCGGGATCCTCTCCGGCTTCCAGCCGGCCCACCACCTCGTCGAACTCGACCGGCATCTCTTCGCCGCTTTCGCGGGCCATCTTGCGCATAAAGCGACCTAAGGAGCGGGGATCGCTTTCGTCCAGGCCGGATAGCATCGATTCGTCCGCCATGCTTTCCATGCGGCTTTCTTCCGAGCGCAGCATGCGCACGCGGCTGACCAGCCGTGTCAGATTGGCTCCACCGCACCTGGGGCAGCGCGCGGTGCTGTGGTCTACGCAGGACACGGTGCGGAAGAATACGGATACTTTTCTTTTGCAATCAGCGCAGCGATAGTCGTAAATTGGCATCAAACACCTCGCACATGGTAATGTGAGTGCATTATACCATGGGAAAAACACCTGTGGCAAGGACCCCTGGACAGGCGAGTTTGATCGTTTGGCCGGCATGGTATATAATGGTGGCAGTTTTGCAGTTCTCACAGGAGGGTCACATGGTGGCCACAAAAGAAACACGCGTCGTCTGGAAAGGCGACATGAGCTTTGAGAGCACCGGCCGTAAGCGCGCGCGGGTGACCATGGATGCCACGGCCGACTTTGGCGGGCACGACGAAGGCTTCTCGCCCATGGAGTTGCTGCTGGTGGCGTTGGCCGGCTGCACGGCCATGGATGTGATCAGCATACTCAAAAAGAAACGCCAGGACGTGGTCGATTTTGAAATTGTCACGCGTGGCGTGCGCGCCGATGAGCACCCGCGCATCTACACCGAGATCGAGATCGAGTTCATCGTCCGCGGTCGCAACGTCGATCCTCAGGCTGTGGCGCGGGCCATCGAGCTTTCGGCAACCAAGTATTGCCCGATCAGCAACATGCTCAACAGAGCGGCTAAACTCACCACCCGTTATCGGGTCGAAGAGGCAATGTGAGTGACGCGAAGAAAAGGCACAAGCAGCTTGAGCAGGCCCTCAGAGAGAGCGAGGCGCGTTACCAGTTGTTATTGAGCTCGGTCACCGATTATATCTACACGGTGACGATCAAGGACGGCCGCCCGCTGGCTACCCTCCATGGCGCCGGCTGCGAGGCGGTGACGGGCTACACCCCGGGCGAATACGCCGCCGATCCCTATCTCTGGTATCGAATGGTTTACTGGCAGGATCGCGATGCTGTGAACTTGCACATCGACCAGGTGTTGGCGGGCAATACTCCGCCGCCGCTTAACCATCGCATTGTCCACAAAGACGGCAGCCTGCGCTGGGTGAGGAATGTGGCCGTGCCGCGTTACGACGCGGAAGGCATCCTGGTCGCTTACGATGGGCTGGTGTCCGACATCACCGAGCAAAAGCGAGCCGAAGAAGCCGTGGCCCACGAACGGGATCTCTTGTTCATCTTGATGGATAACCTTCCAGACACCATCTATTTCAAAGACACCTCCAGCCGCTTTACGCGGGTCAATCGTGCCCAGGCCGAGACGCTGGGGCTGGCCCGGCCTGAGGATGCGATAGGCAAGACGGACCTGGACTTTTTCTCGCCCGAGCATGCCGAGGCAGCTTATGCCGACGAACAAAAGCTTATCGAAACCGGGCAGCCCCTGATCGGTAAGTTGGAGCGCCTCATCAACGCAGAGGGTGACTTTATCCGCTGGGTTTCGTGCACTAAGGTGCCTGTCAAGGACAAGGATGGAAAAATTGTCGGGATGGTGGGCATGTCCAGGGACATCAGCGATCTGGTGGAAGCCCAGGATGCCCTGCACCAGTACACGACCGAGCTGCAGGCTCGCAATGAGGAATTGGATACCTTTGCCCACACCGTCGCGCACGACCTCAAGCACACCTTATCCATCATCATCGGCTTGAGCGAAGTGCTCGAGTCGGAAGTGACCAGGGGCGAGTTGTCTCCAGAGGAGATTCACAGCTACCTGAGCCGGATCGCCCAGCGGGGGCGCAAGATGAACAATATCATCGAGGAACTGCTCCTGCTGTCGAGCGTGCGCCAGGTAGACGAGCTGCAGCTTGTCCCCCTGGATATGGCCAGCATCGTCGCCGAGGCCAAGGAACGCCTGGCCGACATGATCGCCAGCTGCCAGGCCAGCTTTAGCCTGCCCGATATGGCGTCTTGGCCAAGAGCGCTGGGGTACGCGCCCTGGATCGAAGAGGTGTGGCTGAATTATATCAGCAATGCGGTCAAGTACGGTGGGACGCCCGACGATGCGTCTTACATTGAACTGGGCGCCGAGCAGGTCTTGCTTAGCAGGGAGGAGGCAGAACGTCGTGGCGTGGGCGAGGGCGCTGTCGCTCCCCTGCGACTTTCACGAGATGCGCCTCCCCAGCTTTTGACTGAGCATGATGTGGAGTACGTGCGCTTTTGGGTGCGCGACAACGGCCCTGGCCTGACGCCTGAGGAACAAGCGCGGCTGTTCACCCCCTTTACTCGCCTGGAGCAAGCCCAAGTCAAGGGCTATGGCCTGGGCCTGTCCATCGTGCGCCGCATTGTGAGCAAACTGGGGGGATACGTTGGCGTGGAAAGCCAGCCGGGGCAGGGGAGCCAGTTCTTTTTCGCCTTGCGTAAAGCGTGAATTCAAATTGATTCGACTGCTGCACTTTGCCGATCTTCACATCGGCATGGAAAACTATGGGCGGGTGGACCCAGCCACGGGCATCAACGGCCGCGTGCTGGACTTTTTGCGTCGTCTCGACGAGGTAATCGAGTATGGGCTGGCGCACGAGGTCGACGCCGTGATCTTTGCCGGCGATGCCTTCAAGACGCGCGACCCCAGCCCCACTTACCAGCGCGAGTTCGCCCGCCGCATCCGGCGCTTGTCGGAAGTCAACGTGCCGACCGTGCTGGTGGTGGGCAATCACGACCTGCCGGCGATGGAAAAGAAAGCCTCCAGCCTGGATATCTACCGCACTCTGAATGTGCCCAATATCCACGTGGGCTGGCGCGACGAGTTGCTCCGCCTCGAAACCAGGCACGGCCCACTCCAGGTCGCCTGCGTGCCCTACCCAATGCGCCAACGCTTGCTGGCACGCGACGAGCTGCGCGCCAAATCGGTCCAAGAACTGGATCGCTCGCTGACCGATACGGTCTCTAACCTGGTGCGCTCCCTGGCTGACGAGCTCGATCCGAACATCCCCGCCGTGCTGGCCGGTCACTTTACGGTGGGCGGCGCTACTTTTGGCTCGGAACGCAGTGTGATGATCGGCAGCGACGCCGTCGTGCTCAAGAGCGTGCTGGCCGACCCAGCCTGGGATTACGTTGCCCTGGGGCACATTCACAAGCACCAGGAACTCAATAACGGCAAGCAGCCGGCCATCGTTTACCCTGGCAGCCTGGAACGCGTGGACTTTGGCGAGGAGCACGACAAGAAGGGATTTTGTTGGGTCGAGCTGGCGCGTGGGCAGACGAGCTGGAAATTCGTCGAGGTCGAGGCGCGCCCCTTTGTCAGCATTTATGCCGACGTGCGCGAGGCCGATAACCCCACCCAGGCCGTGCTCGAGGCCATTGCCGGTGCTGACATAACCGGCGCCGTGGTGCGTGTCGTCGTCAAGCTCAAGGCTTGCCAGGAGGCCGCGCTGCGTGAAAAAGACATCAACCTGGCCCTGGGCGGCGCCTATTACGTGTCCTCGCTGACCAAGGACGTCGAGCGCGAGCTGCGCCAACGCCTGGGCGGGCAGTCGCCAGAGGGGCTGACGACGGAGCAATTGATCCGGCGCTATTTCGAGACCAAGGGCACAGCCCCAGAGCGGATCGAAGGCTTGCTGGCCTGCGCCCAGGATCTCCTGGTGGACGAGGAGATGTGACTAATCGTGAAACCCTTTCGCGCCTTTCGCGCGCGAAGCTTTCGTGCTGCCTGCACTTGCCGCAGGCGCAAGTGTTCGTGACATGATTCCGATTAAGCTCGAGTTGTACAACTTTATGCCCTATCACGACCCGCCCCCGCTGGACCTGAGCGGCATCCACGTCGCTTGCCTGTCGGGCGACAACGGCGCCG
>JAFGFO010000401.1 GCA_016931085.1 Thermoflexales bacterium
CAGCTCGCGCCGCGCGCTTTTCACGACGCGGGCGTCGTGCTGTCCATCGCGCTGACTTTTCTCCCGCACACCTCCCGCAGCCTGGCCCGCATCCGCGAGGCACAAGCCGTGCGAGGCCACCGCGTGCGAGGCTGGCGCGACGGACTGCCCATCTTTGTGCCACTGCTAGTAAGCGGGCTGGAGCGCTCGATGGAGCTGGCTGAAGCGATGGTGGCGCGCGGCTACGGCGCCATCTCCGGCCGCTCCCATACGCCGCGCATCCGAGGCTTGCTGCTGCTTGGGCTGCTGGCATTGCTGGGCGGCTGGCTGGCGTGGCTGCTTGCGCCCACGTGGAGGGGGCCGGCGGCCGGCGCGTTGCTGGTCGGGGGCGGGCTGCTGGCCGGCGCCTTGTGGCTGGCCGGGCGAACGGTCTCGCGCACTACTTACCGGCCCAGGCGATGGACTGCCCGCGATACGCTGGCTCTGCTCGGCTGCGGGCTGGCGTTGGTCGCCATACTGGCGCCGCTGCCGTGGGCCGATCGCGCCACACTCTACTACACGCCCTACCCGCGCCTATCGATGCCGGCCTTCGACCCTCTCACCGGGATCGCCTTGTTGGGTTTGCTCGCGCCGGCCGTGCTCGCCGCCCTGCCCGAGCTTCCCCAAGTGCCCCGCCGCGTGTCAAAGAGGGACTCGACCCAACCGCGCCTTGCGCCGGAAGTATCTCCCAAAGACGACGCGGCCATCATTCACGTCGACCATCTCAGCTACACCTATCCCGGCGCGCCCCAAGCGGCCCTGGTGGACGTGAGCTTGCGCATCGCTGAGGGCGCTTTTGTCCTGTTCGCTGGGCCGTCCGGCGCGGGGAAATCGACGTTGCTGCGCTGCATGAATGGCCTGGTGCCGCATTTCACTGGCGGCAGCCTGGAAGGGGAAATCGCCGTCGCTGGCTGCGATCCCGTCGCGCAAGGCCCACAGGTGCTCAGCCAGGTGATTGGTTTCGTCTTTCAGGATCCCGAATGTCAATTCGTCGTCGATCGGGTTGAAGACGAAATCGCTTTTGCGCTGGAAAACGCCGCCGTCGCCCCCGACCAAATGCAAGCGCGCGTCGAGGAAGCGCTCGATTGGCTGGAACTAACCCCGCTGCGCGCGCGCCCGATGGAGGCGTTGTCGGGCGGCGAAAAACAACGCGTCGCCATCGCGGCCGCCTTGGCCTTGCGCCCGCGCGTCTTGGCCCTCGACGAACCCACTTCGCAGCTCGACCCGCAAGCCGCCGATCAGGTGCTGCAGGCCCTGGTGCGGCTCAATCGCGAGTTGGGGCTGACCATCCTGCTCGCCGAACATCGCCTGGAGCGCGTCCTGCCCTACATCGATCACATGGTCTATGTGCCCGGCGGCGGCGAGCCCGTGCTGAGCGGGCCACCACGCGAGGTCCTACGCCACGTGGAGCTGACGCCACCGCTGGTTACGTTGGGCAAGCACCTGGGATGGGAGCCACTGCCGCTCACACTGCAGGAAGCGCAAGCATTTGCCCAGGCTACCGTCGTTGGGGACAAAGAAACGCCGGTCACAGTTCAAAAAACCGCTCCCATTCTCCAGATCGACGGGATGGGCTTTGCCTATGGCGGCGAGCTCGTCCTGCAAGACATCAAGCTGGACGTTGGCAAAGGCGAGTTGGTGGCGCTGATGGGCCAGAATGGCTCGGGCAAGACGACGCTGCTCAAATGCATCGTCGCCCTGCTCCAATCGCAGGGGGGAAAGATCTGGCTGGCCGGCAGCGATCTGGCCGGGCAAGCGACGGTCGACATTTGCCGGCGCGTCGGCTACCTGCCCCAAGAGCCGGGAGAACTCTTGTTTGCCGAGAGCGTGGCGGACGAGCTGGCCGTCACGCTGCGCAACCACGCGCTTGCGGACGCGCCGCCCATCGCCGTCGCAGACTTGCTGGCCCGCCTGGGCCTGAGCGCCGAGGCGAATGCCTATCCGCGCGACCTCAGCGTGGGCCAACGGCAGCGCGTGGCGTTGGGCGCGGTCACCATCACGCGTCCTCAAGTGCTCCTGCTCGACGAGCCTACCCGCGGGATGGACTATGCGGCCAAGCAAGCCCTCCTTCACTTGCTGCGCGAATGGCAGGCCGAGGGCGCCGGCATCCTGCTCGTGACGCACGACGTCGAGCTGGCGGCGCAGGCAGCCGGGCGGGTGGTGGTGCTGGACCGGGGCCGGGTCGTCGCCGATGGCCCGCCGCGTGAGACGCTGAGGGCGCTGCCGCACCTGGCGCCTCAGATCGCGCGCTTGTTCCCGCACACCACCTGGCTGACCGTTCAAGACGCGTTGGCCGGGCTGAGCAGCGGCCCGGCCGTCAAGAGCGTGTGGGGCTGATCGATTGACAATCCTCAGCCTCAAAAGAACAGCTTGGCCAGCCTCAGGATGCCCTGCTGCCAGGGAACGCGGTGCGTGATGCCGGACGAGTTCCCAAACTTGTGCAGGTTGTCCAGGTACCAGTGATAGTTCCGGACCAGCGCGTCCCGATTCGCGTACTTGGGCTTGAAGCCCAAGACCTGCTCGGCCTTGGCGATGGAGACGAACGACTCTTTGCCGATGGTTTCGTAAATCCATTTGTACAGCGGCGAAAGGCCCAGCTTTTCCAACACGCGCAGGGCCATCACGGCCGGCCCCTCTGGAATCGGAATGACGCGCTTGCCGTGCCCGGCGGCGTCCAGCACGGCCTGGAAATCCGTCTGGGGCGTCCCAAACTCTTTGGCCCCAATGTTGAAGGTGTCGTTGACCGTGTCGCACGGCAGCGTGATGCACTGCCAGATGGCGTCGCACAAATCCTCCACGTCGAGGTACTGGTAAGGGTTATCGCCCCGGCCCAGCACCGGAAAATTGTGGCCCTCCCTGGCCCAGTCGTACAGCATGGCAAACACGCCCAGCCGTTCAGGACCTACGAAGGATTTGGGCCGCAGGATGGGAAGGCACAGCCCCCTGGCGCGATACTCATAGCAGACCTGCTCGGCCATCACCTTGGCCTGCCCATAAGGGCCAACACCCTCCATCTGATCCGTCTCCAGCAGCGGGTGGTGGTCGGGCACGCCATAGACGGCCGACGACGAGATGTGGACGACGCGCTCGAGCTTTTTGGCATACGCTTCGTCCAGCACGTTGCGCGTGCCCTCTACCTCGGTGGAGAGAATGTCTTGCGGCTTGTACAGCGGCAGCGCGGCGGCGGTGTGGACGACGATGTCGATGCCATCCATGGCAGCCCGCAGCGCCAGACGGTCACGAACGTCACCTGTGATGACCTCGACCTGGTCTCGCACGTCCTCGTAATCGAACGGCGCGATGTCGAACGAGCTGACGCGCTGGCCCTTGGAGAGCAGGTAGCGCGTGAGATTGATGCCCAGGAATCCCGCTCCTCCCGTGATGAGAAAAGACTTGGATGTATCTGGATAGTTTTGCAATTCAACTCCTTATATTGCACCCTACTCGATGGATGTCGCCGGCCGCGTCAACGTCAGCAGTTGCACGCCGGCAACTTGTTGAAAAGTCGCGCCCTGGCCGACAGTGCCCAGCACAGCCGCCGCGTCGATCACCCGCGCACCAGAAATGATGCTCGCCCCATGCTCGAACAAAACCGGCGAAAGCGGCGTGCTGGGTCCCAGCACCATGACCAAGGCATCCGGACGGGCCAAAGCCAGCAGGCCATCCAGCGTGTGATTGATCAGCGCCGTGCCGGTGATGGCGACCACCTCGGCTTGAGGGATCAAGTCGGCGGCAGCCTCAGCCGGGTGCTCGCCCTCGGACGGGCGCTGCTCAATCACCCACAACTGCCCGACCTGTTCGCGCAGCTTGGGGATGAAAGGGAAATGCCCCACCAGCGCCACGTTCTTGCCGCGCCCGCGCCTGGCCAACACCTCAGCCGCGTTGATTTCTACGGCCTTAGCGTGGTCCACCTCCAGCAGCGAGTTGATGGCCGCCACGCCGATGCTGGCCTCAAGCAGATTGTCGGAGCGCGCATACTCAGCCAACTCGCGAGCAGCCTTGAGATGCAAGCGCCCCACGTCTCGAACCCGCTCGTGACCGTGCGGCTTGTCTCCGCTTAGGGTCGAGGCCAAGCCGCAGTGGCGGCTGCACACCACCGTCCAGTGCACGCCAACCAGCATCGTGCGCACCGGCACGTCGTCATCGGGCAAACTTGCCAGTAAATCGTCTAAAAGGGTCATTATCGTCACATTTCATCTTTAAGCGGCACGGCCTTGACAAAGGCCGGCAGCCACAAGCCGATCGTCAGCCCACCGCCCGGGGTCTCTTCGGCCCATGCACGCCCGCCGTGCGCCTCGAGCACGTGGCGGGCGATCGCCAGGCCCAGTCCCGCCCCGCCCGTGACGCGGCTGCGGGAAAGCTCGCCTCGCCAAAAGCGCTCAAAGAGCCGGGGCAACGCCTCCTCCGGAACGCCGGGGCCATTGTCGGCGATGCGCACCACCACGCCTCCTTCTGCAGACCCCAAGCTGAGGCGCAGCTCGCAGCCTTCTGGCACGTAGCGCGCGGCGTTGCTGAACACGTTATTGACCGCCTGCGTCAGGCGCTCGTAATCGGCGTCGATCTCGACGGCCTGGCCTGCCAGCTCAGCCTGGAGCGCGATGCCCTTGGCGGCCAGCAGCTCACGGTGAGCTTCCGCCGCCCGGCTCAACAGCGCACGCAAGTCCACCCGGCGCTTTTCGAGGCGCAGCTCGCCGGCGTCGGCTTGAGCCAGGATGCGCAGATCGTCCACCAGGCGGTTGAGCGTGCGC
>JAFGFO010000402.1 GCA_016931085.1 Thermoflexales bacterium
AGACCCACTGAGGCTTTGAAAGGTTAAATCTTCTCTGTGAAACTCCGTGCAAGCTCTGTGTAGCTCTGTGACCTGAGTAGTTACAAAGGCCGAACCAAAAGCCCCCTCGATATAGACACCCTGCACCGATTGGCGTTTTTAGTCATGCCAGCCCCCGGTTTAGAGGCTGATTGGGCAGATAACCTTTTCACATCAAATGGCACGTCTCTCTCATATATGTCAGATGAGTTAAAGCAGGCAATGGAGAGTCTTCGCCAAAAGACATCGGGGCCAATCTCTGTCCCCAAAATTCAAGTCTCCACCTTACTGGCCGAATACCAGCAAGCTACCGTGCGGCAAGCGCGCCAAGCACAACTGATTTTGGGCAACTGGGGCAACATCGACCAGGGTTACGTCCACTCACGCCTTGAGCGCCCCCCTCAACCAGGCAAAGGCAAAGAAGAGAGCGACGCATTCTATGCCGACGAGCTTTTGCACCGAGAGCACGTTCACGCAGCCATCATTGCTCCGGCCGGCAGCGGCAAGTCTACGCTGTGGCGTCGCCTGACCGCGCTCCTGGCCAATGGAGTCACAGGTGACATAATCCCCATCCCCATCGACTGGAGCCAGGCACAAGATGCAAGCAGCGCAACAAGCTTATTGGAGATTGCCGTCCACGATGTCTGGCAGCAATGCCCTCAAGAACAACGCAACCCACTCGCTTGTCATCTTCAAGACCGGCTTGAACAAGGCACGGCGGTAGCCCTCATCGACAATTGGGGTGGATTGCGCGCCTTGCCTGAGGAACTGGCCAATCAACTCCAAGCGGCATTGAGTAAATGGCAGCGCCTTCTCATCTTTGGACGTTACGAGCCTGACTCGCGTGAGGTAGAGGTCGAGCCATGGATACTGACTCGTTTGAACGACAAGGGAATATGCCGTTTTGTGCGAGCTTGGCCGCTGGTCACCGGTCACCAGCTTGACACGGAGGCGCTGCTCAACCAAGTGTTGATGTCCGAGCCATTGCGTGACCTGTCCAGCGTGCCCTTGTTTCTCGATCTGCTCTGTGCAGGATCTACTGGACGACAAACGCGACTCGTCGGACGATGGGCGCTGCTCAACCAGGCATTGGATCATCTTGTAGCCAAAGAAATCAGGGATGATGTCGAAATACTGCGCTTTCGCGCTGCGTTGGCCAGGTTGGCATGGCATGGTTACCGGCAAGACCCCAGTGCCAACGTTCAATACACTTTTGACCTTGCCGAGATAGACGATTTATGGCGCGAAAAGTTTGGAGAGGATAGGAAAAGGTTCCTCGATCTCGCTTACAAACGCGGACTGCTGAGGCAAGCCAGTGGTGCTCGATTGGCTTTCCCGCATCTAGCGTTGCAAGCGGCTCTGGCGGCAGAAGAGTGGCTGCGCACCCCAGATCGGCTTGATACTCTGGAGCAGGTCAAGAGCAAATCGCCCTGGGCCGAGGTAATCGTGTTTGCAGCGGCAAGATTGGGATTAGACGGGCGACTGACCGACCTCGACCAGTTCCTGGAACGGCTGTGCGATCCTGGCGGGAGCGATATCCTGGGAACAAACTGGCTGCTGGCAGGTCAGTGCCTGGCTGAGCTTGGCGAATCTACACGAGAACAGCTCGATCGAGTCGGCATAGGGGCGGATATTCGCCAGCACCTGGTTGCTTGGCTGAGCCAAGCCTACTGCTTCACGCTCCGCGACAGTGTTTGTGCCTTGCTGCCGTGGTTGCGGACATCAGCGTTGATCGATCAACTGGTTGAATCTGCCCAAGACCGGCGACAAGCAGACCTGGATCGCTATGAAATGATCATGGCACTGGGAAAACTGGGAGGGGATACAGCCATCCAGGCGCTGAAGGCGATTGTTCTGGATAAGACGGAGCGACAGGATATCCGCGATCAGGCTGTTGAAGCCTTGGGATATACCAGGAATGCCGAGGTCGTTTCGTTCCTGAAGCAACTCCTTGACGATGAAGACTTGTGGAAGGCCATCGTGGATGCACTCGCCATTCATAATACCCCAGAGGCAACCCAAGCCCTGCTAACACAGTTGAGAGATGACAGGTCGTATGCCGGTTATGCCCTGCACAAACTGAGCAATCCAGCACTGCTGCCTGTATTCGAGCTAGCTATTTCCAACAGTACTCAGCCAGACGTGCACGTTCTTGCGGCTATTGCCAACATTGGCAGCGACCAAGCTGTGGAAATTCTCAAGCCGTTCCTTCATCATGAAGAAGCAGTGATCTTTGATCGTGCAACAAACCTACTGGGCGGGATGCAAACGCCCTCGTCGAGTCAAGCGTTATTGGAATTCGCAGAGGACGAGCAACAACCGCACGGACGACGATACGCCGCTCTTACCAAGTTGCCCCAGGAACCTGGTTTGTGGGATGCAAGCCGCGTGATAGATTTACTCCTGCAACCTGATTTGCTGCAAGACGCAGTGGACGATGGGGGTCAGAAGCCAAGCGAGCAAACGAACGATACATCAATGGCAGTAGCGGCCGGCGCGATAACGGCATTGAGACGAACCACAGATACAGACGCCCGCCTGCAGCTTGAGAAGGTTCTCAGAAAAGTTGGCGGCGGGAATAGACAGTCAGTGGCCTATATCCTGGCTCACATGAGGCGGCGTGAGCTTGTTCCACTCCTATTTGAATTGACCCAAGATCCCGACCCTGCTATCCGCGACGAGGCCATCTATGGCCTTGGGATGTTGCATCAGGGCCTTGGAGCGCGGCATAGATGCGAGCTTGCCAACATAACCCGGAGCGAGTTGGTACACGCCTTGGAAAATAAATGGCCCGCCAACCAGTTATGTTGGACACTCGGCGAGAGCAAGGATAAAGGCGCTGTATCCGTGCTTACACGTGCCCTTCAAAACCCCGGCCTGGCAGATTATGCTATCGAAGCGATGGGCAAGATTGGAGGGGCAGAAGCGACGACTGCGTTGGTGAACCAATGGCACGAGTGGGTAAAAGAAGGTGTTTTCGAGTCTGTGCGCGGCAGCTTTTTCAGGGCGTTGGCACAAAGTGGCGAGCCATCAGGTGTCCAAACAATAATAGAAATAGGGACCAGTTCTGATGACTATTTGCACGGATATGAAGCTTTGAGGCACTTGCGGGACGTTTCAAACCCTGCCGCAGTGGGTGTCTTGACTCAGTCGCTCTCACATCCTGACGCCGACGTCCGTGAATACGCGGCCGAAGCCCTGGGACATATTGGCGCTGCGGGATACAGCGAAGCAGAGAGAGCCATCCCCAAGCTAATCGAACTGGCGTCCCTGACGAGCGACAAAGAGAAATGGGTGCAAGACGAAGCTGTTAGATCAATCGCAGAAAGATTCCAGGTCATCCGAGATCCATTGGCCGCAGAAGCCTTGCTCCAAGCAATTGGCAGTTCAGATGAAAACACGCGCCGGGTTGGGCTTGCTGGACTGAGAAAACTCGCCAGGAATTTTGTGACAGACGACGTTTTGAGATTGGTGGGACAGCTTGTCATCACTGAACCACCAGGTACGCCACTGTTCCGTGCAGCAGTGCAGACGCTGGTGGTCTTGGATCACGAACGAGCGGTTTACTTTTTGCTCGACCGGCTTCCCAGGCGCTGCTGGTCAGATCTGACGCCGGCAATTGCCCAGATTTTGAGCGGGACCGGCCGGCCGCAAGTAGTTCCCGTGATTTTGGATATATGTGACGTATCTGCATGGCATTACCTGGCGCGAGTCGAATTCTTGTGCGAGCTTATCCAACATCGCCCACTCACCGATTCTGTTTTGTGCAGCCTTTGCTTTGCCTACAATATCCGCATATTGCCTGATTCATCTGTGGTGTTGCCCGATGGCAGAACCCTCTCATGCCAGGATGCTGTCAAGTGGCTGCGATAGGATGATCGATCGAAGCCATGCCAACATGCCCCTCATTTTTCTTGGAAAGAAACCCATCATAGCTTTGCAAGTCACTACAGTGTTATGGCCGGCCATAGCGCCATAGCTTGTTGCTTGTCTGGCAAATGCATGCTACAATCACCCTGGCTGCGGCGCATGCAGCGCCAATGACATTCATTGTGCAGGGAAAGGCCTTTTTAGCCATGGTTTGTGATCTGTAGGAGGTTGTTATGTCTACTTCACGTACTCGGCGCCGTGTTCGCGCCTATCGTCCCATCGCCCTGGCCCTCGTCGTCACCCTCGTCTGCTCGCTCGTCCCACCTGCAAGCTGGAGGCAAGCGCCTGGTAACAACACCGCTTACGCTTCTGACGTCGAATCTCTATCTCCCTCTTTCTATCCCCTTCACGACGTTCGGGGACCAAGTCTGAACTCTCTATTTCTATCCGAACTCTCCGTCTCTCGCCTCCAATCCGCCTACACCCCGGCCGGGCTCGTATCCGGCACGCTGGTCATCACCTACACGATCACCAATCATCAGCCGCCGGCCATCACGCCCCAAGTGTCAGAGGGCGCTACCCTGACCGACGTGGTGAGGGCTATGCAGTCGGTGGACCCTGCCCGCGATCCCAACACCATCCGCAACGTGCTGCTGGTCAACTCGCCCGCGCCGGGCGTGACCTTCGTCTCTACCTTCCCGAAAGCTGGCAGCTTTCGGGAAGGTGGCCAGCACACCTGGAACCTGGGCGACATCCCACCCTTGGGCAGCCTGACCGTCACGCTGCTCGTGCAAGCGCCAGCGGCCATCACTGGGATCACTGCACTCGACGTTGGAGCGCGGGCGTGGGGCACGCTGCGCAATCGCCCGGTCAACGCGGGCGCATGCCAGGCTACTCTCACACCCGACACGCTCGGCGGGCAGCCGATGACCGAGTACCTGGCGCCCACCGTGGACGCCGACTATCGTGACGAGTACATCGCCCGGCTGGCCGGCCGGTTGTGCCCCAACCCGGTTGCCCAGGCCTTCCAATACGTCAAGACGCTGGGCTACGAAGCCTACAAGGGCTCGCTGCGCGGGGCGCGCGGGACGGAGTGGAGCCAGGCCGGCAACGCGCTGGACAAATCCAGCCTGCTGGTAGCGACCCTGCGCGCCAACGGTGTGCCGGCCCGCTACCGCCAGGGGGAGCTTGGCATAACACGGACGCAAGAGCTGATCTTGTCGATGTTTCCCACCCAGCCCAGTGTCGTGGGCTACGTGCCGGAGGGGGCCGAGGTGTCCTACCCGGCTGACAACCCTCAGTTGCGGAAAGAAGCGCACGACCACTGGTGGGTGGAGGCCTACCAGGACGGCGCGTGGGTGGCGCTAGACCCCTCCTTCAGCTACGCCCAGCCTGGCCAGGTCTTTGCCACCCCCTCCCCCGTGCCGACGGGGGAGGGTTGGGGTGGGGGCGAAATCCCCGACGCCCTGCGCCACAAAGTCACCGTCACGCTCAAGACCGAGCGCTATGAAATGCTGACCTACCTGATGTCCGGCTTTACCTACGCCGAGCCGTTGAGCTACACCTTCACCACCGCCGAGCTGGTCGGCCAGCCGCTCACACTCAAGCACCTGGTCAACACCCAACACCCGCCGTTTGGCTGCATGGTCGACGTGATCTGCTGGAAGCACCACACCTACGTCCCCTACCTGCGCGTGGGCGATCCGCAGGACGGCGATAGCCGAAATCCGTGGGTCATCCAGGGCCACGCCTTCTGGGAGCTGCTGTCGAGCTATCCCTTTGGTCAGACGGTCGTGACCGCCGAGTGGCTGATCTTTGACGTGCGGGACGCCGACGGCAACATCAAGACCTACACCCGCGAAATCGCCGACCGGATCGGGATCGACCGCCGCAACACCGAGCTCAAGATTCGCGGCATGCTGCCCGAGCTGATCACTTCGGAGGTGTTGGAGAAATTCGGCCCGGCAGCGCCCTCGCTGGTCAATGCCCTGGACAACCACACCATCTACTTCAACCCGTCGCTGATGTCGGCCGAGTACGCCGCGCACGTGGGGGAGAACCTGCTGGCGGCGGCCCCGCGCGTGCTGGAGGTGCAGGCGGTGGCGACGGGCCTGCCGGACATATGGAACGTGCTGCTGCGTGGGACTCGGCCCGACATCAGCGGCGCGCTCAAACTGGCCGAGGTGGCCGAATTGACCGAGGACACCACCCAGGCGTTCAACCGCGTGATGGGGGCGTCGTTCGTGGCCTTTTCGGACGCTGCTTCGCGTGACCTGGCTGAGACCGGCCTGGTGCGCGCCTATCCCGACTCGCCGCGCATCACGCTGGTGTCGATGGTCATCTCGCCGACGAGGGTGATGACCGAGGCTGTGCCGGTGCAGGTGATGGACTTGCTGTACGACAGCATCCGCGTGATCGCGTACCCGGGGCAGGTGAAAGGCGCAGAGTGGGTCTATCGCATGACGCGCGGAGTAAATGAGGCATTCCTGGAAAAGGAAGTGGGTGAGCGATTGACAACGCCGCCCCCTACCTTCCTGTTAATCTCCTCCGAAGAGGAAAAGAGTGAGATGAAATCAGCGGCAGGTGTGTTGGAGGCCGCCACAGCTCAACGCATCCCGATGTTGTATGTGGATGCGAAGCGACTAGAGCCATTGGCCGATGCGCCGATATCTGAGCAAGCTAAGGCGCGCATTGTACAGGCTACGCAACGGGGCTACAATGTGCTGGTGCCAAAACGGATGGTAACGTGGAACGGGCGGCAGACGATCGCCTGGTGGCAGGTGGATCCCAAGACCGGCGAGGTGATGGATGTAGGCGAAGCTGGAACACATTTCCTGGTCATGGATGCGGCTGGGGGAATGTTGTTAATGACGTACCATGAGCAGAGAGAAACCCTTTTAAAGATTTACCGCAGACTGCTTTGGAAGACCGCGGTGGTCAAGACGTGGAGCTATTTCTGGATGACCGCCCTGCGAGACGAGGCCATCGGGACGCCTGTAGGGTTCTCGATAATGGAGCAGCCTACTCCCCCTGATCACAGGGATGCCTACAAGGCAGCCTTCAAGAATACCAAGGATTACATGACAGAGACCCTATGGCCGCTCTTATCCAAGGCCATGACGGCCACGACGTTGTGTTTCGGGCAAAAAGATTGCGAAGCTGAGGAATTGAAGCTCTGGTGAGCCATGCTTGTAACAGCGAGGTAAAAGATGAAACTCCAAGCGCACTACGGAATACTGGTTGTGGTAGGAATTGGCTTGGCGGCAATGGCGGCCTGTGCATCGCCGCCTACGGGCACCCCTATGGCGCCGCGGGCGACGGCGACACAGACGCCTGACAGCTCACGCCCAACGCCTACCGATATACCCTGGCCGACACGGCTGCCAACTTCTTATTTTTCTATCACCGTCGCGCTCACGACGACAGCCACCGATCTGCGCGTTGGTGACGTAGTCACCATGTTTCTCACCGTCACAAACACCGGCAAACTGTATTTCCATCGCCCCCACGGTAGTCTCACGATATTTCTAGAGGATGGCAAGACCTGGCAGCCTTCGTCTGATCCAATCCTGGAATTCGTAACGCCACGCGTGGTTGACTTCAAGCTCCCGGCCTATAACCTCAATCCTGGAGAATCCATTCGCGTCACCTTCGTCCTCCGCGCTGCACGGCCTGGAACGGTTATTGTAAGGGGAGGGAGCGGCGGTGAAGTGTACTATGTGCCGGCCGCCGTCGCAGCAACGCTCTCGGGTAGGTATGCTACCCCGTTTAAAGTTTACGTTTACCCGGCCAATCCATAACATAAGTGTAGGAGGTGAGAGTTGAACACGAAATGCTTGCAGCTTGGTACCAGCGTTCTGCTTGGATTGGGCCTTGTAATGGGTATTTTGCTGGTGGCCTGTACAGCCCCGCCTGCCCCTTCCCCGAAGCCTGCCCCGGCAACAGTGAATGTGATTGAGGTGCCGGTTTTCGTGTTGGCTTATGGGGGACCTGATAACCTCATGGAAAGAACGCAAGAGATCATCGCCTATCTCAACGCTGGCGCAACCTGGCGCGGCGATGGCAAGCCCTACGTCCGGTGGAAGATCTATAATGACACGGTCTATATAGCAAAAGATATGGATATGCCGCCCAAGATTGATGACGATACGGCTGATTATTGGTCGATCTATCACAAGAGCGTGGTGTTGACCAGCACAACGGCAACTACTCCCATTACCCCCAACCTGTGCATGTTGGCCCTGGAAGGCGAGATCAGGCAGGTCTGGCTATGGGCGGGAGACTTTGCCGGCTTTGCAGAATGGACAAGAAATGGACCAAGTGGGCTCATACAGACTATGAGTAATAACGTGCCCAATTGTGGCGTTTCACTGATGACGATGGGGTATAACTATGAAAGAGGGTTGGGAGAGGCATTAGAAGATCACATGCATGCTTTTGAAGACTTTTTTGGACGGAAGTTTCCAAACCTGTTTAAACATCGTTCGTATCATCCTGGCGAGGATAGCGATTGGTGTCAGCAAGAGCCTGATGCATGTAGGGAGTGGCGCGAGAAAAATTCTGAGTTGAGTCAATGGTGCAACGAAAATCCCGGCGAGTGCCTCGATGATCTTGAAGTGCATTACCACAGTTCTGAGGCCAGATTCGGATACACGGATGGAGCCAGGGACGCTGATGACATAGCGCAGTGCGGCTGGGCGCATATACCGCCCAATATTACCTTCCAGGCGCGTAAAGATCTCTTTCCCAATTGGCGGTATATCTACGACTATACTGGCGCAGTCGAATCGAGTTGTACCAGTTGGACCCTGGCCGGGCCGGGAGAGCCTGAAGTGGTTAGCGGCGCAACCTGGGGAAGTACCAAGGAAGGATTTTTCAGGTGGTGGATGCAGAGCATACCGCCCGAGTGGTGGGCGGAGTTCTTTGCGCCTCCCGAGTTCCAGGTGTCTATAACATCTGTGGAGCAAGCCTGCGGCGACTTGACCGATGACCGTGAGGGATTCAGAAGGGGATTCGAGTGTGGCAAGCTGCTTCTTCGCGACACTTTGTCTCACATGGATGTCCAGGTCAGCCCTGACGATCCGCCGATGCCCGGCATGCTTTTCTCCACGCCTTCTTCCCTGCTGCGCCCCAACAGCGTGTGGCACGCGATAGAGGTCCCGGCCGCACACAGCACGAGCCAGCTTTCGGCCTCGCTCGCCGTCTCGCACACCGTGCTCTCCGGCACGCTGCGCGCGCAGTGGGTGACAGACGCCTGGGTCGGCGGGCAATTCACCGACTTGTCCATCCCGCACGCCGTAGTCTACGATGATGACGACATGCTCATCGCCTCGGGCGCGGTCCAGGCCAGGCCTATCCCTCCCCCTGCGCCGGCGGGGGGAGTCGGAGGGGGGCCTGCCCTGGCCCTGGCGATGGGCGATTTGCTGCATTACACCATTGAGGGACCGGGCAGCGTGTCGTTCTATGCCCCGGCCACCGAGGGATTGGGCGCGGCCGGCACGTGGCGGACCTATACAGCCCAAATGCAATCCGACGATAATAGCGTATACGGCATTGGCCTGCGAGATGCAGTCGTGACTGTGGACGGCCAGGACTATACTGGCACGCTCGTTCTCGTCACCCAAGACCCCACCACGCTGCGAGGCTTGGGGCACACACTCGCGCCCAACCTGGCGAGCACCGTCACCCTGGCATTGACCGACACGCTCGTGCATCTCAGCCCTGGGCAGCTCGTGTCCGGTGCACTGCCGCCTGCGTCTGATGCAGCCAATGGCCTGATCTTGTCCGGCTTCAGCGGATTGGTGCGCATCGCCGAGCGAGACGCCGATACCGACCTTGTCTCATTAGAGGGCGATTTTGCCCGCAGCTTGGCCCTCTCGCTCGCACCCTCGCGCTCGGTCAGCTCAGACGGCAATCCGGTCGCGTTTACAGCGCAGATTCACTCTAACCTGACCGACACCTACAGGCTGGCGGTTGATCCGCCTGACAATTGGCGCGTCGAGGCCAGGGTGTGCAGTCCCCAATCCACGTTTTGCGTTCCGCACTCTGTGCTCGTCACAGCCACGCCCGGCCTCGGCGCGCAGCCCGGCGATTATGCTATTCCCGTGGGGGCCGTGTCGTATAGCGACTCGACGTTGTTTTCCAGCGCGGTTCACACCGTCACCGTTTTTCCGTGGCATGGGATGCAAATGACGGTCACACCCGATCTATGGACGACGGTTCCATGGGGAGCAGCCGATCCAATCGCCCCGCTGGGCAGTATCAACAATGGCCAGGCGCAAATTCAAGGCGCGGCTTACACCGTCGATGTCACCAACACTTCTTCTACCTCGCACACTTTCTCCATCTCTATCTTCAGTCCCCATCTCCCTTCTGAATGGCTTATCCTGGGCACGCGGCGGGCAGCGACCACCACGATTACATTGCCTCCTGGCGGCGTAGGCCGGCTCGGCATGTACATCGCGCCGGAGCACCTGGATTCACTTCCGCCGGGCGGCACGTCCTATCCTTTCACCATCCATGCGGCGATGGCCGATAATCCGGCGTTGTCGAAAAGCGTGGAATCCACTTTTTGGATGCCTTCTGTGCTGTTTGCACGGGTCACAGTCCAGCCTGGGGCGGTCTATGCCACGCCCGGCGGCACTGCGACGTTCGACGCTATTGTGTCTAATGCCGGCAACTTTACAGGTCCGTTGTGGCTGAGCGTCACGCTGCCGATTATCACCTGGACGCTGAATTCTGATTTCCAGTCTGTGCTGTACCTCGCTCCTGGAGAAAGCCTCACCCAAGCAGTCACGGTCGGCACGGCTTCAGGTGAGATTGGACAAGATTACTCTATCGCAGTATGGAACGTATCGGAAGGCTATTTCCCTAGGGACTATGTTGTGGTGCGCATGGTCGGCCCGTGTGTCGCGCAGACTGACAAGGCCGCTCGCGCTGCAGGAGCTTTGTCATTTGGGCATGAGGGCCAAGCCTTGTCCATTGCTTTGTACAACCTTACTTACCAACTGGACAACCTGGAGCGCCATCCCGGCGATCCTACCTGGCGCGGGCGCGTCATCGAAGCCGTAAGACGAATAGCCGCTCCGCGTAGCGAATTGCAACTTGCAAATGTCGAGTATCCCACTGCGGAATTAGAGGCCCTGATGACCGACCTGTTTGACAATGTGACCGCCGCCGACGACACGGCCGCGGTGGCGGCCTTCTGCGCCCCGATGGCAGGCCTGGCCGACTACCTGGAGCGTCTGGCCGCCCGCGACGTGGCGCTATCCGCCACGCCCGGCGCGCAGGTCACCCTGCCTGGCCAGCCCACCACCTACACGGTAGCACTCTCGTCACGCGGCAGCGTCACCACCACTTACGACCTTGACGTTTCATATCATCCCGAGCCTGCCGAGGGACGTTTTACGTTTTACGTTTCACATTTTACGCTCGCTCCCGGCGCCTCCGCCACCACCACGCTCGTCGTCACGCCTGCCACCACCGGCGTCTTCCCCTTCACCGTTGCTGCGACGGCGCAGGAGGACCCGCTGATCCGGCGCGAGCAGGCGGGCTTGCTGCGTGCGGTAGAGGCCCTGTTCGAGCTCGTGGGCGTCGAAGCCGACCCGCCCTGGGTCGAGCCTGGAGGTAACGCGGCTACCCTGTACGCCACAATCGCCAACGTCGCCAACGTCCCGCTGCCGCTGGTGGCCGATGTACAGGTACTGGCACAGGACGGGGCGACGCTGTATACCAACACGGTGCCCATCACCCTCAGCCCGGCCATCGCGCCCATTCGCCACGCCCTGGGCAGCGCGGGTGCGGGGCTGTGGCCAACCGGCACCTACACCGTCGCCGTCTCTCTCCCCTCGCCCTCTTTCGTTCCTTTCGTGTCCCCAGGGGCCGGGGGTGAGGGTGTACTGGGCGTGGGCCAGACCCTGCGCGCCTCGCATGGCGTCCGACCCGCCCTCGTCCCGCCGGGCGACGTGACGGTCACGACGAGCATCACAACTGAAATATCAAATAACAAATATCAAATTTCAAATCTTGAATCCCAGGTTTTGATGAACGACCAACGACGAATGACAAAAGACCAACGGGTAACTCGCAACTCGCCGTTAACAATTGACAATTTACAATCGACAATTAACAATTCTTCTTCCTTCCGGCCTTCCGGCCTGGCTTCGCCTCTTTTCCAATCTACCTCCGGCATCGTGCGTCACGAGGAGGACACGCTCATCTACAGCAGCGGCTGGAGCGACAGCAGCGTCTCATACGCCAGTGGCGGGAAGACAAAGCGCTCTAGCACGGTCAACAGCACTGCCAGTCTAAGCTTCGAGGGGGAATGGGTCGGCGTAGGCTTTGCGACCCAACCGGGCGGCTGGTCCGCGAACGTGTTCGTCGACGGGATCTATCTGGGGAGCGTGGACACCCACAGCCCCTTCTACGACGTGACGAGCCGCTATTACAGCCTGCCCTCCGGCCCGCACACGCTGGTGATCAGCGTGACAGGGAGCGGTTTCGACTACGTCTACCTGGATTACGTCGATACCTGGGACGGCGCACAAATGCCCTCCGGCACGTTCCAGGAAAGCGATGCGCGCGTGTACAGCAGCGGTTGGGAGCCGGTCGGCGGGACGTATGGCCAGCATTACCGGGACGGGGCGCACGCCTGGTTCCCGTTCACGGGTGAATCGGCCACCTACCAGGCCGTGGCCTACGATCAGGGCGGGCAGGTCAGGGTCTATCTCGACGGGGCCTACCGGGGCACGCTCGACCTGTACAGCGCCGCCACCGTCACGCGCACCTTTTCCTTTGGCGGCCTGCCCCCAGGCCCGCACGTGCTGCAGATCAGCACCTACCGGGGCTGGGGCACGCTGGACGCCTTTGCCACCCCCGGCAGCCCGCCTTTCTACCAGGCGCCGGCCCACAGCGGCATCGCGCGCTACGAAGAAGACGACCCGGCCCTGCGCTACGACGGCGTGCCCTTGACACAGACCGCTACCACTTGGAGCGTGGGCGCGGTGGGCCGTCTGAGCGGCGGGTACGGCGCCTGGTCGAGCGCGAAGGGAGACGCGGTCAGCCTGGGCTTCGACGGGACGTGGGTGGGGGTGGGCCTGATGACCCGCCCGAACGCCGGCAAGGCCGAGGTGTTCGTCGACGGCGTCAGCCGCGGCCTGGTGGATGGCTACAGCCGATCAGAGGGCGTGACGAGTGTGTATTACGCGGGGCTGGCAGCCGGCACGCACACCATCTCCGTCAGCGTGCCCTACACCCGCAACACCCGCTCGTCCGGCTACGCGGTCTACCTGGACTATATCGACACCTGGGACGGGAGCGAGCTGCCGGCCGGCGCTTTCGAAGAGGATGACGGGCGGCTGTTCCGAAGCGCCGACTGGGGCCGGAGAAGCAGTTCGGCTGCCAGCGGAGGGAGCTACGTCCTGTACGGTACCAACGCCTGGTTCCCCTTTAGCGTGCCAGCCGGCGGGGGCGGCGATTCGGTCAGCGTCCACCTGATGGCCAGCGCCGACGGCGACAAGATGGGACTGTACCTGGACGGCCGCTACCTGGCCGACGCGCCGCTGTACGCCACGGGGCTCGTGTCGCGCTCGTTTCACTTTGGCGGGCTGACGCCCGGCCCGCACGTGCTGCAAGTAAGCGCCAGGCGAGGAACGGCCCGCTTGGACGCCTTTAGTGTGCCGGCCGTGGCAGCACCTCCGGCGCTAGTCATCCGCCGGCTGGAAGAGGATCATTCCGACTTGCATTACAACGGCGCGCCGCTGGCGCAGGCACCGGCCACCTGGGCCGAGCAAGTCCACAACACGGCCAGCGGCGGCTACGTCGCCCGCTCCAGCACGGCTGGCGACAGGCTCAGCCTGGCCTTCGAGATGGGCTGGGTGATGGCCGGCTTTCACACCGGCCCAGGCGGCGGGGCGGCCGAAGTCCGCCTGGATGGGGCGGCGCGGGAGGTCGTGAACCTCTACGCGCCAGTCGAGGGCGTGCTGGAGCGCGTCTACACGGCGGCCGTCTCCTCGCCCCACACCCTCGAGGTGGTGGTGGCCGGGGGCGGAGCGGTCGAGCTCGACTTTATCGACACCTGGGCAGGGGAGCAGACGCCAGCCGGCCGCAGCGAGGCGGAGAACGTCCAATTGGTGCACACCGGCCGCTGGTGGCCGGCGGCGGCCAGCCCCAAGGCAAGCCTGGGGAGCTACCTGGTGGCGGCCAACCCCGCCCCTGCCGAGACAGCGGCCAACCTGTGGTTTGGCTTTAGCCTGTCTGAAGAAGCTGGGCACGATTCGCTCACCTACCTGGCGCTGACGGACCCGGCGCCGGGACCCACCGAGGTCTTCATCGACGGCGCAAGCCGCGGCACAGTCGACCTGGCCTACCCGCTCGGCCGCCTGCTGCGCGCGTTCAGCTACACCGGCCTGGGCCCTGGCCCGCACGTGCTGCGCCTGGCCGGCTCGAATCGCACCACGGCCGACGCCTTCGACATGCCGGCCACGCCGCTGGCGGACTTTCCGGCCATCGAGTGGTACGACACCGCCCCGGCCTTTTCTGACCCTCAAGAGGGCGGCGTGCTGTCCACAGCGGCTGCCGGTGACCTGGATGGCGGCGGCGTGGTCGAGGTGGTGGTGGCTTCTCAGAACGGCCACCTGTACGTCTACCGCGGCGACGGCGTTGACACGGGGGGCGGCTCGCCGCTGCTGTGGAGCGCCTTCGTTGGCCTCGAGGCGGACGGGCCGGCCCTGGCCAACCTGGATGGGCAGGCAGGGGCTGAAATCGTCGTCGGCAGCAAGGAGGGCGTGTACGCCTTCCACGCCGACGGCAGCCCCTACTGGTTCACCGACACGATTTGGTCGATGTGGAAGGCGCCCCCCTGGGGCGTGCACTATCCCCAGGGCGGCGCCGCTATCGGCAACCTGGACGGCGAGGCGGGCCCGGAGATCGTCCTGACCGGTATGTACACGGGCAGCCTCGACTTTGAGTTGTTCGTCCTGGAGGCGGACGGACGGATCGCGTGGCGTTACCCGCTGGCCCGCAACACCTGGTTCAGCCCCTGGTACGCCACGCCGCCGGTCCTGGCCGACCTGAGCGGCGACGGGCGGCTGGACATCCTCGTCGCCCAACGCAACACGCTCTACCTGTTCGACTATGCCCACGACACCCTTGCCTGGACGCGCTCCGTCACCGCCAGCTTGGGCGTCTATGGGGCACCGGCAGTGGCCGACGTGGACGGCGACGGGGGGCCGGAGATCGCTATGGCGTGGGATGGCCTGGTCGAGCTGCTCGACGCCGACGGATCGTTGGTGTGGTCGTATCCCACCGGCGGCATCCAGCCCGGCTCGGTAGCCATCGCCGATGTGGACGGAGATGGCCAGCTCGAGGTTGTCGTCTCGATGAAGGTGGACAATGGCCCTGATCACCTGGATGGGCGCGTTTTTGTCCTCAACGCCGACGGTTCATTGCTGTGGAGCGCGCTGGCCGAGGACGAAGCCTCCGGCAGCGGGGTGTCGGTGCACGACCTGGACGGCGATGGAACCTGGGAGGTGATCTGGAACGGCGCCGACCAGGGACTGACGATCTTCCGAGGCAGCGACGGAGCGGTGCTGTTCAACGAGCCGGGCATCGACTCGGGCACGATCCTGGATTACCCGATCGTGGCCGACGTGGACGGCGACGGGCACGCCGAGATCGTGGCCGGCGACCACGAGGGCATCTACGTCGTCGGCTGCGACGCCGCCTGGGGGCCGGCGCGGCCGGTGTGGAAC
>JAFGFO010000403.1 GCA_016931085.1 Thermoflexales bacterium
CATCCAGTTCACGCCCGACCTGCTGCCCAGCGACGTGACGGGCATCAAGTATTTCAACCAAAAGCAGCAAGAGTTCGAGTTCCGTCCCGGCCCGGTGTTCGCCCAGGTTATCCTGGCCGACGAGATCAACCGCGCCACGCCGCGCACGCAAAGCGCGCTGCTGGAGGCGATGCAGGAACGCCAGGTCACGCTGGACGGCGAGACGATGCCGCTGCCGCGCCCGTTCCTCGTGCTGGCCACGCAGAACCCCATCGAGCTGGAAGGCACCTTCCCGCTGCCCGAGGCCCAGATCGACCGCTTCCTGATCAAGCTGCCCATCGGCTATCCCAGCCAGGCCGAGGAAAACGACATCCTGCTGCGTTTCGAACAGAGCGACCCCCTGGCCAAGCTGGAAGCCGCCAGCAGCGCGCCCGAGCTGCTGGCGATGCAAAAGCATGTGCGCGAGGTCAAGGTCGAGGCCAGCTTACGCAACTATATCGTCACGATCACCCGCGCCACCCGCGAGCACGAGGACGTAGCCCTGGGCGTCAGTCCACGCGGGACGATGGCGCTGTATCACGCGGCTCAAGCCTGGGCCGCCATTCACAATCGCGGCTTTGTGCTGCCCGACGACGTCAAGCGGCTGGCGCCCTACGTGCTCACGCATCGCATCCTGATCGCGCCCCAGATACGGCTGCGCGGGCGCCGCCCTGAAGACATCATCACCGAGGTCGTCAACACCGTGGCCGTGCCGGTCGAGGCTTGACGATGCGCCGTCGCCCCGAAGAGATCCTGGCCGAGATCGAGCAGGTGCGCCTGGGGCGCACGCCGCGCCCCCCTTCCATCACCGGCACCTGGACCAGGCTGGCTATCGTCTTGCTCTTGCTGGGGCTGCTGCTGCGCCAAGAAACGCTTTTGGCCCTGCCGATCCTTCTGCTGGTGACGATTGGCGCAGCCGCCTGGTGGAACGCGCGCGTCTTGCGCGACGTGACGTACCGGCGGCGCACCACCCGCACGCGGGCCTTCCCCGGCGAGACGATCGAGATCGACATCGAAGTCGAAAACAACAAGTTCCTGCCGGTGCCGTGGCTGCGGGTCGAAGACACCTGGCCCCAGGAGCTGCCCGTGGCCGAGGCCAGCCTGCCCCAGCCTAGCTACCCCGGCTTGATCGACAGCTTGAATAACGTCTATTCGCTGCGCTGGTACGAGCGGGTACGCCGCCACTATGCACTGCAAGCCAGCCAACGCGGCGTGTTCCCACTCGGTCCTACGCACCTGCGTGCCGGCGATATCTTTGGCCTGCTCCACCAAGACCGCGTCCTGGACTCGCAAGAAGAACTCGTCGTCTACCCGCGTGTCGTGCCGCTGGAGGAGTTAGGGCTGCCCGGCAAGGAACCCTTGGGAGACAAGCGCGCTCGTTACCAGTTACTCGAGGATCCCAGCCGCACGATGGGTGCGCGCGACTTTCGCCCCGGCGACAGCTTTCGCCACATTCACTGGCCGGCCACCGCCCGCCGCCAGGCCCTCCAAACACGTGTCTACGAGCCTACCATCACACTGACCGCCGTCATCTGCCTGGACGTCGCCACGCTGCCCAAGCCCTGGCAGGGCATTTTGCCCGATCTGCTTGAAGAAACGATCACGGTGGCGGCTTCGCTGGCGGCCTACGCAATTGACAATCGTTACTCGGTCGGTTTCATCTCCAATGGCGCCCGGCCGCTCTCGGAGCGAGCGATCAAGGTCTTGCCGGGCCGGGCGCCCGATCAACTCATGCGCATCCTGGAATCGATGGCGGCCGTGACCGGCTTTGTCACGGCCTCGATGGATAAATTTCTGTTCAACGAAAGCCCGACGCTGCCGTGGGGGGCGACGCTGGTCGTCGTCACAGCCGTGACCATGCCGGCCTTGTTGGCCAGCCTCCAACAGTTACAGGCCGCCGGCCGGCGCATCGTGCTGGTCAGCCTGGACGCCGAGCCGCCACTGCTGGCTGGGGTGCTGACGCACCATGTGCCGAGCAAGTGCCGACCTTTGGTCGGGGCAAAGGCCGAACTTCGGTCGGGGCAAATAACAAATGGGCGAGTCGACAAATAGCGAATAGCAAATCAGCAAATGGGCAAATGGGCAAATTCGAAATTCACCCTCCGTCCTCGCCGGGAGGGGATATACCTGGCGCGGGCGATGGCTGAAGCGTGTACGCTTGCGCCGTGGCTGACCGCCTTTGCCATGCTCTACCGCCCGCTGTCCATCACGGCGATAGCCAACGTGATCTTTGCCATCATCCTGGGCGTGTCGTACCTGGTGCGAGGAATAGCTACACTGGGGTTGGGAGTCCGCTTCCAGCGGGTCATGTTCCTCGTCGCCGTGCTGGCGCTGAGTGCCTGGGGGCTGAGCAGCCTGGAACAGTGGCCAAATTGGCCGTGGCGGCTCTCCACCTTGCGCTCCCTGGCCGATTTTTCCAGCCTGATCCCCGCCAGCCTGTCGATCGTACTGGCGATCGTTTTCCTGGCGTGGCGCGGGCTAAGGCTGGCTCAAAAGCCGCTGAGCGTGCTCGACGCACGGGCCAAGTTCCAACTCGGCGTGGTGGCCTTTACGCTCTTTGTGCTTGTGAGCTTGTACGCCGTCGAGCCAGCCGAAATCAACGTTATCCTGGCGGCTTTTTTCTTTTGCCAGTTGCTCGCCATCGGCTTGACCCGTGTCGAAACGATCGGCGAGCAGCCGGGCGGCAAGCGTTCACAATTCGGCGCCTGGTGGCTGGGCATGCTGAGCCTGTGCACGGCAGCCGTTGTGCTGGCGGCCGGCGCCGTGATGGGCGCCATCACCGGTGTTGGGCTAGAGTATGTCTTGACGCTACTCCAGCCGCTGCTGGTCATCGTGTCGGTCCTGTCAGCCGTCGTGGTCATTCCGATCCTTTTCCTGTTCGGCGTGGCGATCGACTGGCTGGTAGATTTGATCAGCTTGAGATGGGCCGCGTTGGAAGGCCAGTTCGCGACGGTCGAGCCGGCTCAGCTCACCCCAGAGCCAGGCGCCAGCTCGCCAGCGGTCGAATTCATCACGCGGGCGCTTGGTTGCGGCAAAGGTCTAGCTGTGTTACTGGTCGTGATCCTGATCGTTGCCGGCGTCGCCTGGGCCGCCGGCCGCTTGCAAGCCAGAGACAGCAGTGCCGAAGACGAAGAGCACGAATCGATCTGGTCGGCCGGCCGCTGGGCCGCGCGCCTGCGCCGCCAGTTGGGACATGGGCTCAAGCGTCTAAGCGGGGCGGCCGGACTGCTGGCTCGCCTGGGTGCGAACGGATTCTTGACCGCGCTCACCATTCGCCGCATTTACGCTCAATTGCAGAAATTGGCCGGGCGGCGAGGTTATCCCCGCCGCCCGGCCCTCACGCCGTACGAATATCTGCCGGCGCTGTACGAATGTTTCCCCGCTCAGCGGGCCGAGTTACTGCACATTACCGAGGCGTATATCGGGGTTCACTATGGCGAGCTGCCCGAGCGGGCCGAAGAGATGGCGGAAATCCACGCGGCCTGGGAGCGCATTCGAGAAGCGCACGTGTCCGTCTAACGCCCGGGGCTCGGGCTGCTTCGAAAATAAGCCTTTGGGTAGGGGCGAGGCAGTGCCTCGCCCCTACGTGTGCGTATTTTCGTCCTTGGTGCGAAGTGAGTTTCCTATGCCCCTGCCAACTGGATGATCCTGGGATAGCCCTGCTCGATCAAGCGCTCGATCTCGGCCGCCGTGGCGCGGTACTCGGCCAGCGGCTGGCCGATGGGGTCGCCCACGTCGTAGAGCACGCCGCTCATCTCGCTCAACAAGTAGACTTTGTGAGCATACGAGGGGAATTCGAGCCGGATGGCCTCAGCGTGGCTGTGTGTCATAGTCAGGATCAGCGCGGCCTCGGCTACGATCGCCTCCGTCAAGTTTCGGCTGGCGTGCCTGGAAATATCGACGCCCAGCTCGGCGACGGCCTGAGCGGCGTGGGTGCTGGGGGGGGAGCCATCGCTGGCCCAGACCCCGGCTGAAGCGGCTCGGAACGCTGTCGAGTGTCCTTCGCGCGCCAGCTTGCGCTGCAGCAGCCCCTCGGCCATGGGCGAGCGGCACAGGTTGCCGGTACAGACCATCAGGATCGTTTTCATAATCTAGCCAGGTGACCGGCACCCACTTCGCGAGGTGCCGGTCACCTGTATACTATCTTCAAGCTAAGCCAGTTCGGGCTGGATCAAGCCGTAATCTCCGTCCTTGCGCCGGTACAAGACATTGACCCGTCCCTCACCTGCATTGAAAAACACGTAAAAATCGTGCCCCAGCAACTCCATTTGCTCGATCGCCTCCTCCGTGTTCATGGGCACCATTTGGAACCGCTTGGTACGTACGATCCGCCCGGTCATCTCTTCTTCGGTCATCTCGACCGGCAGCTCTTCACCACCAGCTTCCTCGATGCCGGCCCGGTTGCGTCCGTGGCGTTTGCCCTTATAGCGGCCGATGCGGCGATACATTTTATCCAGAACCGTATCGATCGCCGTAAATACATCGTGATCGCGCTCCTCCACACGCAAGATCGTTCCCTTGCTGCGCACAGTCAGTTGTACGACTTGTCGGTCCTTGGCGCTTTTTGTTTTTTCAGACGAGACCTCCACGTCTGCTTCCATAATCGTCGGCAAATAGCGGTCGAGCCGGCCGACTTTCCTCTCGATATACTCTTGCAAGCGAGGTGTAACTTCCATATTCCGACCACGAATTCTGACATCAATCATTTTGTTCTCCTTGTATAAAAAATGGTTACACAGCGCGGGCCAGGGTCAAAGCCCACACTGAGGCAACACCAGACTCGCACAAGGCCGTGCTGCATGCGCCAAGCGTACAGGCGCTCGTACACACATCGTCCACCAGCACAACACGCTGGCCGGCCAGGTGGCTGTCCACACATCGAAACGCACCCTCGACATTGCGCTGGCGTTCGTGCACACCCAAGGTCATTTGCGAGGCAGTCGCGCGTACGCGCACCAGGCAATCCTCCACCAGCGGCAAGTGGGCAGCCACGGCGAGTCGGCCGGCCAACAGGCTCGATTGGTTATAGCCACGCTGGCGTTGGCGCGTTGGATGGAGCGGAACGGGGACAATCAAATCGGCCGGGAGCGGGCTTTCAGCCCAATACGAGACAAGCAACTCGCCCAGCGGCTCTGCCAGCGAAGCTTGTCCAGAATATTTGAAAGCGTGAATTGCCTGGCGCAACGATCCCTCAAACAAAGCTACCGAACGGATACCATTCAAGCCTGGCGAGAGGCGCCGACAAGTGTCACAAACCGGCCTGGCCTGCTGTGGGCGTCCACAGCGGGAGCAAAGGGGTGGCTCAAGCCGACGAACGCTGGCCTGGCAAGCCGCACACCACTGCGCTCCTAGCCGGCGACAACCGACACAGCGCGGCGGGAACAGCACATTGACGAGCAAGGCCCCAAGCTCACGCAGCGGGCCAATCCGTTCCCCCCACCACAATCTGGCTGCCATAGCTCTCGTGGCTGGATGGGCATCACTCTCCCATCGCTCCCCCAGCCCCAAAGGTCTCCATGAGGATCATCCCGGCCGGTCCCAGCAGCACCACATAGATCGATGGAAAGATCAAAAACACCATCGGGAAGATCATTTTAATGGGTGCCTGGTGCGCCTTTTCCTCAGCGCGTTGCCGGCGCTTGAGGCGCATCTGGTCTGATTGAATACGCAGCACCTTGGCGATCGACACACCCAGTTGATCAGCCTGGATCAGCGCAGCCACAAAACTGATCACGTCCGGCACGTCCGTGCGATCGGCCATGTCGCGCAGGGCTTCGCGGCGCGTCTTGCCCAGGCGGATTTCGTGCAAGACACGGCCAAACTCCTTGCTCAGCACGTTGTCCCACTTTTCGGTCACCTTACCCATGGCCGCGTCAAAGCCTAGCCCAGCCTCGACACAGATCGTCAGCAAATCCAGGGCGTCGGGCAGCGCCTTGGTAATCGAGTCCTTGCGGCTTCGAATGGTCGACTGCAAGGCCATGCCCGGGAACTGGAAGCCAATATAGCCGGCGCCCAGCATGGCGGCGAGCGCTATGATGGTGGGTTGCTTGGCAAGCGTCCCTCCGACAAAGCCCAACACGGCCCCGATCACCGCACCCGCTACGCGGCGCACCATCAGCTCGCCCGGGTTTTTGTACGGATTGCCGGCCAGCTCGAGCATGCGATTGGTCGCCTCCAGGGTTTTGTCTGGGGTCATTTGTGCCAACTGGTCCGCCAGCCTGCGCACGATCGGCGCGATAACGCGCTGCGAAAACGGCAAGGAAAGCTCGAGCTCCTCCAAGGTCATGGGCTGTTCACGCGTGCTGTACTCGGCCAGCCGGGCCTGGAGTGCATCCGCCGGGTCTGGCGCCCGGATGCCAATCACGATGAGTGCAATAGCTCCACCCACCAAGACCACACCGAGGATCACCCATGTCAACATCGCTCATACCCCCCTTTCACACCTCAACCTGAACGATCTTCATAATCGCAAAGAAGCCTGAAGCAATAAGGATGATGGCGCAAACCAACATCCCCACACCGCACGGGAACTCGAACAAGCGCACAGCATACGGGCGGTTGATCAAAAAGATCAGGAGGAACAACACAATCGGCACCGCGGTGATCACGTAGCCGCTCATCATGCCCTGGGCCGTCAGCGTCTTGACCTCACCCTTGATGCGCACCCGCTCGCGAATCGTATGGCTGATCACCTCCATGATCTCACCCAAGTTACCACCCACTTCACGTTGAACGTTAATAGCGGTGACAACCATATCCAGGTCTTCTGAGGTCACCCGGCGCAGCATATTGTTCAGGGCTTGTTCGACCGTCAAGCCCAGCTGCACCTCGCGGACGACGCGGCCGAATTCGGTGGACATCGGTTCTGGCATTTCACGCGCGACCGCTTCCATCGCCTGCAAAACGCTGTAACCGGCGCGCAGACCATTGACCATGAGGTTGAGCGTGTCGCCCAGTTGGTTATTGAACTTGGTCAAACGCTGGCCCTGGGCCATGCCAAGGTAAATACGTGGGGCGAAGAAACCGGCCACGCCACCGACCAACGCAAAAACCGGGTTGCGGAAGATAAAAAGGGCTAGTACGCCACCGATGATGACGGCGATCACCAGCAGCGCCAGGTACTCGCCCACCGTGATCTTCAAGTCGGCCCGCGCTAACTCGGTCGCGATATTGGCCGCAAAGCCACGTCCTGCCACCGCCTTGTTCAGTTGTTCGGTCAAGAATGACCCACGGTCCTCCTTGACGAACTCTTCTGCCGGCTTGAGGGCCTCGACGTCCGCAAAGGTCTCCAGGCGTTCTTCAACTTGACTCTTACGAAATAAGCGCATCCTTTACTCCCTGAATGCGGTCCGTAGAGACGGCGCATGCCACGTCTCTAAACCTCTACTATCGCTTGCCGATGCCGAAAATGGTCGGCGGCAGGCGGATACCGGCTGACTCGATGCGATCCATAAACTTGGGGCGCAGGCCGGTCGGCCTCAGAATCCCCATGACCTTGCCCTCCTCAGAGCCTTGGTTTTCAAAGGTAAAGATGTCGGCCAGCGTGATCACGTCACCCTCCATCCCTTGTACCTCGGTAATGTTGACCACGCTGCGGCGGCCGCCGCGCAAGCGCTCCTGGTGGCAAATCACATCGATGGCCGAAGCGATCTGCTCGCGGATCGCGCGCACGGGCAGGTCAAAGCCGGCCATCATCACCATGGTTTCCAGGCGGGCGATGGTGTCACGCGGGCTGTTCGAGTGCAAGGTCGTCATCGAGCCATCGTGGCCGGTGTTCATGGCCTGCAGCATATCCAGGGTTTCCTCGCCGCGGCACTCGCCTACCACGATCCGATCGGGGCGCATTCTGAGTGCGTTGATCACCATGTCACGAATCGTCACCTCACCTTTACCTTCAATGTTGGGGGGGCGGGTTTCGATCGTCACCACGTGCTCCTGGCGCAACTGCAACTCGGCCGCGTTTTCGATCGTCAAGATGCGTTCATCGTCCGGGATGAAACTGGACAGAACGTTCAGCAAGGTCGTCTTGCCAGAGCCGGTGCCGCCCGACACGATGACGTTCATCCTGGCTTTGACGCAGGCCTTGAGGAACTCGACCGACTCTTGCGTCAACGAGCCGAAACGGATCAAGTCCTCCACGGTCAGCGGCGTTTTAGAGAACTTGCGGATGGTCAGCGTCGGTCCGACCAGGGACAGCGGGGGAATGACGGCGTTCACGCGGCTGCCATCGGGCAGGCGGGCGTCCACGTAAGGGCTGGATTCATCGATACGCCGGCCAAGGGGCGCCACGATACGGTCGATGATACGCATCACGTGGTCGTTGCTTTCAAAGGTCAGGTTCGTGCGCTCGAGTTTCCCTTTGCGCTCGACATAGACCTGGCGCGGGCCGTTGACCATGATTTCCGTGACGCTGTTATCGGCCAACAAAGGCTCCAAGGGACCTAGTCCCAGGATTTCGGCCACGATCTGCTCGAACAGGCGTTGGCGCTCGACCCGGCTCAGGATGATGTTCTCTTCGGACAGCGTATTGTCAAAGAGATCTTCAATCGTGCGCCGGACCTCCTCGGTGCGTGTCACATCCATGCTGGGGTCCAATTCAGCCAGCAACTTGTTTTGAACACGTCCCTTGAGATCGAGATAAGCGTCCCGGCTAGGTGCGACGGCTGACGGTGGCTTGCGAGCGCGCATCTCGCTCAACATCGAAGGCTGGTCTGAAGGCTGGGCGCCAGATTGTCCTTTCTCGATTCGTCTTAGCAATGACATACGACTTCCTCCTAGACATCCGAAGTCTTGAAGACTTCGGATGTCTCCGCTGTAGGTCCTAACGTCCCATCAACCTGCCCAGGCGACTGCGTGCGGCATCATCCGCTGCCGTGGGCACTGGCGCGACCGGCTCTGGGACAGCCGTCAGATCACGCACCAAAAATTCAGCCAATTGTATCAGCGCCCGAGCTACAGGCTTGGCTCGTTGATCGGCCACGAATGGAATGCCCCGGTTGATCGAAGACATCACAATCGCCTCGTCGAGCGGGATTTCCACTGCGACCGGATGCTTGAGATTGTCCGACACATCCTTAGCCGTGATGCCTGCCCGGCGATCCATTTTGTTCAAGACAAACACCATTTTGGAAGATGGATATTTCAGAGCATCCAGCACTCCAAAGAGATCACGTGTGTTTTTAAGGGTAGGGATATCGGGCATAGACAGCAGCACCACCCGCTCCGCTTCGTCCATAATGGTCAACACCCGTTCGTGCAAAGACTTGGGCGTGTCGACAATCACAAAGTCGAACAAGGCTGACAACTCGTGCAAAATTGATTTGAGCAGCTCGGCGGTCACCAGCTCGGCCATTTCCGGGCTGGCGGGCGCCAGCATGGCCTTGACGCCCGAAGGGTGTGGGGTCAAAGTGTTTTCAACCAGCTCGGGGTCAATCTCGTCAGCTACCTGGATCAGATCACCGATGCTGCGCGAAGCTTGCAAGTTCAACAACACCCCCACGTTGCTGAATTCCAGGCTGGCATCCATCACAGCCACTTTGTGGCCGGCGCTGTGGAGCGCCAGGGCCAGGTTGACCGTCACCACGCTCGTGCCAACTCCCCCCTTGGAACCGACCACGGCCACCACGTGGCCGCGCTTCTGCCTGGGTGCCCCAGCGGCGGCTGGGGCGCCGGCGACTGGGGCGCCGGCGACTGGGGCGGCCATCGCCGGCATGCGTGCCTGGCCGACCTTGTACACGCGCCGCACGGTAGACACCAGCTCGTCGCCAGTAAATGGCTTGGTCAAGTAGCCACGCGCGCCGGCCTCCATGGCGCGTTGCATATAGCCCGCCTCACTCTGCACCGACATCATCACAACCTGGGTTGTGGGCGTCTGCTGAATGATGGCTTCTACAGCCGTGATGCCGTCGATATCCGGCATGTTGATATCCATCAATACCACGTTGGGCCGGTACTGCGCAGCCAGCTTGATGCCCTCATTCCCCGAGCCAGCCGCGTCGACCACCGTGATGTCTTTTTCGAACATCAGCAGCTTTCTGACGTTCTCACGGGTTTCGGGGATGTCATCGACAATCAGGACGGTAATCTTGTCTGCCATAATCATTCCTGCCAAGCTATCCACACCTACTTGGACGGCGTAGGCGCCGGTACCACTCCATAAGGTAACTTGGGCGGTTCAGCCATCTGGAAGCGCGTAAACATGTACTGTATGGTGACCGCCTCGGTTGAAAACTGCCCTTCTTTATCGCCAGCCGACCTCAACGCCAGGTCAATCACCGCGCCGGTCTCGCGGAGGAACTTGATCACCAGCGCGTCCTGCGGGTCAACGATCAGAGTGACGATGTCAGGGCCGGACGGCCCGGTCTCTTCAGTCTGCTGGCTCTGTCCCCCCTGGGGGACAGGGGTTGCGGCTGGCGCCCCCTGGCTGAGCCAGTCCCCTACCCCCAGCACTACGGCGTTCTGGACGGTGAGCTGAGAAACCACCCGTGGATACTGTTTCCCGGACGGATGTTCGAGCGTGCCATAGCCAAACAGCGGGCTCCCCTCGCGCCCACCCGGATTGAACTGCACAAAGTTGATCTCTTCCTCCTTGGCGGGCACAATCAGGATCATGTTGTTTTGCAACTCGCTTTGAAATTCCTCATCGAGGCCAATCACCCAGAACGAGGCCAGCACATCCACGTGATCTCCCGGCATCAGGGCATACGCCACGCTGGACAAGCGCGAAACGGGCAAGGCCACCGCCACCTTGCCGGGCAAGATTTTGAGCGGCAGGTCAGACACGCCAGCCAACTCGCCGAGCGTGGCAGCCAACATGCCGGGCAAAATAGGCACCCCGGAAGGGAGGTCAAAGCGCACATATTGCCCCATCGCCTTGTCGACCGACACCATCGCGCCGGCGGGCACCCGGCCTATGGGCCAATCCGCCAAGTCAACCGTGCCGCTCATCACCTGCTCCCCGCGCGGGATATCTTGGATTGCGACGACAATCTGAGTTGTGGACGGCGTCGGTGTCCCGACCGGTTCAAGTGCCACCTCGCCATCGTCCCCGCCCTGACGCAGCATAAACACGACCGCCAAAGCTGCTATCAGCAAAACCACCACACCTACCAAGAGAAGAGTTCTGCCACGTCCACCCATCAAGGCCTCCTGAATATGTTAGGGCTTGAGAAAATACAACGTTGTAAATACTACTATAGTGATTTTTGCCAAAAAGTCAAGGGGCCACAAGAATGGCCTGGGCGTCTTCGACCACCGCTTACTCGCCCACAGGTAGCTCTAAGTTTATCCGTGTCCCTTGCCCAGGGCTGCTGTCGATCTGAAGCCGGCCTCCCAGCATCTCGACTCTTTCCCGCTGTGTGACCAGTCCGATCGTCTTGTGAGGGCTTGTGACCGCCATGGCTTCCTGGGGGTCGAAGCCGCTGCCGTTGTCTTCCACGCTGGCCTTGACGAGTGTCTCGCCCATATCCAGGTTCACCTGGATGCGTGTAGCGTTGGAATGTTGGCGGGCATTATTCAACAATTCCTGGATCACTCGAAAGACAGTTACTTCCTTATAGGGGGCCAGCCGCCGCTCCGCGCCCGTGATCGTCAGTGTGGTAGCAATCGTGCTTTTTTCCTTGAAGGTATCGACGTAGCGTTTGAGCGTCGGGATCAGTCCCAGGTCGTCCAACATCATCGGGCGCAGATCGGCCATAAAATCGCGCACTTTTTGAAAGGTGGTGACCACAGCCGTCTTGAGGCCGCCCAATTCCGCTCGAGCCCGGTCTGCGTCGCTATCAAACAAGCGCTCGCAAATTTCAGCCTGCAAAATCAGGTTCGTCAAGGACTGGGCTGGCCCATCGTGCAGTTGGCGCACCAGGCGTTGGCGTTCTCCCTCCTGAGCCTCGACAATGCGCACCACGAGCGGCTGATCAGGCACTCCACCGGCCGCCGTTTGAGCGGGGCCTTGATCCAGAGCCTGGGTTGTTTCGAGCAGGTGCTGCAGGTTGTTACAATAGCGCTGCAGGTGTTGTTGGTCGCTCTGCAACTTTTCCAATTGACCCCGCATCATAAACAAGCGCTTCTGGGCGTCTAAAAGATCGGTATAGCTTTCCTGGATAGCTGCGTGGGGCGTCTTTTCGAAATCCAATTGGCGTAGGCGGTTATTGGCTTGAGCATTGCGCTGAGCCAATCGATCCACTTCTGTACTCGTCTGCTGGATGAGGAGATCTGTTTCCTTGAGCTCTCGTTGGACCTGCTCGTATTCCGCGCGTGTCTCGCCGACCAATTGTTCCAACAAAGGTATTTCGCCATCTAACCGAGTATCCATGTCATTTATCCTCTATTGCGTATGCTTCATCTGGTGTGCCGCTCCCGCCTGGTGTATGAACGGCCTGGGTATCTTGCAGCCTGACCCACCCTCGCCGCAGGGCATACAGGGCAGCCTGGGTTCGATCGCCGACGTCGAGCTTGTGTAAAATAGACGTGATATGATTCTTGACCGTCTGGTGGCTAATATCGAGTCGCTGGGCAATGATCTTGTTAGGCAAACCGTGCGTGATCAACTGCAAAATCTCCATCTCACGCGGTGACAGTGAAGGCAGGGGTTCTTCCGAGCGGCCTAGCCCCTCACCCCCAAAGCGTTCGGTGGCTCCGAGCAGCCAGGCCGCCAACTGGCTCTCGTCCATGACCACATCTCCTATCACGCTGTAGCCCTGGCTAATGTGGCGGATGGCGGTGATGAGCTTGTGGGGCGTCACCTCTTTAGGAAAATAGCCGCTGGCGCCATAACGAATCGCCAGGAAGATTTGCTCGGCATCGTCGTAAGCGGTGAGCATCAAAACATAACTAGAAACGCGCTCCTGTTGCAAACGATGAACCACTTGCAGCCCATTCAAGCCAGGGATATTCACATCCATGACGACAACGTCGGGCACGAGCTCGCGCACGAGTTGCAAGGCTTGTTCGCCATCGCTGGCTTCACCGATGACATCAAGATCATCTTCTGCCATCAGCACGTCGCGCAAGCCCTGCCGAAACACAGGATGATCGTCGACGACCACGATCCTGATTTTGTGGTGCATGCTAGTACTACAACGAGACTTCATTGTCGAGTTCAGCGAGTCGACGCTTGCGATGGGAAACATAGGCCGCGTGATTGCGGCG